>CAXTNC010000231.1:0-4552 GCA_964245495.1 uncultured Acetobacteraceae bacterium
GTGTTCCCCGCAGGCGCGGGGATGAACCGTAGAGGCGCCACATGGGAGATCGCCGCGACGATCTCGCCCTCGACGGGATCGCTGAGGACTGATGAGCATGGCCGAGCAGTGCGGCCTCGTCCGGAGCGGCGGCTGCTGGTGCCGCGGCGGCCTCGGCTTGTGCACCGACGACTGTGACGTGGTCGAGCCGTGCGCGCTCTGCCGCAGGCCGGCTGGCCTTGCCGGCTTTCCCGGTCCATCGGCCGAGGCAGACCTCGATGAGGCCGCCGCCGCGCTCCGGCGAGCCATCGATGAGATGAACGACGACTGTGCTCTCCCGTCCAAGCCGGCGTCAGACCAGCATCGGCATCAGGTCGTGCTCGGCAAAAGATGCGACGCGCTGTGCTGGAACGATAACTCGGAGCGGCTCGACCCCACGCCGCCGCGTGGCGAGCAAGACCGCCCCGCGACGCTCAGGGCCGAACTGGGTTCCACCGCGCCGGCCTCCGTCACCAGCATGTCGGGCCATCGCCGCTCCAGCACCTGCCAGACTGTGTCTCGGTCGATGCCGCGATGCTGCACAAGCAGCACGAGCCTGCCTGACCCGGCGATGCTGCCCATCGCCACCGACTGCCAGGGCGGACAGCCTCGCGCGGCACGGTCCCGCAGGTCGCGCAAGGCCTTGCGGATGCGTTGGATGGCGGCGAGGGCGCCCGGCGCCGGGATGACGGCCAGGCTCGTGCCGGGGCCGCTCAGCCAGGCGTGGTAGCCGCGCCACCAGCGCCGCACGGCCGTGCGGCGGCAGGCCCAGCAGCCGGCCGACCTGCACCGCCATGGCCAATGCCCCGGCACGGCGCTGCTGGCGCTCGCGCCGGCAGCGGGCGAGACGGCCGGCAAGCCGCCCCTGACCGGCCGCAGACAGCGCGGCGATCACGGCGGCCTGCTGCGCCTCGGCCCGCGGCAGGTCTGCGCGCGTGCAGCGCGGCGCTCGCGGCAGGGTGGTCGTGGTCGGCATCTGACCAGTATTTGGTGCCCAAGACCGTTGCGCCGTCGTTGATAAATAGGTCCAGCAACGGAGGCGCACATGCGTTGCGCCGACATCGCCCCGCCGCCAAAACACCATGTATCGCGGTTCTCGTCATTGATCCCGTCGATTATCACAGGTTGCAATGCCTGACTGAGGGCGCCCCTGAGTTGCGCTTCCTCGGCCTCGACGACCGCACTCCCGACTACTGGACAGTGCGATATGGCTGCGCCAGCAGCGAAGTGGCCGACCGGCTTGAGGATGCATGGAACTGATCCGCGCCCAACCATGCCGATCCCAGCCTGACTGACTGCCGGATGGTCGATGCGCGTGAGCCTGCTCCGCAAGCTTTCGGCGGCATCCCAAACTGAACGCGAAGAGCGTCAGCTCGAATGCCTGAGACGCGCCGGCCGACCATGACGACAGATGACCATTTCAGTTGCCGCAGAGCCTTGGTCAGAACCGGCCATCCGTATCCATAGCCTATGACGCCGCACGGCCGAGGCACTGGCGCGGCCGGGCAAGGCACGGCGCGGAGCCATGACCTGAAACGGCGGCTCGCCTCCTGGTCGATGCCGCAGCGGCCTGCCCCTGACTGGCCGCCGCCCGGGCCGGCGCGCCGGACGAACTCGGCCCTGACCTGATGCAGGACGCGCTGCCGGACAGGCTCGTGGGCGGCGGCGAGGGCGTCGATCTCGCGCTCCCACGCAAGCTCGACCTCACGCTCGATTTCCAGGCGCATGTTGAGCAGCGGCAGGCTTGCGCGCCTGCGCACCGCGTTGCGCATCGCAACTCTGGAGAAGATCGCCGACCGGTCTACCATTGTCCCGACCGGCTCGCAGCGGATCAGGGCACAGCGGCTGGTGCCCTGGCTATCCCCGGCGCCGATGGCGATCATCTCGGGCCTGGGCTTCACGCGCCCCTCCGGTCTGGATCGTTGCAGCCAACGATGGCGTACTCCACGTCGGCCGCCAGGCAGGATCGGATCAGGATGGTGATCCCCGCGTCGCCGGGCGCCACGGCGGAGCATCTCTGGCATAGCCGCGTGTAGGCGCGGCGGCGCGCCAGGTCGTCGATCTCCGGCCAGTGCTCCACCAGCAGCAGGATCGCCTTCATGGTGCCATCGGCCGCATCGCCGCAGAGCCGGCCGGCGGTGCGGACGGCCGAGGCGAACCCGGCCGCGCCGAAGCTCGCCGGGTTGGCGTAAACTGCTTCGAGCGCCGCGAAGTCGGCGTCGTCGGCGTGACCAGTGGCATGCAGCGCCAGCAGCGTGCTGCGGTGCGGCAGCCGGCCGTCCCGGATATAGCCGCTGCTGATCCCCGGGGAGATCGCCTCGCCGACCCGGATCGCACACACCGCCACCACCAACGCCATGGCCGCCTTGGCCGCTCCCTGGCCGGCGAACTGCTGCCGCAACGTCGCGACCTGGCCGGGGCTGAACGACGCGCGCGGCCGGCTGGCGGCGGGCTGCTTGACGACGGGCTGGCTGACGGCCGAGCGGCTGACGGCTGGCACTGCCCGGCTGGCCACCAAAGGGGCGGACCGCACGGCAAGAGAGGGGATGGCCGTCGGTGCGCCCAACGATCTGGCCGCTCCCGCCGCTCCGTTGCGCGCAGCCCACTTCGCCCACGAGATGGGGTAGCGGGCCTGGTCGGGCTCCAGGTCCCCAGCGGGAAGAGCTGCGGGACGGGCGGCTTGCGCATGGCAGTGGATCGACATCACGAAGCTCCGGCGAGAGAATGAGTGGCGCATCGAAGTCGTGCCGACCGGCCGATCACGTCGGAATCGCGGGGCTGTGACTCTCGCCGGCGCCTGATGGCCAGGCTCAGCGGCGATTGAGCGTCCGCACCATGCCGTAGCCGACGCCGAAGCCGACCGTGCCGACGCCGACCGAGCAAACCCCTTGCGTGAGACTTCGGTCCACCCCGGCCACGCCGCGCACCACCCTCTCGGCGAGGCTGGGAACCTCGGTGGAGTGCGGCTGCCAGTGCTCGTCGCCGTTCTCGTCCACGCAGCGGCCGTCCGCATCGAACACGACGAACTCCCTGCGGCAGCCTTCCGGCGGGGTGATCACGCATCGGTAGGCCGGCTCGCGAGGGGCGAGTTCGGCCGCCAGCAGCGCCGAGGCGCGCGCAATCGGGTCATGGCGGATGGCGCGGGCCTGCTTGCGGGCGCGCTTCTCGTCCGGGTCCTCGATCAGCAGGCAGACGGCGGAGGCCACGGCCGCCCAGCACAGCGCCGAGCCGAGCCACGCCAGCCAGCTATAGAAGGCTGCGTCATACGCGCCGCCGGTCGGGCCGCCATACCAGCCGCCCGCATTGAACATGTGGTCACAGATGCCGAGCGCCCGCAGCAGCAGCTCGGCCGGCGCCAGCCAGGCAATGGCGAGCAGGTTCAAGATCGCCACGACGGCCATGCAAACCATGACAAGGGTCAGGCAGAAAGCGATCACGGGCGCCAGCAGGTAGAGCGCGATGCCGAGTGGGATAATGAGGAAGGGCATGGGCAAGCCTCTGTCTCAAGAGGCCGACGCTGGGACGGAAAACTGACTTGTCTACTAGGGTCTGTCCCCATTGCGTTGGTCACGTCGGGTTTGATTCATTGTTGTTTGGGGGTGGATCATGGCAAGGCAGTTCTGGTTGAGCGACGCGCAATGCACGACGCTGTTCAACCGTTTTGATCGCTGGAGCGAAAAGGGCATCTGGCAGGGGCTGCTCGCGGCACTTGTGGCCTGCGAGGACCCGCCGGACTTGGCCATGGTGGACAGCACGGCCGTGCGCGCCCATCGCTCGGCTGCGGGCGCAAAAGGGGGCAGCAAAACCAGGCCATCGGCCGCTCGCGCAGCGGCCCCACGACCAAAGTCCACGCGCTCGCCGATGGCGCCGGCCGCTTCTGCGCCCTGATGCTGACGGCGGGCCAGGTCCACGACATCCACGGCGGCCGGGCCTTGCTGGCCAGCGTGCCGCCGATGCGCCGGTTGATTGCCGACAAGGCTTGCGACGCCAACGACCTGCGCGCGTTCCTTGCTGGACAAGGCACCGAGCCTGTGATCTCGCCCACATCCTGGCGACTGGTCCGCCAGCCTTCGACACGGCCGCCTATCGCGCCCGCACCCCGATCAAGCGCGCCTTCTGCCGGCTGAAAGACTGGCGCGCCATCGCCACCCGCTGCGAAAAAACCGCCCGAAACTTCCTGGCCGGCATCTGCCTCGCCGTCGCCGTCATGGATTGGCTGAAATGAGCCCACAGCCTAGGGTCTTGCTGGCAAGCCGTTATTCGGTGATTGAGTCGAGTCGCCCTCATTGCAAGGCAAGCAACGGCGAGGCTTTCGGCTTGGGAAGCCGAGCAGGTCGCACACGCAGGCATGCCGAGGCATGACGCTCAGCCATGTGAGCCATGAAGTGATGCTGAACCGGGATAGAATTCCGCACCCAGACTTGAGGGGACCTGCCGCTCGCTGCGCTCACTGCGCGCCAGTCCCACCGCCTGCTGGCCCTAGGGTCAGGACTCATTTGCCCAGCCAGAAGATGACGGTGGCGGCGAACGTGAT
>CAXTNC010000232.1:0-4550 GCA_964245495.1 uncultured Acetobacteraceae bacterium
GCGCCGGTGGGCGGCACCGCCGCCGCCCGGGCGGACCAGCTGGGGCTTGCGGCGCTCTGCCTGTCCGGCGGCGGCATCCGCAGCGCCGCGTTCTGCCTGGGCGTGGCGCAGTCCCTGGCGGAGCGGCGGCTGCTCAACGCGTTCGATTACCTGTCCACGGTGTCCGGCGGCGGCTACGTGTCCGGCTGGCTGCAAACGGCGCTCTCCGGGGAGCAGCCGCCCGACATGGACGCGTTCCAGGCGGAGCTGGCCAGCGCCGGCTTTGCGCCGTTGCTGCGCTTGCGGGCGTACACGAACTACCTCACCCCGCACACCGGCCCGATCTCGTTCGACACCTGGGCCAGCATCGCGCTGTACGGGCGCAACTTGATCCTGAACTGGATGGTGTTCACGCCGCTGTTCCTCCTCATGGCGCTGGCAAGCATTTTCTGCCGCACGGCCATCGCGGCCTCCCAGGGCAGCCTGGCATGGGATGCGGCGCTCCTCGCCGGGGGCGGCTTGGCCCTGTTCACGGCGGCCTGGCGGGGCAGCACGGTGCTGCCGAGCCACCGCGCGCAGCCCCGGCCCGGCTATGCTGCGCCCGCAGCCATCGGGGCGGAAGTGGTGCTGCCGACGGTTGCATGGTCGCTGTTGTTCACGGTCTGCATCGGCGATGGGCTGCACCGGCGCGCCCCGCCGCCCATGCAATGGATGGTCCCCGGGCTGTATGTCGCCGCCGTCAGCGCGGGCTACGGGCTGGCGTGGGCGTTGGGCCGCGGCCCGGCAGGCACGCGCGCGCTGTACAAGGACAACGCTTGGCGGTGGCTCGCCGCCACGCTTTGCACGGCGGCCCTGATGCGGCTCGGGCTGCACCTCGCCTCGCCCGATGGCGGACTCTACCAGGCCGCTGCCGCCCGGCGCTTCCTGCCGGACCTTGCGACGGCGGCGGCTCTGCTCGTCCCGCTCTGGCTGCTCACCCTGCACGTGCTGCAAACAACGTTCTACGTGGGCTTCCGCCGCGAGGCGCTGCTGGCGGACCTGGACCGGGAATGGCTGGCCCGGGTCAGCGGCATCGTGCTGCAGATCGGGGTCGGCTGGACGCTGCTGGCGCTGTGCTGCCTGGAACTCCCGCCGCTGTCCGGCCTGCTGACGCAGCCGCGCGCCGCCGACGCTTCCCTCAGCGGGCCGGCCTTGCTCGCAGTCGGCGCCGGCACGACCGCCCTGGGCGGCGCGGTCGCGTGGCTGGGCAAGGTGCTGTCCCCCCAGATCGAGGCGCTGGCGGTGCGGGTGCTGTCCTGGAAGTCGGTGGCGCTGGATGCCCTGTGCATCGTGTTCGCCGCCGGGCTGTTCGCGGTGGCCGGCGGCCTGCTGCAAGCCGGGCTGGGCTGGTTCCAGCTGCGCTTCATGGCGGCGGACGCGGCGCCCGCCCGGCTGCTGGGGCTGCAACTCGTGCTGGCCGCCGGGTTCGTGGCGCTGGTGTTCCTGTTCGGCGGCATCAACGTCAACCGGTTCTCGCTGCACGCCTTCTACCGCAACCGGCTGACCCGCGCCTTCCTCGGCTCGGCCCGGGCGGAGCGCAACCCCGATCCGTTCACCGGCTTTGACCCGGCGGACAGCCAGCCGGTGAAGGATTTGCGCGTGGCCAAGGCGGGGCAGCGCCTGTTCCCGGTGATCAACACGACATTGAACGTGACCTCGACCAGCAACACCGCCTGGGCCGAGCGCAAGGCCGAAAGCTTCACCGTGACGCCGCTGCGCTGCGGCGGCGCGTCCTTGCGCAAGCCGGCGGCCGGGATGCGGGACGCCGCTGGGCCGCGCGGCGCGTTCGTCCCCACCAGCGGCTATGCCGGGATGGAGAACCAGTATGACGCGCAGAACCACGGCGAGGGCGTGCGCCTCGGCGGCATGATGACCGTATCGGGCGCTGCGGCCAGCCCCAACTGGGGCTACCACTCGTCCCGGCTGACCGCGTTCGTGATGACGCTGTTCAACGTCCGCCTCGGCGTCTGGCTGCCCAACCCGGCCGCCGCGACCGCCGAGCAGAGCCGGCTCGCCAAGCCGGACAACTCCATCCTGGCCATCCTCAACGAGCTGGTCGGCACCTCCAGCGACGCGCGGCAGGCGGTGTACCTGTCGGATGGCGGGCACTTCGAGAACCTCGGCCTGTACGAGATGCTGCGCCGCCGCTGCCGGCAGATCGTGCTGGTGGACGCGGGCGAGGATGGCGGCTGCGCCTTGTTCGACCTGGGCAACGCGATCCGCAAGGCGAGGATCGACCTCGGCGCCGAGGTGGCGATGCGGCCGATGCGCATCCTCTCCCGCCAGGCCATCGAGGCCGACCCGGCGGCGGCGGCCACCGCGCTGGGCTTCGCGGTGGGGGACATCACCTACCCGGCGCCCTGCGGCGCGGACGGCGAGGTGGCCAAGGGCGTGCTGCTCTACCTCAAGCCGAGCTTCCTGCCCGGCATCCCGGCCGACGTGCGGGCCTACGGCCTGTCGGACGCGAGCTTCCCGCACAACAGCACGCTGGAGCAGTGGTTCACTGAAAGCCGCTTCGAGAGCTACCGCGAGCTGGGGCGCTGGCAGATGGACCAGGTGACGGCCCGGCTGGCGCCGGGTCCGATGGCGTTGGAGGGGCTGTTTGCGGAAGCGGAGCGGCTGGCGAGGCTGGAGCATGGCGGTCATCAGCCCTTGGAGCAGCGGCAGCCCGAACCATAGCTCCATCATGCCGGCTGCGCAGCCGGGCGCCGCGCCCAGGCCCATGCCAGCGGCATGGCCGACACAGGACGGCAGGCGTGGATCGGGCAAGATCGCCGGCGCAATCAAGCACAAGCCGCGCAAGGTCGGTCATCTGAACAAATGATGGGGCAGGCTTCAACTGTTGCCGCGTGATGCCGGCAGTCAGAAAAATCGCGCAGCGGTGATTATTTCATAAAAGGCGCATCCGGCAGCGGAAATGAGCCGTATCCCTGTGCGCTCGATGTGGGCGGGCGGGTGAAGCCTGTCTCGTCGCGCCTTGCATGAGCGGTCGTTTGTGCCTCGTCGTACCGCGGACTTGCTGCCGAGAATGGCAGACGCTCACAGACCCATCCAAAAAGGACAGCTTTTCATGGCAGACAGAAGTCTCGAACAAAATCCCGGCCGGCGAGGCGTCCTGCGCGGCACAGGGACGCTCGCCCTCGGCGCACTCGCCGCCACCGGCCTTGCCGGGTCAGCGTCGCCGGCCCAGGCGCAGGGCGTCTCGGACGTGGATGTCGTCAACTTCGCGCTCAACCTCGAATACCTGGAAGCGGAGTACTACCTGCGGGCCGTGACCGGCCAGGGCCTGTCCGCCACGGACCGGACCGGCACCGGCACGCTGGGCGGCGTGGTCGGCGGACGGCAGGTGAACTTCGTCACCCCCATCATCCAGCAATACGCCAACGAGATCGCCCGGGACGAGATGAACCACGTCCAGTTCTTGCGCGCCGTGCTTGGCGGCAGCGCCGTCGCCGCGCCCGCCATCGACATCCAGAACAGCTTCAACACCCTCGCGCAAGCAGCCGGGCTTGCCCAGTCGTTCGATCCCTACGCGGACGAGGACAGCTTCCTGCTCGGCGCCTACATCTTCGAGGACGTCGGCGTCACCGCATACCACGGCGCGGCTGCGCTGCTGCAGAACAAGACGGTGCTGACGGCAGCCGCCGGCATCCTTTCGGTCGAGTCCTACCATGCCTCCGAAGTGCGCCTGCTGCTGCTCTCGCGCGGCTACGCGGCGGCGACGCAGGGCATCTCGGCCGTCCGCGCCTCCCTCTCGGGCGCGGCCGACGACCAGGGCGTCGTCGATGCGAACGGCAACGCCAACATCGTGCCCACGGACGCGAACAGCATCGTGTTCAGCCGCACAACCCGGCAGGTGCTGAACATCGTCTATGGCGCGGCCAATGCCACCAGCGGCCTGTTCTTCCCGAACGGGGCCAACGGAGCGATCGCATGAGCAGCGCAGCGCTCCGGCTGGCCGCGGCGGCGCTCGTCCTCGGCTGCGCCGGCGGAGCGCGGGCGGCCGTCATCAGCGCCACGCCCGACGCGGCGCTCACCGCCACGCCGCTCTCGATCAGCTTCGGCGGCACGGAGGCCTACGCGTTCACCGCCGCCACCGCCGCCAGCACCGGGAACGGACCTGGCGCCGCCGTCGCCACCAGCGGGACGGCCGAGGTCAGCAACCTGCTTGGCCTGACCGATTTCGAGGCCGGCGCAACCATCGACCAAACGGGGGAGGCCTACAACTTCGCCGCCTTCCCTGCCGCGACCGTCATCCCGAACTCCCCGGCTGACGACTTCATCGGCCTGGCCTTCACCCTGGCCGATGGCCTGCACTACGGCTACGCGGAGGTGGCGGGCGCCGAGCTGGTCAGCTACGGCTACCAGAGCACGCCCGGCAGCAGCATCCTGACCGGCGCCACGGCCACCGTGCCGGAGCCGGCGACGGTCGCCATGCTCCTGGTCGGCATGATGGGCGTCATTGGGCTGCGACGCCGCACCATGCCGTAACCGCTGCTTCCTGGTTGGAGGCCCGCCGGGTCACGCTGGCG
>CAXTNC010000233.1:0-4439 GCA_964245495.1 uncultured Acetobacteraceae bacterium
ACCAAATGCACCCCAGGCCGAAGTTCAGCCTCTGCGACTCCCCGAAGGCCTACAGGCACCTCGCGCGCGGCAGGTACACGTTCGAGGTACGGGGCTTCAACGCGGCCGGCGTCGATCCCGCCGCCGGGACCCGCAACTTCAGGCTCTAGAGCGCCCGCGAGACATAGGCGCGGTGGTGAGGCGGGGGCGGCGGGGGCGTTCCCGCCGGCCCGGACGGCGCTGCTGGACCCGATCGCCGGCCGGCTCGCCGCCGAACCGGCGCTGGCGGTGGAGGACTGGCTGCGTGCCGCGCTGCACGACGCCCGGGCGGCGGACGCCGCCGCCGGGTCCGCCAGCCTGGGGGCGCACCGGGCGGACATGGCGCTGTCCGACGCCGCGACGGGGCTGCCCGCGGCGCTCGCCAGCACCGGGCAGCAGAAGGCGCTGCTGCTGGGCGTGGTGCTGGGCCACGCCGCCCTCATCACCGCCGCCCGCGGCGCGCCGCCGGTGCTGCTGCTGGACGAGCCGACCGTCCACCTGGACGCTGGCCGCCGCCAGGATTTGCTGGACGCGCTGGCGGCCGGCAGCGGCACGGTGCTGCTGACGGGCACGGACGCGGAGGCGTTCGCGCCGCTGCGGGGCGTGGCGGAAGGCTGGCGGACCGGGGATGGCGGCCTGGCGCCGGACGGCGGCTTTCCCCCGCCCAGGGCTGTCTAAAGCGGGCCTGGACGCCTATATTCCGGGAGCAATCCTGACCGACCCGGAGTCTCCTCACGGCATGTCCGATCCCGCCGCATCCCTGCCCGAAGCCACCCCCGGCAGCGCCGAGTACGGCGCCGATTCCATCTCCGTGCTGCGCGGGCTGGACGCGGTGCGCAAGCGCCCCGGCATGTACATCGGCGACACGGATGACGGCTCCGGCCTGCATCACATGGCGTTCGAGATCATCGACAACGCGGTGGACGAGGCGCAGGCCGGGTTCGCCACCAGCTGCTCGCTGACGCTGAACGCGGACGGGTCCGTGACGGTGCGGGACGACGGGCGCGGCATTCCCACCGACATCCACCAGGAGGAAGGCGTGTCCGCCGCCGAGGTGGTGCTGACCCGGCTGCACGCCGGCGGCAAGTTCAACCAGAACAGCTACAAGGTGTCCGGCGGGCTGCACGGCGTGGGGGCCGCCGTGGTCAACGCGCTGTCCGACTGGATGCACGTCCGCATCTGGCGCAACGGGCTGGAGCACTTCATCGGCTTCGCCCATGGCGACGCGGTGGCCCCGCTGAAGGTGGTGGGGCCGAGCGCCGAGCACTCCGGCACGGAGGTCACGTTCAAGCCCAGCCCGGCCACCTTCACCAGGACCGAGTTCGAGTACGCCGTGCTGGAGAAGCGGATGCGCGAGCTGGCGTTCCTGAACTCCGGCATGAAAATCCGGCTGTGCGACGAGCGCCATGCCCCCGTGCAGGAGGCCGAGTTCCACTACGAGGGCGGCCTGGTCGAGTTCGTCCGCTACCTGGACCGTTCCAAGGCGCCCGTGCTGGCCGAGCCGATCAGCGTGACGACGCTGGAAAGCCAGGTGGGCATCCGGGTCGAGTTCGCGCTCCAATGGAACGACAGCTTTCACGAGACCATGCTGTGCTTCACCAACAACATCCCACAGCGCGATGGCGGCAGCCACCTGGCCGGCTTCCGCCAGGCGCTGACCCGGGTGGTGACCAAGTACGCCGAGGGCATGGGCAAGAAGGACGCGGCCCTGGTCGGCGAGGACATGCGCGAGGGCATGACGGCCGTGCTGTCCGTCAAGGTGCCGGACCCCAAGTTCAGCAGCCAGACCAAGGACAAGCTGGTCAGCTCCGAGGTGCAGCCGGTGGTGCAGGCCGCCGTGGCGGACACGGTGAGCCACTGGTTCGAGACCCACCCGCGCGAGGCCAAGTCCATCGTGCAGAAGGTGATGGACGCCGCCAGCGCGCGCGAGGCCGCCCGCAAGGCGCGCGAGCTGACCCGGCGCAAGGGCGTGCTGGACGTGAGCACCCTGCCGGGCAAGCTGGCCGACTGCCAGGAGCGCGACGCCGCCAAGGCCGAGATGTTCATCGTGGAGGGCGACAGCGCCGGCGGCTCGGCCAAGCAGGGCCGGGACCGCAAGCACCAGGCCATCCTGCCGCTGAAGGGCAAAATCCTGAACGTGGAGCGCGCCCGGTTCGACCGGATGCTGGGCTCGGCCGAGATCGGCACCCTCATCACGGCGCTCGGCACCGGCATCGGCCGCGGCGAGCCGGAGCAGGGCGGCTTCGACATCAGCAAGCTGCGCTACCACCGCATCGTCATCATGACGGACGCCGACGTGGACGGCAGCCACATCCGCACCCTGCTGCTGACGTTCTTCTTCCGCCAGATGCCGGAGCTGATCGAGCGCGGCTACCTGTACATCGCCCAGCCGCCGCTGTTCAAGGCGACCCGCGGCCGCGACGAGCGCTACATCAAGGACGAGGCGGCGCTGGAAGGCTACCTGCTGGACAAGGCGCTGGCCGAGGCCGTGCTGACCTACGCCGGCGGCGAGCCGTTGCAGGGCGACGCGCTGGCGGCGGAGGCCAGGTTCCTGCGCGAGGCCTGGCTGAACCTGCGCCGCCTGTCCGGCACGGTGCCGACGGCGCTGCTGGAGCAGGCCGCGATCGCCGGGGTGCTGACGGCGGACCACGCCGGCACCGTGGGGGAGCGCGCCGACCTGGCCGA
The DNA here is from genome assembly GCA_964245495.1 of uncultured Acetobacteraceae bacterium. Taxonomy (GTDB): domain Bacteria; phylum Pseudomonadota; class Alphaproteobacteria; order Acetobacterales; family Acetobacteraceae; genus LMUY01. Next base: position 2,704 of record CAXTNC010000233.1, read on the forward strand.
CCGCCTGGCCGCCATCTCCGCCCCGTCCGAGCGGGGCTGGGTGGTGGACGCGGACGAGCGCGGCCTGACCATGCGGCGCACGGTGCGCGGCGTGGCCGACTGGCACCGGATCGACGCCGGGTCGCTGCGCAGCGCCGAGGCGCGTTGGCTGTTCGACCGGCGCGACGCCCTGGCCCAGAAGTTCGGCCAGCCCGCCATGCTGAGGCTGGACCGCGACGCGGTGAGCGTGTCCGGCCCGGCGAGCGCGTTCGAGCGCATCCTGCAGCAGGGCCGCAAGGGCTTGTCCATCCAGCGGTTCAAGGGATTGGGCGAGATGAACCCCGACCAGCTTTGGAAGACGACGCTCGACCCGGCGGTCCGCACCCTGCTGCAAGTGCGGGTCGGCGACGTAGAGGACGCGGCAGAGGTCTTCTCGACGCTGATGGGCGACGTCGTCGAGCCTAGGCGGGACTTCATCGTGGGCAATGCCCTGAAGGTGGCGAACCTGGACGTTTGAGGGTTTGTGTAGGCGCGCGTAGTTCGAGGGGCTGCCTCCATCCTGCCGCGTTTGCGTGTCAGTTCCGGCTTTGCCAGCCTTCACGGCAGACCTCCAACGACCAGGATGCAACGGACATGCGGCTGATCCTCACAGTGTGCTGCACGCTCATCGGGCTGGCATCGTTTGCAGCCGTGGACCGCGGGGTCGCGCAATCCGCCCGCCCCCTGCCAAACCCGGATGCGAGCGGACCGCAGACGACCGCCCCCGCCCCCCTGCCGCCCGGTCAGGCGGACGTTCCCGGCGGCACGTCCCGCGATGGCGTCGTTGAGCCGCCCGCGACGACCTCCGGCGCAACGCGAACCATCCAGCCGCCGCAGCAAGGGGCCATGCCGGTGATACCTCCGCCCGGCACGGCCGGGAACCGCCCGGATGTCCGTCCAGAATAGCGGGCGGGCCGACGGCATGGGCGCGCTTGCCTGCGGCAGCTGCCACGACATGCGTGACGGATCAAAGGCGAGGCCTAAGCTGGCTTGCTCCCCAGCAGGCTGTCCGCCGCCGCCCGCGCCGCGTCCGTGACGCTTTCGCCGGCCAGCATCCGGGCGATCTCCTCCCGCCGCGCCGGGCCGTCCAGCGGCGAGACATCCGTGCGGACGCGGCCGGCGGACAGGCGCTTGGCCACCTGCAGGTGCGCCGAGCCGCGCGCCGCCACCTGCGGGCTGTGCGTCACCACCAGCACCTGCACCTCGCCCGCCACCCGCGCCAGCCGGTCGCCCACCGCCGCGGCGGTGGCGCCGCCGACGCCGGAATCCACCTCGTCGAACACCAGCGTCGGCACGGCGGAGCCGGTGGACAGCACCACCTTCAGCGCCAGCATCAGCCGCGACAGCTCGCCGCCGGAGGCCACCCGGTCCAGCGCGCCCGGCGCTTGCCCGGGGTTGGTGGCGATCAGGAAGCGCACGCCGTCCGTGCCGGCCGCGCCCCACTTGCCCTCCTCCACCGCCGACACGTCCGCCACGAAGCGGGCGCGGTCGAGCTTGAGCGGCGGCAGCTCGCGCATGACGGAGGCGGCCAGGCGGCCGGCGGCGGCGCGGCGGCTCTCGCCCAGGGCGGCGGCGGCGGCCAGGTAGGCGGTCCGGGCTGCCTCCGCGCGGGCTTCCAGCTGCGCGATCTCCGCCGTGCCGCTGTCCAGCGCCGCCAGGCGGCCGCGCAGGCGGGCCAGCAGCGCCGGCAGCTCCACCACGGCCACGCTGTGCTTGCG
>CAXTNC010000234.1:0-4426 GCA_964245495.1 uncultured Acetobacteraceae bacterium
CTGGCCCTGGTCTACGCCGTGGTCGCCACCGCCCAGGCGCTCGTCAACGCGGCCGCGCAGGCGCCGTCCGCCGCACCCGCCGCGGTCCCTGCTGCTGCGAGCGTGGTGACGGTGGCGTTCACGCCGGGTTCGGACGAGCTGCCGCCCTCCGCGCCGCTGACCCTGCGGCGGTTCGCCCTGGCGCACCGCGGCGTGTCCGTGACCGTGACCGGCCATGGCGGCGCGGTGCTGCCCACGCCGGATTCGCAGTCCCGCGCGCTCGACCTGGCGCTGCGCCGGGCGCAGGCCATCGCCGCCTCGCTCGCCACCGCCGGCATCCCGGCCGCCAACCTGCACCTGCGCGCGGAGGCCGCGGGGCAGGGCGGCGCCGCCAGCCTTTAACGGAGCCTGCCGATGTCCACCGAGTTCCACCGCATCCGCCGTCTGCCGCCCTACGTGTTCGCCTCCGTCAACGAGGCGAAGGCGCGGGCGCGGGCGGCTGGCGAGGACATCATCGACCTCGGCATGGGCAACCCGGACGGCGCCACCCCGCCGCACATCGTGGCCAAGCTGATCGAGGCGGTGCAGGACCCGCGCAGCCACCGCTACAGCACCAGCAAGGGCATCCCCGGCCTGCGCCGCGCGCTCGCGGCCTACTACGCCCGCCGGTTCGACGTGACGCTGGACCCGGACACGGAAGTGGTGGCGACGCTTGGCAGCAAGGAGGGGCTGGCCAACCTGTCCTCCGCCATCACCAGCCCCGGCGACACCATCCTGGTGCCCAACCCATCCTATCCGATCCACCAGTTCGGCTTCATCATCGCCGGCGCGTCCGTGCGCTCCATCCCCGCCGAACCCGGCGAGGCCATGCTGCGCGCCATGGACCAGGCCGTGCGGCACTCGGTGCCGCCGCCCACGGCGCTGATCGTGAACTTTCCTTCCAATCCAACGGCCACTGTGGCAAGCCTCGACTTCTACCGCGACGTGGTGGCGTTCTGCCGCAAGCATTCCATCCTGATCCTGTCGGACCTGGCCTACGCTGAAATCTATTTCGGCAGCGAGGTTCCGCCCTCCATGCTGCAGGTGCCGGGCGCCAGGGACATCACGGTGGAGTTCACCTCCTTGTCCAAGACGTACTCCATGCCCGGCTGGCGCATGGGCTTCGCCGCCGGCAACGCGCGGATGATCTCGGCGCTGGCGCGGATGAAGTCCTATCTCGACTACGGCGCGTTCACCCCCATCCAGGTCGCGGCGGCCGCGGCGCTGAACGGCCCGCAGGACTGCGTGGCGGAGATGCGCGCGGTGTACCGGGAGCGGCGGGACGTGGTGGTGCGCGGCCTCAACGCGGCCGGATGGGACGTGCCAAGCCCGCAAGCCTCCATGTTCGCCTGGGCGCCGATCCCGCCGGCCTACGCGCACCTGGGCAGCGTGGGGTTCAGCAAGCTGCTGCTGGCGCGGGCCAAGGTGGCGGTGGCGCCCGGCATCGGCTTCGGCGAGCAGGGCGACGGGCACGTCCGCATCGCCCTGGTGGAGAACACCCAGCGGCTGCGCCAGGCGGTGCGGAGCATCAAGGGGTTCCTGGGGGCGAGCGTGGGTGCGGTGGAGGAGGTGGGGTGAGGTGCGCGCGGCGGCCCTCACCCCGGCCCTCTCCCGCTTGCGGGAGAGGGAGAAGCAAGCAGGTGGGCGTGCAGAGCTTGCAGCACGCCGTGGAGGTTTGTCAGAACGTCGTTGTTCCAGAAGCGCATGACCCGATAGCCCGCGGCTTCGATGGCAGCCGTTCGCGCAATGTCGGCTGCGTTGCCGTGCTGGCCGCCATCGATCTCGACCACCAATGCCGCCTCGGCGCACCAGAAATCCACGATGCATCGCCCAAGCGTGACTTGCCGCCGGAACTTGAAACCATGCAGTCGGCGGTCCCTCACGGCAAACCAGATTGCCCGCTCCGCATCAGTCATGTTGCGCCGGAGTTGCCGGGCATGAGGGTTGATGGCTCGCACCGCTGCAGTATTCAAAAAAGCCACGAGCAATCTCCCAATCTCTTCCTTCTCCCTCTCCCGCTTGCGGGAGAGGGCCGGGGTGAGGGCGGCGGCAGCCCATGCGCGTAGCCGTCGCCGGCCTCGGCACCGTCGGCGCGGGCGTGCTCCGCCTGCTGCACGACAATGCCGACCTGATCGCGGCCCGCGCCGGCCAGCCCATCACAGTTGCCGCCGTCAGCGCCCGCGACCGTGCCCGTGACCGCGGCATGGACCTCGGCGGCCTGCACTGGGCCGCAGACCCCCAGGACCTCGCGACCTTCCCCGGCATCGACGCCGTTGTGGAGCTGATCGGCGGCGCCGAAGGCCCGGCCCGCGCCCTGGTCACCGCCTCGCTCGCCGCCGGGCGCCCCGTCGTCACCGCCAACAAGGCGCTGGTCGCGATCCATGGCGCCACGCTGCCCCGCACCGCCCCCCTGCTGTTCGAGGCGGCGGTGGCCGGCGGCATCCCCGTCATCAAGGCGCTGCGCGAGGGCTTGGCGGCCAACCGCATCAGCCGGGTCGCCGGCATCCTCAACGGCACCTGCAACTACATCCTTTCCGCCATGCGGGACGAACGCCGCGAGTTCGCGGACGTGCTGGCCGAGGCCCAGGCGCTCGGCTACGCGGAGGCCGACCCGGCAACCGACATCGACGGCATGGATGCGGCCCACAAGCTCGCCATCCTGGCCGCCCTCGCCTTCGGCCAGCCCGTCCGCTTCGATGCCGTGCACGTCGAGGGCATCCGTGGCGTCAACGCGCTGGACATCGCCTTTGCCGACGAGCTGGGCTACCGCATCAAGCTGCTGGGCATCGCGCGGCGGACGGAGGCGGGCGTCGAAGCCCGGGTGCACCCCTGCCTCGTGCCGGCGGGCGCTTCGATCGCCCGGGTGGATGGCGTGTTCAATGCGGTGGTGGCGGAGGGCGACGCGGTCGGACGGGTCATGCTGGAAGGCCGCGGGGCCGGCGCAGGGCCGACCGCCTCCGCCGTGGTGGCGGACCTGATCGACCTCGCCCGCGGCCGGCTGACCCCCATTTGGGGGCAGGACGCGCTGGCGGTCGGCCCCTGCCTGCCGATCGGCCAGCATCTCGGCGCATACTACCTGCGGCTGATGGTGACCGACCGCCCCGGCGTCATCGCCGACGTGGCCGCCATCTTGCGGGACCATGGCGTGTCGCTGGAATCCCTGCTGCAGCACGGCCGCAGCCCCGCCGAGGCGGTCCCCGTGGTGCTCGTGACGCACGAGGTCCGCGAGCACGCCATGCGCGCCGCGCTGCGCCGCATCGCAGAACTGGATGCCGTGCTGGAGCCGCCCGCCTTCATCCGAATCGAGCCAGGCTGACAAGGAGCTTGCCCATGGATCATCCCCCCGAGATCACCAACGACCGCAACCTCGCCCTGGAGCTGTGCCGGGTCAGCGAGGCTGGCGCGCTGGCCGCCAGCCGCTGGATGGGCCGCGGCAAGAAGAACGAGGCGGACGGCGCCGCGGTCGAGGCCATGCGCCGCGCCTTCGACAGCGTCGCCATCGACGGCACGGTGGTGATCGGCGAGGGCGAGATGGACGAGGCGCCCATGCTCTACATCGGCGAGAAGGTCGGCTCCGGCGGGCCGGCCATGGACATCGCGGTGGACCCGCTGGAAGGCACCACCATCACCGCCAAGGGCGGCCCCAACGCCATGGCGACGGTGGCGCTGGCCGAGAAGGGCAATTTCCTGCACGCGCCCGACATCTACATGGACAAGATCGCCGTAGGCCCCGGCCTGCCCCCCGGCGTGGTCGATCTGGACGCGCCGGTTTGGGAGAACCTGCGCAACCTGGCGACGGCCAAGGACGTCGAGATCGGCGAGCTGGTGCTGTGCACCCTGGACCGCGACCGCCACGCCGAGATGATCGCCCACGCGCGCGAGGCCGGCGCGCGCATCATGCTGATCGGCGACGGCGACGTGTCCGGCGTCATCATGGCGGCGCAGGCGATGAGCGGCGTCGACATCTTCATCGGCACCGGCGGGGCGCCCGAGGGCGTGCTGGCCGCCGCCGCGCTGCGCTGCCTGGGCGGGCAGATGCAGGGCCGCCTGCTGTTCGAGGACGCAGGGCAGGCCGAGCGCGCCCGCGGCATGGGGGTGACGGACCCGAAGCGCAAGTACGATTTGGCGGAGATGGCCCGCGGCGACGTGATGTTCGCCGCCACCGGCGTCACCACCGGGCCGATGCTGCGCGGCGTGCGCCGCTTCGCCACCGGCGCCGTCACCCACTCGCTGGTGATGCGCTCCAAATCCGGCACGGTCCGCTACGTGGAAGCGCATCACAACTTCGCCACCAAGACCTGGCAGCCGAACTGAACGCCAGTGGCCGCTGAGACGCTCTTCGTCAACGTCCGCCTGCTCGACCCGGCCACCGGCCTGGACCACCCCGGCGCGTTGCTGGTGCGGGCCG
>CAXTNC010000235.1:0-4393 GCA_964245495.1 uncultured Acetobacteraceae bacterium
GCCCAGCCCGGCCGGGCGCGGCCCGCCGGGCTGGGCCGGGAGCGTGGCAGGCGCTGCGGACGAGGCCACGGCGTTGCGGGAGCCGCCGTTCTTCGGCAGCGGATAAATCAATCGCCTTCGCCCGCCGGATCGCCGCGCGTTGACACGGGCGGCCCCGCCAAGGACGATCCGCGCCCGGCGGCTGGCGGGAGCGCGCGTGGCACAAACCTTGGCGGTGGCGTTGGGCGGGGCGCTCGGCAGCGTCGCGCGCTACTGGTTGTCGGTTTGGATGCTGCCGGTCAGCCGGTCGATGCCGTGGGGCACCGTCTCGATCAACGTGCTCGGCTCGTTCGCCATCGGCTTCTTCGGCGCCCTGACGCTGGCGGGCGGGCGCTACCCTGCGCCGGCCGCCGCGCGGCTGTTCTTCATGGTGGGCGTGTGCGGCGGCTTCACCACCTTCTCGTCGTTCAGCCTGCAAACGCTGGATTTGCTGCGCGCCGGGTCGCCGGGGCGGGCGATGCTCAACGTCGCGGCCTCCGTGCTGCTCTGCCTGGGCGCGGTGGCGGCCGGCCACGTGGCCGCCTCCCACCTGAACGGCGGGGCCGTGCAGGTGACCCGGAACGCCACGGAGGAAGAAGCCTAGACGACGCCCCTCGCCCGCAGCGCCGCCACCTCATCGGCCGACAGTCCCAGCCGCTCCGTCAGCACCGCCTCCGTGTGCTCGCCCAGGGTGGGCGGCGGCAGGCGGTAGGCAACCGGCGTTTCGCTCAGCCGCACCGGGTTGGCGATCACGCGCACCCCCTCGGGCGTGGCGGCGTGCGGCATGGCCACCACCACCCCGCGCGCCTGCGCCTGCGGGTCGGCGAACACCTCGGCCAGGGTGTTGATCGGGCCGCAGCCGACCCCCAGCGCTTCCAGCCGCTCCACCCACCAGCCGGTCGGGTGCTGCTCCAGCACCGGGGCGAGCGTGTCCGTGACCAGCTGGCGGTGGGCCACGCGGGCGGCGTTGCTGGCGCACCGCGGGTCGTCCAGCAGGCGGCCCAGCCCGAACGCGTCGCAGAACCGCTTGAACGTCGCGTCGTTGCCGACGGACAGCACCATGGAGCCGTCTGCGGTGCGGAACACCTGGTAGGGCACGATGTTGGGGTGCTGGTTGCCGAGCCGCGCCGGGTTCTCCCCCGTCGCCAGGTAGTTCATGCCCTGGTTGGCCAGCCAGGCGACGTGGGCGTCCAACATGCCGATATCCACCTGCTGCCCCTGCCCCGTCGCTTCGCGGTGGCGCAGCGCCGCCATGATGCCGATGCAGCCGTACAGCCCGGCGAACAGGTCCGCCACCGGCACGCCCACCTTCTGCGGCAGCCCGTCCGGCTCGCCGGTCAGGCTCATCACCCCGCCCATCGCCTGCACCAGGCTGTCGTAGCCGGGCCGCGGCGCATACGGGCCGGTCTGGCCGAACCCGGTGATCGAGCAGTACACCAGGCCGGGGAAGCGCGCGTGCAGCTGCTCGTAGCCGAGGCCGTACTTGGCCAGCGCCCCCACCTTGAAGTTCTCCGCCAGGATGTCGCACTGGCCGACCAGCCGCAGCGCCAGCGCCTGGCCCTCGGGCGTGGCGATGTCCAGCGTGACCGACCGCTTGTTGCGGTTCACGCCGACGAAGTACGCGCTCTCCCCCGTGCCCGGCATGAACGGCGGCGCGAAGCCGCGCGTGTCGTCGCCGCTGCCGGGCTTCTCGACCTTGATGACCTCCGCGCCCAGGTCCCCCAGCATCTGCACGCAGGTGGGGCCAGCCAGCACGCGGGTCAGGTCGAACACGGTCAGGCCGTGGAGCGGACCCGTCTGCTGCGTCATGGTGCCTCCCGCTTGCCCGGCTGCGGGGCCGGGGCCATTGTCTGCCCTGGCATTACAAGCCCACTGCCATGGGAGGCAAACCGATGCTGGACCGCCCGCAGCCCGTCCCCGAAGGCCCCAGCCTCGACGAGCGCGCCCTCGCCCGCGCCCTGTCCGGCGCCCACCTGATCGGCGGGCGCTTCGTTCCCGCCCGTTCCGGCCGCAGCTTCGCCGTGGTGAACCCGGCGACCGGCGAGGAGGTGGCCCGCGCCGCCGAAGGCGACGCGGCGGACGTGGCCGACGCCGTGGCAGCCGCCGACGCGGCGCAGAAGGCATGGGCCAGGATGGCCTCCCGCAAGCGCGGCGCGCTGGTCGGCCAGTGCGCCGCCCTGCTGCGCGAGCACGCGGAGGAGCTGGCCCGGCTGATCGCGCTGGAAACCGGCAAGGCGCTGCGCACGGAAAGCCGGGTCGAGGCCAACACGGTCGCCGACATCTTCGAGTTCTACGGCGGCCTGGGCGGCGAGCTGAAGGGCGAGACGGTGCCGTTCGCGCCGGGCGTGCTGTCCGTCACGGTGCGCGAGCCGCTGGGCGTGGTGGGCGCCATCATCCCGTGGAACGTGCCGCTGCTGCTGATGGCGCTGAAGGTCGCCCCCGCCCTGGTCGCCGGCAACGCGGTGGTGGTGAAGTCGGCCGAGGAAGCGCCGCTGGCCGTGCTGCGGGTGTGCGAGCTGGTGAACCGCATCCTGCCCGCCGGGTGCTGCAACATGCTGTCCGGCTACGGCCCGGAGTGCGGCGCGCCGCTCGTGCTGCATCCCAAGGTGCGCAAGGTCACCTTCACCGGCAGCGTCGAGGTGGGCCGCACCGTGGCCAAGGCGGCCTCCGAGAAGCTGATCCCGGTGACGCTGGAGCTGGGCGGCAAGTCCCCCATGCTGGTGTTCGCCGACTGCGACTTCGAGCGCACGGTGGCCGGCGCGCTCACCTCCATGCGCTTCACCCGCCAAGGCCAGAGCTGCACCGCGGCCAGCCGCATCTACGTCGAGCGGCCGATCTTCCGGCGCTTCGTGGGCGCCATGGCGGAACGGGTGGACGCCATGGTGATGGGCGACCCGCTGGACGAGGCGACCGACATCGGCGCCATCATCAGCCGCGGCCAGTTCGACAAGGTGAGCGGCTACATCGCCCAGGGCAAGGCGACGCCGGGCGCCGAGGGCCGCGCCTGCTCCGCCATGCCGTCCGACCCGGCGCTGCGCCGCGGCCTGTTCATCCAGCCGCACATCTTCACCGGCCTGCCGGACGGCAGCCCGCTGGTGCAGGAGGAGATTTTCGGCCCCGTCACCTGCATCTTCCCGTTCGACGACGCGGAGGACGCGCTGGCCCGCGCCAACGGCACCGAGTACGGCCTGGCCGCCTCCGTCTGGACCAACAACCTGAAGCTGGGGCTGGACCTGGCGCACCGGCTGGAGGCAGGGCTGGTGCAGGTCAACCAGAACCTGGTGGTGCAGGCCAACCTGTCCTATGGCGGCGTGAAAAGCAGCGGGCTGGGCAAGGAAGCCAGCCTGGAGGCCATGCTGGAGCACTTCATGCACAAGAAGACCATCATGGTGAACTACGCCTGACATGCCCAAGGAATGGACCATCCCCGCCGAGCTGCAGCCCGACCCGGCGGACTACGGCTTCGACCTCGACCGCGTGCTCAGCGCCGTCGTCGGCCTGCGCGCCTCCGCTCCCTCGGACGCCTTCACCGCCTCCGCCCTCGGCACGGAGCGGGAAGGCTCCGGCGTGGTGATCGGCGATGACGGGCTGCTGCTGACCATGGGCTACCTCATCACCGAAGCGGAGACGGTGTGGATCACCGCCGCGGACGGCCGCGCGGTGCCGGGCCACGCCCTGGCGTTCGACGGCGAGACCGGGTTCGGCCTGGTGCAGCCGCTCGGCAAGCTCGGCCTGCCCAAGCTGGAGTTCGGCGACAGCTCGGCTGTGGGCCTGGGCGAGGCGGTGCTGTTCGCCGCCGCCGGCGGCCGCAGCCGGGCGATCGAGACCAAGGTGGTTGGCCGCCAGGAGTTCGCCGGCTACTGGGAGTACCTGCTGGACGAGGCGATCTTCACCGCCCCGGCGCACCCGTTCTGGGGCGGCGGCGCGCTGATCGGCAAGGACGGCAAGCTGCTCGGCGTCGGCTCCCTGATCCTGCAGCAGGGCGACGCCAAGGGCCGCCGGCACGACATGAACATGGTCGTGCCGATCGACATCCTGCGCCCGGTGCTGGATGACCTGCGCCGCTACGGCCAGGTCAACCGCCCCGCCCGCCCCTGGCTCGGCCTGTACGCCATGGAGGACGAGGAAACCGTGGTGATCGGCGGCCTGGCCGACGGCGGCCCCGCCGACCGTGCCGGCCTGCGCACCGGGGACCACGTGCTGGCGGTGGAGGACGAGCAGGTGACGGACCTCGCCGGGCTGTGGCGCGGCGTGTGGGCCTGCGGCGCGGCCGGCGCCAAGGTGACGCTGATGGTGGAGCGCGACGAGCGCAAGCTGCCGGTCAGCATCGCCACCGTGGACCGGCGCTCCTTGCTGAAGTCGCCGCGGATGCACT
>CAXTNC010000236.1:0-4390 GCA_964245495.1 uncultured Acetobacteraceae bacterium
GGGTCAGCTCGCGGGCCAGCAAGCGCCAGAACATCAGCCGAGCCGCAGCACGGCGGCACCCGGCAGCGCCAGGTCCTGGTGGGTGGCCGCCACCACGCCACCGCCGCCCGCCCGGTGCGCCGCCAGCAGGGTGGCCAGCAGCGCGAGCGAGGCGGCGTCCAGCCCCAGCGTCGGCTCGTCCAGCAGCCACAGCGGCGCGCGGCTGAGCGGCAGCCGGGCCAGCGCCAGGCGGCGGCGCTGGCCTGCGGACAGCATCCGCGCCGGCAGCTCCGCCAGTGCCGCCAAGCCCAGCGCGGCCAGCGCGGGGCCGATCGGCTGGCCAGCCGCGGCGAAGCGCAGGTTCTCCGCCGCCGTCAGCCCGGGCTTGATGGCGTCCGCATGGGCCAGGTAGGCGACCGGGGAAGGGAGGGCGTCACACCACGCGATGGCGCCCGCGTCCGGCCGCTTCAGCCCGGCCAGCAGCCGCAGCAGCGTCGACTTGCCGGACCCGTTCGGCCCCAGCAGCAGCAGCGCCGCACCCGGCGGCACCGCGAGCGACACGCCGTCCAGCACCAGCCGCTCGCCCCGGAACGCAGCCAGGCCGTTTGCCTCGACCAGCATTTCCCCCGAAATCGCACCAGGTGGACCCGGGCCGCCCTCCATGGTTTAACCGGCGCACCATATGAATCAGCAGAACCGCGTTTCTGCGCCACCCCGACCAGCGAGGCAACCGATGAAGAGCATTGGGCAGGACAGCCTGAACACCCGGCAAACCCTGACGGCCGGCGGCAAGGAGTTCCATTACTTCTCCCTGCCCAAGGCCGCCGAAACCATCGGCGACATCTCCCGCCTGCCCGTCAGCCTCAAGGTGCTGCTGGAGAACGTGCTGCGCTTCGAGGACGGCGGCGCCACCACCGTGGAGGACGCCCGCGCCATCGCCGGGTGGCTGAAGGCCGCGACCAGCGCGGAGGAGGTGCCGTTCCGCCCCAGCCGCATCCTGCTGCAGGACTTCACCGGCGTGCCCGCCGTGGTCGATCTCGCTGCCATGCGGGACAGCATCATCAAGCTTGGCGGCTCGCCGGACAAGGTGAACCCGTTGATCCCGGTGGACCTGGTGATCGACCATTCCGTGATGGTCGACATCGCCGGGACGGAGAACGCGCTGCACGACAACGTGGAGCTGGAGTTCGCCCGCAACGGCGAGCGCTACCGCTTCCTGCGCTGGGGCAGCCAGGCGTTCGAGAATTTCCGCGTGGTGCCGCCGGGCACCGGCATCTGCCACCAGGTGAACCTGGAGTACCTGGCGCAGACCGTTTGGACCGCCAAGATCGGCGGGGAGGAGTTCGCCTACCCGGACACGCTGTTCGGCACGGACAGCCACACCACCATGGTCAACGGCATCGGCGTGCTGGGCTGGGGCGTGGGCGGCATCGAGGCGGAGGCCGCCATGCTCGGCCAGCCGATCGCCATGCTGATCCCGGACGTGATCGGCTTCCGGCTCACCGGCAAGCTCCACGAGGGCGTCACCGCGACCGACCTGGTGCTGCAGGTGACGCAGATGCTGCGGGCGAAGGGCGTGGTCGGCAAGTTCGTCGAGTTCTTCGGCCCCGGGTTGGACGACATGGCGGTGGCCACCCGCGCCACCATCGCCAACATGGCGCCGGAGTACGGCGCCACCTGCGGCTTCTTCCCGGTGGACGCCACCACCATCGACTACCTGCGCCTGACAGGCAGGGACGAGGACCGCATCGCGCTGGTGGTGGCCTACGCCAAGGCGCAGGGCATGTGGCGCACGGAGCTGGAGCCGGTGTTCACCGACACGCTGGAGCTGGACCTGTCCACCGTGCAGCCCTCCATCGCCGGGCCGAAGCGCCCGCAGGACCGGGTGCTGCTGAACGAGGCCAGCGGCGCGTTCAAGGCGGAACTGAGCCGCAGCCTCGGCGTGCCGGCCAACGACGTCGCCGTGCGCACGGAGGTCAACGGCAAGAACTTCGACATCGGTCACGGCGACGTGGTGATCGCCGCCATCACCTCCTGCACCAACACGTCCAACCCGTACGTGATGGTCGCGGCAGGCCTGGTGGCGCGCAAGGCCCGCGCGCTGGGGCTGCGGCCGAAGCCGTGGGTCAAGACTTCCTTGGCGCCCGGCAGCCAGGTGGTGACGGAGTACCTGGACAAGTCCGGCCTGAACGAGGACCTGGACGCGATGGGGTTCGCCCTGGTGGGCTACGGCTGCACCACCTGCATCGGCAACTCCGGCCCGCTGAACGCGCAGATCGCCTCCGCCATCGAGGAGGGCGGCGTGGTGGCGGTGTCCGTGCTGTCCGGCAACCGCAACTTCGAGGGCCGGGTGCACCCGAGCGTGCGCGCCAACTACCTGGCCAGCCCGCCGCTGGTGGTGGCCTACTCGCTGCTCGGCACCATGCAGGAGGACATCGCCACCGCCTCGCTCGGCGCCGGGCCGGACGGGCAGCCGGTGCACCTGAAGGACATCTGGCCCTCCAACGACGAGATCACCGCGATCGTGCGCTCCGCCCTTGGCCGCGCGCAGTTCCTCAAGCGCTACGGCGAAGTGTTCATGGGACCGGAGGAGTGGCAGCGCATCGAGGTCGAGGCGGGCCAGGACACCTATGGCTGGACCGACGGCTCCACCTACGTGAAGAACCCGCCCTACTTCGAGGGCATGACGATGGAGCCGGTGGCCAAGGGCGACATCATGGGCGCCCGCATCCTTGGCCTGTTCGGCGACAACATCACCACCGACCACATCAGCCCGGCAGGCAACATCAAGAAGACATCCCCAGCGGGCGACTACCTGATCGAGCGCCAGGTGTCGCAGCGGGACTTCAACAGCTACGGCGCCCGCCGCGGCAACCACGAGGTCATGATGCGGGGCACCTTCGCCAACATCCGCATCAAGAACGAGATGCTGCACGGCGTCGAGGGCGGGATGACCCGGCACTACCCGGACGGGGTGGAGATGCCGATCTACGACGCCGCCATGGCCTACAAGCAGGTGGACGTGCCGCTGGTGGTGTTCGGCGGCAAGGAGTACGGCATGGGCTCGTCGCGCGACTGGGCGGCCAAGGGCACCATGCTGCTGGGCATCAAGGCGGTGCTGGTGGAGAGCTTCGAGCGCATCCACCGCTCCAACCTGGTCGGCATGGGCGTGCTGCCGCTCACCCTGCCGGAAGGCGTGACCCGGCAGACGCTGGGGCTGACCGGGGAGGAGGTGATCGACATCACGGGGATCGAAACCATCACCCCGCGGATGACGGTGCCGGTGACGATCCGCCGGGCGGATGGCACGAGCGAGACGGTGCAGGCGCTGTGCCGGATCGATACGGACGATGAGGTGGAGTACTACCGCCACGGGGGCATCCTGCACTACGTGCTGCGCGAGATGGCCAAGGCCGCCTAGCTCCGGGGCTGCGGCCTGCCCGGCCTTGCGAAGGGCAGGGCAGGCCAGCGCCCGCCGATGAGACTCGCCAACAGCAGCGTTTCACGCTGCATGTTATTGGGAATGCACCGGATGACATTCCCATGAGCGCATGAATCGCTGATTGCCATGCGCGTCAGCCTGGCAGCACGATGCAGCCAGGACATTGCGCGATCGAAGCAATCAATGAGCTTGCCTGACCGTCAAGGACATGGGCCTGGACGCCACGAGGTTGGCCCGGCCAAGCCGGATGCCGCCGCAGGCGGGCTTCAGGTCGGCATCAAGCGCCAGGGCAACGTGGTCGACATCACGCTGACCTCGCGGGACGACTACGCCGCGATGACGCTGTACGATCATCTCGTCCGCTCGATGCAAGAGGGCAGCCTGCGTCTCGACATCGGGCGCACGCCGGGCGCAGCCCAGCAGCCAAAGCTGGACCGCTGAGGCGGCAGCATGCTTGCCGGGCCGTCTTTAGGACAGTCTACCTAATATTGCTCGTGCCTGCTTGCTCCGGGCGGCAAATCCGCAAACAAGCGTGCATTTATCTTGACACTCGCAGGACTGATCATTCCGGCCCTGCTAGAAAAAATCCTATGTCACTCACAATTTCGTGGTTGCATAAGACAACTGATTGAGTAAGAAGGCTCGTGCCCAGAAACGCATACATCCGACCTCACGGTGAACCTGCAGTCGAAGTCTTGATTAGAAGTCTACCCCTGTTCTATTGGTCACTTTGCTGAAAAATCCGTTACTCAGTTAGTAAGTTGCGCATCTTTCAAACGTGACACAGGACAAGTCCGTCAGAAGCCAAGTCGTCTGGCAGTTTAATTGACAAAGGATGCTACAGAGCCGGCGCAATGCAACAGGCTGGCCTTGCAGCGTGCTCAAATCCATACGGAGCGCTATTATGACGCAATCCACGCCCTTCCCGTTGGGCGCCTACCTCGGCAACCCGGACAACAGCAACCCTGC
>CAXTNC010000237.1:0-4390 GCA_964245495.1 uncultured Acetobacteraceae bacterium
GCCAGCAAGTCCGCCGCCTCCGCCACGAAGCCGCGGCCGGCGACGGAGGCGACCAGGTAGCGCGCGCCTTCGCGCCAGACGAACAGCGTCACCACCTCGTCCGCGTTGGTCATCTCCGCCAGCAGGCGGATCGGCTGGCCGTCGCCGCGGCCGCGCGGCAGGTCGGCGGCGCGCAGGGTGTAAGCGCGGCCGTTGGTGCCGAACAGGCAGAGCCGGTCGGTGGATTGGCACGGCAGCAGCAGGCGCAGCGCGTCGCCTTCCTTGAACTTCAGCTCGCCGCCATCCGTCCCGTGTCCGCGCACCGCCCGGATCCAGCCCTTCTGCGACAGGATCACAGTCAGCGGCTCCCGCTCGACGGCCAGTTCCGCCGACACGTCCACCACGTCCGGCACGCCGGCCAGCAGGGTGCGGCGGTCGCCCAAGGGGCCGCTGCCGAACGTGGCGCGGATGGCGGCCACCTCCTCGCCCACCCGCTTCCAGCGCAGCTTCTCGCTGCCCAGCAGGGCGTTCAGGCCGCGGCGTTCCTTCTCCAGCGCGGCGTGCTCGCGGCGCAGCTCCATCTCCTCCAGCCGGCGCAAGGAGC
The DNA here is from genome assembly GCA_964245495.1 of uncultured Acetobacteraceae bacterium. Classification (GTDB taxonomy): domain Bacteria; phylum Pseudomonadota; class Alphaproteobacteria; order Acetobacterales; family Acetobacteraceae; genus LMUY01. The sequence continues at coordinate 584 of CAXTNC010000237.1, forward strand.
GCAGCCGCATGTTGAGGATCGCCTCGGCCTGCCCGTCGTTGAGGCCGAAGCGGCGGATCAGCCCCCCCTTGGCGTCGTCCTTCTCGCGGATGATGCGGATCACTTCGTCCAGGTCCAGGAACACGGCGAGGAAGCCGTCCAGCAGCTCCAGCCGCCGCTCCACCGCGCCCAAGCGGTGGCGGGAGCGGCGGACCAACACCTCGCCGCGGTGGTCCAGCCAGGCGCGCAAGACTCCTCGCAGGCCCAAAACGACGGGGGTCCGATCGGCGGTCAGCACGTTCATGTTGAGCGGGAAGCGGGTTTCGAGCTGGGTCGCGCGGAACAGGGTCTCCATCAGCGCCGCCGGGTCGATGCTGCGCAGCTTGGGCTCCAGCACCAGGCGGACCAGCTCGGTGCTCTCGTCCCGCACGTCGCCCAGCAGGGGCAACTTCTTGGCCTCCAGCAGCTCGGCGAGTTGCTCGATCAGCCGGGCCTTCTGCACCTGGTAGGGGATGGCGGTCACCACGACCTGCCACGCGCCCGCCTTGCCGCGCTCCACCTCCCAGGCGGCGCGCAGGCGGAAGCCGCCGCGGCCGGTCTCGTAGGCGGCGGCCATGGCCGCCGGGTCCTCGACGAGGACGCCGCCGGTGGGGAAGTCAGGGCCGGGCAGGCAGGCCATCAGCTCGGCGGTGGTGGCGTCCGGGTTGGCGATCAAGGCGAGGGCGGCGGCGCACACCTCGCCGGCGTTGTGCGGCGGGATGGAGGTGGCCATGCCGACCGCGATGCCGACGGCGCCGTTGGCCAGCAGGTTGGGGAAGCCGCCGGGAAGAACGACCGGCTCGTGCTCCTCGCCGTCGTAGTTGGGACGGAAGTCCACCGCGTCGTCGTCGATGCCGTCCAGCATGGCGCGGGCCACGAGGGTCATGCGCGCCTCGGTGTAGCGCATGGCCGCCGGGTTATCGCCGTCGATGTTGCCGAAGTTGCCCTGGCCCTCGACCAGGGGATAGCGCGCGGCGAAGTCCTGCGCCAGGCGGACCAGAGCCTCGTACACGGAAGCGTCGCCATGCGGGTGGTACTTGCCGATCACGTCACCGATGACGCGGGCGCATTTCTTGAACCCAGCGGTCGGGTCCAGCCGCAACTGGTGCATGGCGTACACCAGGCGGCGATGCACCGGCTTGAGGCCATCCCGCACGTCTGGCAGGGAGCGGGACATGATGGTGCTGAGGGCGTAGGCGAGGTAGCGCTCGCTGAGGGCGTCGGCGAGGGGGGCGTCCAGGATGGCGCCGGTGAGGTCGTCGGGCATCATGCTCCCTGCGAAGTGGCAGGGCTCTGCCCTGCACCCGGGAGGGGACGGTCGTCCCCTCCACCCCTGATACTAGTCCAAAGGACGGCTGTCCTTTGGTGGGGTTCGAGGCAAAGCCCCGATGCTTAGGCCGACTTCGCCATAATCTCGTCGGCGATGTTGCGCGGCACCGGGTCGTAGTGATGGAACTGCATGGTGAAGGAGGCACGCCCCTTCGTCATGGAGCGCAAGTCGGAGATGTAGCCGAACATCTCCTTCAGCGGCACGCCCGCCCGCACCGTTACCGTCGAGCCGGCCGACTCCTGGCTTTGGATCTGGCCGCGGCGGCGGTTGAGGTCGCCGACCACGTCGCCCACGTGGTCCTGCGGCGTCGTCACCTCCACGTCCATCACCGGCTCCAGGATGATCGGGCTGGCCTTCTTCATGCCGTCGCGGAAGCAGGCCTTGGCCGCGATCTCGAACGCCAGCGCGCTCGAGTCCACGTCGTGGTACTTGCCGTCCACCAGGGTGTACTTGAAGTCCACCGTCGGGAACCCGGCCATCACGCCCGTGTCCGCCTGCACCCGGATGCCCTTCTCCACGGCAGGGACGTACTCGCGCGGCACGGAGCCGCCCACTGTCTTGTTCTCGAACACCACGCCGCCGTTGCGCTCCAGCGGCTCGAACAGCACCTTCACCTCGGCGTACTGGCCGGAGCCGCCGGTCTGCTTCTTGTGGGTGTAGGTTTCGGTGTGCGGCTTGCTGATGGTCTCGCGGTAGGCCACCTGCGGCGCGCCGATGTTGGCCTCCACGCCGTACTCGCGCTTCAGGCGGTCGATGATGATCTCCAGGTGCAGCTCGCCCATGCCGGACAGGATGGTCTGGCCGCTCTCCTGGTCGGTCTTGAGGCGCAGGCTCGGGTCCTCGCCGGCCAGCTTCTGCAAGCCGATGGTCATCTTCTCCACGCTGTCCTTGGTCTTCGGCTCGACGGAGATGTCGATCACCGGGACCGGGAAGGCCATGCGCTCCAGCACCACCGGGTCGTCGGCGGAGGCCAGGGTGTCGCCGGTGCCGGTGTCCTTGAGGCCCACGAAGGCGGCGATGTCGCCGGCGTGGACTTCCTTGATCTCGGCGCGCTTGTCGGCATGCATCTGGAACATGCGGCCGATGCGCTCCTTGTTCTCCTTCGTGGTGTTCATCACCGTGTCGCCGCTCTTCAGCGTGCCGGCATAGACGCGCACGAAGGTCAGCGTGCCATACTTGTCGTTGATGATCTTGAACGCGAGGCCGGCGAACGGCGCCGCCGGGTCGGCCTTGATGCGGCGGCGGTCGCTGTGCTCGCCGTCCTCCTCGCCCTCCTCGGCGGCCACGGAGATGCCGGGCACGTCGATCGGGGAGGGCAGGTAGTCAAGCACGGCGTCCAGCAGCGGCTGCACGCCCTTGTTCTTGAACGCGGTGCCGCACAGCACGGGGCGGAACGCGCCGGAGATGGCGCCCGCCTTGATGGCGCGCTTGAGCGTCGCGACCTCGACGTCGCCCTTGTCGAAGTACTCCTCCATCGCCTCGTTGTCGACCGACAGCGCCGTGTCCAGCAGCGTCTGGCGGTACTCGGCCGCCTTGTCCTGCATGTCCGCCGGGATCGCCTCGTCATGGAACTTGGCGCCCAGCTCGCCGCCTTCCCAGATGATCGCCTTCATCTCGACCAGGTCCACCACGCCGACGAACTGGTCCTCGACGCCGATCGGCAGCTGCAAGGGCAGCGCCACGATGTCGAGCTTCTCCTTCAGCGTGTCGAACGCGCGGTAGAAGTCAGCGCCGGTGCGGTCCAGCTTGTTGATGAAGATGATGCGCGGCACGTTGTAGCGGTCGGCCAGGCGCCAGTTGGTCTCGGACTGCGGCTGCACGCCGGCCACGCCCTCGATGATGAACACGGCGCCGTCCAGCACGCGCAAGGAGCGGTTCACCTCGATGTTGAAGTCGATGTGGCCCGGCGTGTCGATGATGTTGATGCGGTGGTCCTTCCACTCGCACGTCACGGCGGCGGAGGTGATGGTGATGCCCCGCTCGCGCTCCTGCTCCATGTAGTCGGTCGTGGTGTTGCCGTCATGCACCTCGCCGATGCGGTGCGACACGCCGGTGTAGTACAGGATGCGCTCGGTGGTCGTGGTCTTGCCCGCGTCGATGTGCGCGGTGATGCCGATGTTGCGGATCCGGTCGAGCGTGTTGTCGGCCACAGGGTCTTCCTCCATGCGGTGGCGGGCAGCGCAGGCCCCTTGCCCGAACCGCCCGCCACGCTCCGGCCAGCGCCGGGTGATAATTGCCCGCTGCAAATGCGCCCCGGCAGGTGTTTTTGCAAGCCGCGGAGGCATCCGCCAGCCCCCGGGGGTGCACCGTTCGTAACAGTTTGGGCGTTCGCCTTCCAGTACGGTCGGCTGCATGGACCGGAGGGCCATCCAAGCCCTGACCCGCGTCGGCCTCGGGCGCCGCGGGGGCGTGTCGCTGCCGGACGACGGCGGCGCCTCCTTGGGCGGCCAGCTTGCAGC
>CAXTNC010000238.1:0-4233 GCA_964245495.1 uncultured Acetobacteraceae bacterium
GGGCCATCTTGCGGCCCACGACCGCGAGCGGACGCCGGAAGCGTCTCGTCCGAAGGATCTCGCGCTGCCGCCCGAGCAGGGCGGCCCGAAAGGGCCGGAGCCGACACGCTACGGCGATTGGGAGCAGAAGGGCCGCTGCACGGACTTCTAACCGCAGCGTTTGGCGGCGGGCTGGCCTTACTCGGCCTTGGCCATCGTCTGCCTGGTCGCCTGATCCCAGAACAGGGCGACACGCCGCAGGCCGCACACGTCAACCCGAGGCCAAACGGCCATCCCGTGGTCACGGTACTGCACCCTCAGGTCCCACCAGCAGGATGGCTCCGAACGCGCGAACCCGACTTCAACCCTGCCATTGGCGACGAGCGTTTGAACGCCGAGCACGTTGTTCCCCCAGCGATTGGTCCCGGCTTCGCTGAGATAGATGCCTTCGATCTCGAAGCCGGTCCGGTTGACGATGCTGAAATCCTGGCTCGCCGACTGGGCGTGCGCTCCTGCAAGCGGCGCCAGCGCGAACCACAGGCACGCACGCCTGGGTTTCATCATCGGCGTGCCTCGGCGGCGCACACCGTGTTCTCCAGCAGGCAGGCGATCGTCATTGGCCCGACCCCGCCTGGCACCGGCGTGATGGCGCCCGCCACGGCGGCGCACTCGTCAAAGGCAGCATCGCCCACCAGGCTCCCGTCGGGCCGCCGGGTGATCCCCACGTCGATCACCACCCCCCCGGGCCGCAGCCAGTCAGCCCGGACGAGTTCGGCCCGGCCCATGGCCGAAACCACGATGTCTGCCCGACGGCATTCCCCGGCGATGTCTTCCGTGCGCGAGTGCGCCAGCGTCACCGTCGCGTCGGCACTCGTCAGCAGGGCGGCCACCGGCCGGCCGACCAGCGCCGAGCGGCCCAGCACGACCGCGCGCTTGCCGGCCAGCTGCCCGCAGGCGGCGTTCAGCAGCGCCATGACGCCGCGCGGCGTGCAGGGCGCCAGGCCTACGCCGCCCGGGCGGTCCAGCGACAGCATGGGCCGCCCTCCCATCAGGTGCCCGGCGTTGGCTGCGGTCAAGCCGTCCACGTCCTTGGCCGGGTCGAGCCGGGCGAGCACCGTCTCGGCCGCGATGTGCCGGGGCAGGGGAAGCTGGACCAGGATGCCGTCCACCGCCGGGTCCGCGTTGAGGTGTTCGACGACCTCCAGCAGCGCACCCTGCGCCGTGTCCGCAGGCAGGCGCATGGTGGTCACGGCAAGACCGGCGGATTGTGCGGCGCGATCCTTGTTGCGGACGTATACGGCGCTGGCCGGGTCGTCCCCCACCAGCACCACCGCCAGCGCCGGCTGGAACGGCAACCGCCCGACATGCGCCGCCACCCGGCGGCGCAGCGCCGCGGCCAGTTCCTTGCCGTCGATGATGCGGGCCGCCACAGCTCTAGTAGAACAGCGGCTGCAGGCCGCCGAACACCACGGACTGATACACCCGCGCCAGCACTTGGCGCGCCAGCCAGATTCCCAGCAGCAGCACCAGCGGGCTGAGGTCGATGCCGCCCATGTTCGGCAGCACGCTGCGGATGCGGCGCAGCGCCGGCTCGGTGATGCGGTAAAGGAAGTCCGTGACCGTCCAGACCAGCCGGTTTCGGGTATCGACCACGCCGAAGGCAACGAGGTTGCTCATCACGGCGGCAAGGATAACGGCCCACCAATACAGGCCCAGAACTTGGTCCAGCAACTCATAGACGACGGTGACCAAGCCCATTCTCCCGCGACGGCGGCGGACCCTACAGGCGCGGCCAGGCTGCCGCAATGCGGCCGGCGGCTTGACTCGGTCCGCCCCCTCTCGGCATATCCCGCCCACGGGACGGCGGGGCTGTAGCTCAGTTGGTAGAGCGCCTCGTTCGCAATGAGGAGGTCAGGGGTTCGATTCCCCTCAGCTCCACCACCGCCCCGATCCTGACGCCATGCAAGAAACCGCCTCGGCCAGTTGAACTCCGCGGCGTCTGATCCGCTTTGCGTTCCTGCATCTCATGGAATCGCCGATGTCCGCCACGCTGTCCCGCCGCGGCCTCATGCTCGCCGGCGCCGCCGCCTCGTTCGCCGCCGCGCGGCCCGGATCAGCCGCTTCCAAGCCCGGCGCCCTGGCCGTGGTGGCGAGCTTCCAGCAGCAGGTGACGGGCGTGGCGGTGTCCAAGGACGGCCGGGTGTTCGTCAACTTCCCGCGGTGGGAAGTCGACGTGCCTGTCTCGGTCGCCGAGGTGATGCCCGGTGGCCAGCTGAGGCCCTACCCGGACGCCGAGTGGAACGCCTGGAGCAACCTCAAGCCCCTCTCGGTGGGCGACCATTTCGTTTGCGTCCAAAGCGTTACCGTCGATCCGCAGGGCTTCCTCTGGGTCATCGACCCGGCGGCCCCCGGCAACGAGTTCATCAAGCCCGGCGGCGTCAAGCTGGTGAAGATCGACCTCAAGACCGACAAGGTGGTCCGCGTCTACCCGTTCGACATGGCGGCCTCCCCCCAAGGCAGCTACATGAACGACGTGCGCGTCAGCCCGGACGGCGCCACCGCCTACCTGACCGACTCCGGCCAGCGCGGCGCGCTGGTCGTGCTCGACACTGCGAGCGGCGCGATCCGCCGGGTGCTGGACGGCCACCCGAGCACGCAGCCGGAGCCGGGCGTGGTGCCCACCGTGGACGGCCACGAGCTGCGCCGCCCCGACCACCGCATCCCCGCCTTCGCCGCCGACGGCATCGCGCTCGACCCCATGGGCCAGTACCTGTACTGGCAGGCGCTGATCGGCCGCACTTTGTACCGCATCCCGACTGCCTCGCTCCGCAACGCTGGGGTGTCCCCGGCCGACGCCGCCGCCAGCGTCGAGAAGCTGGCCACCACCAACGTGGCGGACGGGCTGTGGATGGACGAGGGGGGTTACCTGTTCATCACCGACCCGGCGATCAACGGCGTGCGGATGCGCGCGCCGGACGGCATGACCAGCGTGGTGGCGCAGGACCCCCGGCTGCGCTGGCCGGACAGCATGGCGGAGGGGGCGGACGGCTCGATCTACGTCACCGCCTCGCACATCCAGGACATGGCGCAGTTCCACAAGACGGGCAGCGCGCAGAAAGGCCCCTGGCAGCTGTTCCGCATCCCAGCCCCGCATCCGCGCTGAGGGTTTTCATCCGTCCCGGAACCACTTGTCGTTGCGCGCCGTCCACAGGGCGCGGATTTCCCGGTGGAACAGCAGCATCACTGGGATGATCCATGCCACGGCGGCAAACGATCCCAAGACCCAGGCCAGGCTCACCGGCTAGGCTGCAAAGCGCTTGACGAAGGCTGACCAGCGGTGCCGGCGCAGCTCGCTGCGGGCGCGGCCGTCGTTCGCCATGTAGTTGAGCTGGATGGCGTGGCGCTGGCCAACGAAGGTGCGATGGCCATGCCAAGTGCTCGGCCCGTTGGGGAACACCAGCAACGTGCCGTCCACCGGCGGCACCTCCACGGCGTAGTCATCCAGGTCCGTGGGGCTGCGCAGCAGGCGCAGGCAGCCTTCCTGCTGCGCCCAGGCGTCGGTCTGCTCGTTCAGGTACAGCAGCACCGTCACCCGCTTGGCCTCCGAATCGGTGTGGATGCGGCCATCCTTCTGCCGGGTGCGTCCGCGCAGGGTCAGCATCACCGGCGCCTCGTGCAGGTCGAGGCCGAACTTGCGGGCGATGGCGGCCTTCATGTCCCCCGCCTGCATCTGCCGCACCAGGGACGCCGCCGCCGTCCCCAGCCTCAGCGCCTCCGGCGGATAGGACCCGCCGCTGGCCATCGCCGGCAGCCCCTCCCGGACGTGCCGCAGGAAGGCCGGGGGCACGAAATGCGGCACCACCACGTGCGGGAACGGCGCGGCGGCCACCGGGGTCGCCTCCAGCGCCGCGATGTCGAGCTGGTCGGGGGGTGCGATGCTGTCCATCGGCGCTTTCTACGGGAGGGGGCGGCGCCCGTTCAAGTGCGCCGGCCGCTCGGTTGAACTGCGCGCCGCGCCGGGCTATCCGCCTGTTTCAGCATGGACATCGCAGCCCCCGCCGCCGGCCCGCTGTTCGCCTACCGGGACCTGCTGGCGTCCGGCGCGCTTTCCACCGACCCGGCGCAGGCCGCCGCCGCCGAGCGGCTGCACGATCTGTGGTCCAAGCTGAAAGGCTACGACCCGGCGCCGCACGCGGACCGCACCGGCTTCATCAACCGCCTGCTGCGCCGCCGCGCCGTGGACGACGCGCCCTC
>CAXTNC010000239.1:0-4174 GCA_964245495.1 uncultured Acetobacteraceae bacterium
TCTCTTCGCCTCCCTCCAACACCGCGCCTTCCGCGGAGACCTGTAACCCATGTCCCAGTTCGGCTTCCTGCACCCCGAATGGCCGGACATCGCCGCCGCCGCCGCGCGCGCCGAAAGCTGCACCCTTGCCGACCCGCGCGCCGCCGGGTTCCACGCCCGCCGCGCGCTCGAACTCGCCATGGCCTGGCTCTACCGCGCCGACCGCCGGCTCACCCAGCCGTACCAGGACACCCTCAGCGCCCTGGTGCACGAACCCAGCTTCCGCGCCGCCGCCGGGGACGCCATCTTCCACAAGGCGCGCTTCCTGAAGGACATCGGCAACAAGGCGGTGCACGGCGACCAGCCGTTCACCGAAGGCCAGGCCCGCACCGCCACCGGCGAGCTGTTCCACTTCGCCTTCTGGCTCGCCCGCACCTACGCCCGCGGCGACAAGCCCGCTCCCAGCCTCGCCTTCGACCCGGCGAAGCTGCCCCGCCCCATGGCGCACATCGCCCGCCTCACCCTCGACCAGTTGCGCCAGCGCGAGGCCGAGCTGCGCCAGCGCGACCAGGACCTGGCGGAGTCCCGCGCCGCCCACGCCGAGGCGGATGCCGAGCGCGCCCGCTTGCAGGCGCAGGTGGCCGCCCTGCTCGCCGCCGCCGCGCCCGACACGCACGACTACGGCGAGGCCGCCACCCGCGACGCCTTCATCGACCTCTACCTGCGGGAGGCCGGGTGGGACCCGGACGCGCCGGACGTCGCCGAATACAAGGTCACCGGCCTGCCCACCCCTTCCGGCGCCGGCCGGGCGGACTACGTGCTGTGGGGCGACGACGGCCGCCCGCTCGCCGTGGTGGAGGCCAAGGCGACCCGGCACGACGCGCTGCGCGGCCAGCAGCAGGCCAAGCTCTACGCCGACGCCCTGCAAGCCATGCACGGCCAGCGCCCGGTGATGGTCTGCACCAACGGCTACGAGCATTGGCTGTGGGACGACACGGCCTATCCGCCGCGCCAGGTGCAGGGCTTCCACAAGAAGGCCGAGCTGCAGCTGCTGGTCCAGCGCCGCAGCACCCGGCGGCCCCTGGCGGACGCGGAGCCAAACCCGGCCATCGTCGAGCGCTACTACCAGACCCGCGCCATCCGCCGCATCGCCGAAACCTTCGAGCGCGACCGCCAGCGCCGCGCCCTGCTGGTGATGGCCACCGGCGCCGGCAAGACGCGCACGGTGATCGCGCTGGCGGACCTGCTGATGCGCTGCAACTGGGCCAAGCGCGTGCTGTTCCTCGCCGACCGCACGGCGCTGGTGGACCAGGCCGTGAGGGAGTTCAAGAAGCACCTGCCGGACGCTGCCCCGGTGAACCTGCTGACGGACAGGGCGGCGGAGGGCCGGGTCTTCGTCTCCACCTATCCCACCATGCTGCGGCTGATCGACGAGCGGCCCGATGACGGCAAGGGAGGCGGGCAGCGCCGCTTCGGCATCGGCCATTTCGACCTGGTGATCGTCGATGAGGCGCACCGCTCGATCTACCGCAAGTACGGCGCGATTTTCGACTACTTCGACAGCCTGCTGGTCGGCCTGACCGCCACGCCGAAGGACGAGATCGACCGCAACACCTACCGCCTGTTCCAGCTGGAAACCGGCGTGCCGACCGACGCCTACCAGCTCGCCGACGCGGTGAAGGATGGCTTCCTGGTGCCGATGAGGGCGGTCTCCGTGCCGCTGAAGTTCCAGCGCGAGGGCATCCGCTACGACGACCTGCCGGAGGACGAGCAGGAGGCGTGGGACGCGGCGGAGTGGGGCGAGGAGGACGGCCCGCCCGACGGGGTGGACCCGGCGGCGGTGAACAAGTGGCTGTTCAACGCCGACACGGTGGACAAGGCGCTGGAACGCCTGATGGACCGCGGCCAGAAGGTCGAGGCCGGCGACCGCCTGGGCAAGACCATCGTGTTCGCCAAGAACCACGCCCACGCCGCCTTCATCCAGCAGCGGTTCGACCTCAGCTACCCGGCGCTGCGCGGCAGCTTCGCCCAGGTGATCGACAACCAAGTGGAGCACGCGCAAAGCCTGATCGACAGCTTCTCCCAGCCGGCCAAGGCCCCGCACATCGCCATCAGCGTGGACATGCTGGACACCGGCATCGACGTGCCGGAGGTGGTCAACCTGGTGTTCTTCAAGCTGGTGCGCTCGAAAACCAAGTTCTGGCAGATGGTCGGCCGCGGCACCCGGCTGCGCCCGGAGCTGTTCGGGCCGGGGCGGGACAAGCAGTTCTTCAGCGTGTTCGACTTCTGCCAGAACCTGGAGTTCTTCAGCCAGGACGTGGAGGCCACGGAGGGCAGCACCGGAGACAGCCTCTCGGCCCGGCTGTTCAAGGCGCGGCTGGACCTGCTCGGCGCGCTGGGCGAGGGCGACTTGCGCCGGGACGTGGCAGGCCAGCTGCACGCCGAGGTGGCGGCGATGGACCCGGCCAACATCCTGGTCCGCCGCCATCGCCGCCTGGTGGAAACCTACGCCCAGCCGGAGGCGTGGCCGGCGCTGGACGAGGCGGCCCGCCAGGCCCTGGCCGAAAACGTTGCCGGGTTGCCGAGCGGGCGCCCGCCGGAGCGGCTGGAGGCCAAGCAGTTCGACCTGCTGATGCTGGGCTTGCAGCTCTGCGCGCTGGGGCGGCGCGCCGGGTTCAAGAAGTTGAAGCAGCGCGCCGTGGAGATCGCCGCGGCGCTGGAGGAGCAGGCCAGCATTCCCGCCGTGCAGGCGCAGATGGCGCTGATCCAGGAGGTGCAGGCGGATGCCTGGTGGCAGGACGTGACCGCCGGGTTGCTGGAGGAGGCGCGCAAGCGGCTGCGCGGGCTGGCGCACCTGATCGAGCGGAGCAAGCGCCGGGTGATCTACACCGACTTCACCGACGAGATCGGCGAGGCCGCCGAGGTGGCGTTCGACAGCTTCGCGCCGCCGCAGGCGTTCGAGGCGTTCCGCGCCAAGGCCAGGCATTTCCTGCTGCGCCAGCAGGGCCACGTGGCGGTGGTGAAGCTGCGCACCAACCGCCAGTTGACGCAGACCGACCTCGACGAGCTGGAGCGGATGCTGCGCGACAGCGGCGCCGGCAGCGCGGATGACATCGAGCGGGCGAAGGCGCAGGCAGCCGGCCTCGGCCTGTTCATGCGCTCCCTGGTCGGCCTGGACCGCGCCGCGGCCAAGCAGGCCTTCGCCGCCTTCCTGGCCGGGCGGACGCTGACGGGCAACCAGATCGAGTTCGTGGACATGGTGGTCGATGAGCTGACCGAGAACGGCGTCATGGCCGCGGAACGGCTGTACGAGCGGCCGTACACGGACGTGGTCCCCACCGGCGTGGAGGACTTGTTCACGCCCGAGGCGGCCGGCGAGCTGTTCGGCGTGCTGGACGAGGTGCGCAAGCGGGCGGCGGCGTAGGTGAAGCATGTCCTCATCGACCTGCTCCGCTCGCCCGCCCTGCCGCACGTCTATGCCGGCGGCAACTATCTCTGCGCCGTGCGCGGGCTGACGCGGACCGGGGCCGCCCTGGCGCGCGCCGGCTGCGGCGTCACGGTGCTGGCGGACGCGGAGTTCATCCGCACGGAGTTCGCCCGGCAGGCGTTGCAGGACGCGCCGCCCCGCCTGGCGGTCATGGAGGCGGCGGACACCACCGCGGTTCCTGCCGCCCTGGCGCAGCATCGGCCGGACGCCTGCATCGTCTGGAACGGCATCGAGACGGAAACCACCCGGCGGTGCCAGGAAGCGGGCGTGCCGGTGGTCTTCGCCGAGATGGGGTGGTTCGACCCCGGCGGGTCGGTGTTCGTCGATCCGGTCGGCATCATGGTCAGCTCCTCCCTGGCCGTCTTCCAGCCCGGCCCGGCGCCGCCCGGCGTCCGGCGCGCGGCCCTGGAGGCGGTCGGCAAGCCGGCCGAGCGCCGCCGCCTGGTGGACGGCGGTTACTTGCTGCTGCTGCTCGACGCCGGCAGCGGCTGGACCTACTTCGACCCGCGCCACGCCGACCCGCTGGTCATCGTCCAGCAGCTCCGGGCGCGGTTCCCCGCCCTGCCGCTCGCCGTCCGCTGCCATCCGACGGAGCGGGAGCGGGTCCGCCACAGCCTCCCGGCGGGGGCATTCGACGCCGGGGAGGGCGGGTTGCTGGATTGGGCGGCGCACTGCACGGCCGCCATTGGCGCGTCCAGCAAGGCGGTG
>CAXTNC010000240.1:0-4117 GCA_964245495.1 uncultured Acetobacteraceae bacterium
GTTGGGCGGGGCGCGGCGCTGGCCGTAGCGCAGGTTGCTGGCGACGGACATGTGCGGGAACAGCCGGGCGTCCTGGAACACCAGCCCGGCGCGGCGGCGCTCCGGCGGCAGCCAGACCCCGGCGTCGCTGTCCGCCAGCACCGCGCCGTCCACTGCCACGCGGCACCGCTCCGGCCGCAGCAGCCCGGCCACGGCCGCGATCACCGTCGACTTGCCTGCGCCGGAGGGGCCGAACAGGGCGGTGACGCCGGCGCCGGGCGCCTCGAACCGCACGTCGATCACCGTGCCTGGGAAGTGGTGGCCGACCTCGACGGCCAGGCTCACCGGCCGAGCGCCGCGCTCAGCCGCCGCGCCAGCCATTCCGACAGCAGCAGGCCGGCCAGCGCCAGGGCGATGGACACCAGCGAGAGCTGCGCCGCCCGCGCCTCCCCGCCCGGCGCCTGCAAGGCGGAGTAGATGGCCAGCGGCAAGGTCTGCGTTTGGCCGGGGATGTTGGCGGCGAAGGTGATGACGGCGCCGAACTCCCCCAGGCAGGTGGCGAAGGCGAGCACGCCGCCGACCAGGATGCCCGGCGCCACCAGCGGCACCGTGACGGTCAGCCAGCGGTCCAGCCGGCCGGCGCCGAGGGAGCGGGCGGCCTGGTCGAGCGCCGGGTCGGCGGCGTCGAAGGCGAGGCGGATGGCGCGCACGGCGATGGGGAAGGTCATTACCCCGCAGGCCAGCGCGGCGCCCGCGGTGGTGAAGGCCAGCCGCACGCCGAACCAGGCCAGCAGCAGCCGCCCCGCCGGGCCGTGCACGCCGAACACCAGCAGCAGCAGCCAGCCCGTCACCACGGGGGGCAGCGCCAGGGGCAGGTGCACTGCGGCGCTGAGCAGGCCGCGGCCCGGGAACCGGCCGCGGGACAGGCACCCGGCCACCAGCACGGCGAGCGGCAGGGACACGCCCACCGCGCGCGCCGCCACGCCGAGCGTCAGCCGGACGGCCTGCCAGTCGTCCGGCGAAAGGCTCAGCAGGGCGCGCTCACTCGGCGGCGCGGGCTTCCGGGTAGTCGGCGCCCAGCGTGGTGCCCTGCCAGGCGTCCAGCTCCTGGCGCAGCTGGTCGAGCTTGGCGCGCGCCAAGCCGAGCGCGGGGGCGCCCAGCACCAGGTGCAGCGGCGGGTTGGGCGACTCCGTCACCGCGATCATGGCGTCCGCGGCGCGCACCGGGTCGCCGGGCTGCTTGCCGCTGCGCTGCTCCGTTTGCGTGCGGCGCGCGCCGGCGGTCTGGTCGTAGTCGCCGATGCGGGTGGCGGACTGCATGAGGGAGCGCCCGGCCCAGTCGGTGCGGAACGGCCCCGGCTCCACCGCCGTCACCTTGATGCCGAGCGGGGCCACCTCCTGCGCCAAGGAATCGGACAAGCCCTCCACGGCGTGCTTGGTGGCGTGGTAGTAGCCGGTGGCGGGGAAGCTCACCAGGCCGCCGATGAAGGACACGTTGATGATGTGCCCGCGGCGGCGCTGGCGCATCCCCGGCAGCACCGCCTTGGTCATGGCGACCAGGCCGAAGAAGTTGGTCTCGAACATGGCGCGCACCGCGTCGTCCTCGCCTTCCTCGACGGCGGCGAGGTAGCCGTAGCCGGCGTTGTTCACCAGCACGTCGATGCGGCCGAAGCGGGCCTCGCTTTCGCGCACGGCGGAGGCGACCTGCGCCGGGTCGCTCACGTCCAGGCGCAGGGCGAGGGCGCGGCCGGGCTGGCTGGCGGCGAGGTCCTGGACGGCGTCCGGGTCGCGCGCGGTGGCGATGGCGCGCCAGCCGCGGGCAAGCACGCGCTCGGCCAGCGCGCGGCCGAAGCCGGTGGAGCAGCCGGTGATGAACCAGACGGGGGATTGCTCGGGCATGGTGGGCCTCCTGAGGGAAGGATGGGGCTTTGCCCCAAGCCCCACCAGAGGACGGTCGTCCTCTGGACGCCTTGGTTTGCGGGGCGCGGGCTACAGCGTCGGCGCGTTGTCCGGCGGCAGCCCGGCGGCGGCGGCCACCTCGGCGGCGAAGTCGCCCGCCTGCTTCTCGATGCCCTCGCCCAAGGTGAAGCGGTCGAAGCCGGTGATCGCGGCGCCGGCCTTCTTGGCCACCGCCTTCACCCGGCTTTCGCCGTCATGCACCCAGACCTGCTCCAGCAGCACCACCTCCTCGTAGTACTTGCGGATGCGGCCATCGACCATCTTGCCCATGATCTCCTCCGTCTTGGCCTTGCCTTCCTCGCGCGCCTTCTCGACCAGCACGGCGCGCTCGCGCTCCAGCGCCGCCGGGTCCACGCCGCCGATGTCCAGCGCGGCCGGGCGGGTGGCCGCGACGTGCATGCCGACCTGGCGGCCGAGCAGCTCCAGCGCGTCGATCTCGCTGCCGCCCTCCATGCCCACCAGCACGGCGATCTTGCCCAGGCCGGGCTTGACCGCCCCGTGCACGTAGCTCGCCACCACGCCGGACGGCACGCTCAGCACGCGGGCGCGGCGGATGCTCATGTTCTCGCCGACGGTGGCGATCAGCTGGGTCAGCTCCTCGGCCACCGTGCGGCCGGAACCTGGATAGGGCGCCGCCTTCAGCGCTTCCACGTCCTCGCCCACGTCGAGCGCCAGCTTGGCGATGGCGGCCACGAAGGCCTGGAAGGTGTCGTTGCGCGCCACGAAGTCGGTTTCGGCGTTGACCTCGACCATGGCGCCGCGGTTCGGCGCCGTCGCCACGCCGACCAGGCCCTCCGCCGCGACCCGGCCGCTCTTCTTGGCGGCCGCGGCCAGGCCCTTCTTGCGCAGCCAGTCGACCGCGCCTTCCATGTCGCCGCCTGTCTCGGACAGGGCGCGCTTGCAGTCCATCATGCCGGCGCCGGTCTTCTCGCGAAGGTCTTTCACCAGGGCGGCGGTGATCTCGGCCATGGGTGCTCTCCCTGTTCAGGCGGCAGGCTGCTCGGTGGCCGCGGGGGCGGCGATGTGCTGGTCCGGCATGGCGCCGAGCGGCAGCTCCTCGTCCGCGCCCACGTCCCGCCCGGAAGCGGCCATCTCGGCGCTGATGCCGTCCAGCACCGCGCCGGCGACCAGGTCGCAATACATGGTGATGGCGCGCAGGGCGTCGTCGTTGCCGGGAATGGGATAGGTGACGCCCGCCGGGTCCGAGTTGCTGTCCAGGATGGCGATGACGGGGATGCCGAGCTTGTTGGCCTCCTCGACCGCCAGCTTCTCCTTGTTGGTGTCGATGATGAACAGGATGTCCGGCAGCCCGCCCATCTCCTTGATGCCGCCCAGCGCGCGCTCCAGCTTGTCGCTGTCGCGGGTGATGTCCAGCACCTCCTTCTTGGTGAGGCCCTCGACGTTGCCGGCCAGCAGCTCCTCGATCTGGCGCAGCCGCTTGATGGACCCGGTGATGGTCTTCCAGTTGGTCAGCATGCCGCCGAGCCAGCGGTGGTTCACGTAGTACTGGCCGCAGCGCTTGGCGGCCTCGGCCACGTGCTCGGCCGCGGCGCGCTTGGTGCCGACGAACAGCACCCGGCCGCCGCCTGCGGTGATGTCCCGCACGGCGCGGAGCGCACGGTCCAGCATGGGCACCGTTTGCTGCAGGTCGATGATGTGGACCTGGTTGCGCACGCCGAACAGGAACGGCGCCATGCGCGGGTTCCAGCGCCGGGTGTGGTGGCCGAAATGCACGCCGGCTTCGAGCAGCTGGCGGAGGGTGAAGTCTGGCATCGCCATGGGTGCGGCCTTCCTGTGGTCCGGTTGAAACCTCCGCGGGGCTGGCCTTGCGGCACCGGTTCTGGCGAGGGAGCCAGGAAGTCGCCCCGCGTGCGAATTACCGCCGGGCGCGGGTGCGCCCGGGCGGCAGTCGCACATAGGAGAAACTAATAGAAATGGCAAGGCAGGCAGGGCGCTGCCCTGCCCCCGCAAGGGGACAGTCGTCCCCTTGCCCCCTTATATACAGGCGTCCAAAGGACAACCGTCCTCTGGCGGTGTCCGGGGCGGAGTGGGCCAAGGTTCCGCTCGCCTCCTACCAGGCGAGCGGAATGCGCACGGAGGGGGCGCCCCAGGCTGCCGCTATCCGGAGCCGCGGGAGCGCCGCGCCTCGTACTCGGCCTTCGCCATGGCGGCGTCCAGC
>CAXTNC010000241.1:0-4103 GCA_964245495.1 uncultured Acetobacteraceae bacterium
CGATGTGCCCGGGGAGGAAGGGCGCCGTCCGACCTCCGATGCAGACGCCAGCAACCCCAGTCGGCGCTCGGGCCAGGCCATTGCACGCATAGCGCCGGGGATGGACCGGAGCAAGGCGTTCCCTGCGCGACGCGCTGAACATGGGCCACGGCACGCGCCTGGCGTGAGTTGAAACGGCAGGCAGCAGCATTACCTGTGATTTCAGAAATTACTGAAACCGAGAAACCCCGTGCGCCTCCCCCCCGTCATCGAAACCTTCGTGCTGCACTTTGGCGAGATGGGCGGGCGCTGGGGCATCAACCGCACCGTGGGCCAGATCTACGCGCTGCTGTTCCTGTCCGACCGCCCGTTGAACGCGGAAGAGATCACCGAGCTGCTCGGCGTCTCGCGCTCCAACGTCAGCATGGGCATCAAGGAGCTGGAAGCCTGGCGGCTGGTCCGCAAGCGGCACTTGCCCACCGACCGGCGGGACTACTTCGAGGCGCCGGACGACATCTGGCAGATCGTCCGCACCCTGGCGGAGGAGCGCCGCAAGCGTGAGGTGGACCCTACGCTGTCCATGCTGCGCGACGTGCTGATGGAAACGCCCTCCAGCCCGGAGGAGCAGCACGCCCAAGGCAAGATGCGCGAGATGCATGACCTGATCGAGGTGCTGGTCGGCTGGGCGGACGACGTGCAGCGCCTCGACAACCACAGCCTGATGCAGCTGCTCTCGCTCGGCGCAGGCGTGTCCAAGCTGCTGGACATCAAGAGCAAGGTTTCCGTGTTCGTCGGCGGCGGCAAGCGGCGCCCCCGCACCGATGACGCCGGCACTGAGGACTGACCAGAATGATCGACGCCTTCCATCTCGCGCGCGCCCAGTTCGGGTTCACCGTCGCGTTCCACATCATCTTCCCCGCCTTCTCCATCGGCCTGGCCAGCTACCTCATGGTGCTGGAAGCCCTCTGGCTGCGCACCGGCAAGCCGGTCTACCTCGACCTGTTCCGCTACTGGCTGAAGATTTTCTCCCTCGGCTTCGCCATGGGCGTCGTCTCCGGCCTGGTCATGTCCTACCAGTTCGGCACCAACTGGTCGCAGTACGCCGACAAGGCCGGCCCGGTGATCGGCCCGGTGATGGCCTACGAGGTGCTCACCGCCTTCTTCCTGGAAGCCGGCTTCCTCGGCGTCATGCTGTTCGGCATGGAGCGCGTCGGCCGCCGCCTGCACTTCCTGGCCACCTGCATGGTGGCAGGCGGCACCCTGCTGTCCGGCTTCTGGATCCTCTCGGTCAACAGCTGGATGCAGACGCCCGCCGGGTTCGGCGTGGGCGCGGACGGCCGCATGTTCCCGACCGACTACTGGCAGGTGATCTTCAACCCGTCCGTGTTCGTGCGCGCGCCGCACATGATGCTGGCGTCCTATCTCACCGTCGCCTTCATCGTCGGCGGCGTGGGCGCCTGGCACCTGCTGCATGGCCGGGCCACGCCCGCGGTGCGCACCATGTTCAGCATGGCGATGTGGATGGCCGCCGTCGTGGCGCCGTTGCAGATCGGCATGGGCGACCTGCACGGGCTGAACACGCTGGAGCACCAGCCGATGAAGATCGCCGCCATGGAAGGCGACTGGGCGCCGTCGGGCAAGGACGGCGCGCCGCTGATCCTGTTCGGCCTGCCCAACATGGCCAAGCAGCGCACCGACTATAAGGTCGAGATTCCCCACGCCTCCTCGTTGATCCTGACCCACAGCTGGAACGGCCGCGTGCCCGGCCTGCTGGAAGTGCCGCCCGCCGACCGGCCCTACGCCCCGGCGATCTTCTGGACCTTCCGCGCCATGGTCGGCATCGGCTTCGCCATGTTCGGCCTGGGCGCGCTCAGCCTGCTCGCCCGCTTCCGCGGCACGCTGTTCACCAGCGCGTGGCTGCATCGCGCGGCGCTGCTCATGTCCCCCGCCGGCATCGTCGCCATCCTGTGCGGCTGGGTGACGACGGAGGTTGGCCGGCAGCCCTACACGGTGTACGGCCAGCTCCGCACCATCGACAGCATCTCGCCCATCGCGCTGTCAGGGGTCGCCGCCTCGCTCGCCGCCTTCGCCGTGGTGTACTTCGTCGTGTTCGGCGCCGGCATCGCCATCATCCTGCGCCTGATGGCCAAGCCGCCGGTGGCGGGCGAGGCCGGGCCGCGCACGGAGCTGCCGGTCCGCTCGGCCGGCATCCACCCCGGCCTGCCCGGCGCCGTCCCGGCCGAGGCCCGCGAACTCGTGGCGGCGGACTAGCCGCCATGAGCACCGAAACCATCGCCACGGTCTGGGCGGGGCTGATCGCCTTCGCCGTGCTGGCCTACGTCGTGCTGGACGGCTTCGACCTCGGCGTCGGCATCCTGTTCGCCGCCGAGCGCGGCGCGGAGGACCGCGACACCATGGTCAACACGGTCGCCCCCATGTGGGACGGCAACGAAACCTGGCTCGTGCTGGGCGGCGCCGGGCTGTTCGCGGTGTTCCCGCTGGCCTACGCCGTCATCATGCCGGCGCTCTACCCGGTGATCCTCGGCATGTTGTTCGCCCTGATCTTCCGCGGCGTCGCCTTTGAGTTCCGCTTCCGCGCCGAAACGCCCCTGGGCCGCACGCTGTGGGACCTGTCGTTCTTCGGCGGCTCCACCCTGGCCGCCCTCTGCCAGGGCCTGGCGCTCGGCGGGCTGATGCAGGGCATCCGCGTGGCCGGCCGCCAGTACGCCGGCGGCTGGTGGGACTGGCTGACCCCGTTCACCGTGCTGACCGGCGTGGCGGTGGTGATCGGCTACGCCTGGCTCGGCGCCTGCTGGCTGATCTGGCGCACGGAGGGCAGCTTGCAGAAGCGCGCCCGCAAGCAGGCCACCGTGCTCGCCTGGGCCATGCTGGCCCTGATCGTGGCCGTCAGCCTGTGGACGCCGTTCCTTGACCCGGCGTTCATGCGCCGCTGGTTCCACTGGCCCGGCATCCTGCTCACCAGCCCGGTGCCGCTGCTGGTGGCGCTGGTCGCGGCAGGCTTCCGCCGCGGCATCGCCCGCAAGCACGACCTCACGCCGTTCCTGTGCGCGCTCGCCATCTTCCTGCTGTGCTTCGCCGGCCTGGGCATCAGCTTCTACCCGCACATCGTCCCCCCCGGCATCACCATCTGGCAGGCGGCCGCGCCCCGGGCGAGCCAGCTGTTCATCCTTGTCGGCGCCGTCGTGCTGATCCCGCTGATCCTTTGCTACTCCGGGAT
This sequence comes from uncultured Acetobacteraceae bacterium, assembly GCA_964245495.1. Classification (GTDB taxonomy): domain Bacteria; phylum Pseudomonadota; class Alphaproteobacteria; order Acetobacterales; family Acetobacteraceae; genus LMUY01. The sequence continues at coordinate 3,218 of CAXTNC010000241.1, forward strand.
CAGCTACTGGGTGTTCCGTGGAAAGGTCCAAGCCGGTGCGCACTACCACTAGCCGCTTGCTCTGGTTCATAGGCCTTTGGGCCGCGAGCGTGGCCTCCATCACGGTCGTGGCAGGGGCGCTGCGCTGGCTGCTGCATCCCTGAGCGCCCGTGCTAGATCAGCACTCATGGACGCCCCGTTCTGGACCACCAAGCACCTCGACCAGATGACCCCGGAGGAATGGGAGTCCCTGTGCGACGGCTGTGGCCGCTGCTGCCTGCACAAGCTGCGCGACGACGCGACGGAGGCGCTGAGCTTCACCAACGTGGCCTGCCGCCTGCTCGACCTGGAAACCTGCGCGTGCAGCAACTACCCCTGCCGGCAGGCGGAGGTGCCCGACTGCATCGCCCTCACCCCGGAGGCGCTGGAGGAGATCGACTGGCTGCCGCCGAGCTGCGCCTACCGCCGGGTGCAGGAGGGCCGCGGCTTGGCCTGGTGGCACCCGCTCGTCTCCGGCGACCCGGCGACCGTGCACGTTGCCGGCGTCTCGGTCCGCGGCCGGGTGGTGAGCGAGGAGAGCTCCGGCCCGCTGCACCGCCACGTGACGGAGTGGCCCGGCCGGGTGCCGCGGCCGCGCAAGCCGGCCTGAAGCCTCTTTTCACGAGGCTGGCCGGGTCGTCCTGTGATGTCAGAGCGCGGCGGAGCGGCAGGCAACACCCGCCAGCGCAGCCCTGTCCCCATCCCCCGTCATTCCCGGACTTGATCCGCGGACCCGCGCGAGGGCCGCGCACGTGCCCGGGCCAGAAAGCCGCCGCGCGCCCGCCCCGGCCGCCCAGCCCCGGCGCGGGCGGCCGGACCACCTCCGGCCATGACAAGGTTCTGCGGCGCCGACCGGTGCCGCACCATG
>CAXTNC010000242.1:0-4095 GCA_964245495.1 uncultured Acetobacteraceae bacterium
GCCGCGTCGATCACGCCGGGCCGGTGCGCCACGCCGCCGAGGAACACCGCATCCGGCGGCGGCAAGCCCGCCAGCGCGTCCGGCGCTGCCCCCTGCGCCACGGCCAGCCCCGGCACGCCCAGCGCCGCCGCGTTGCGCGCGATCCGGGCGGCGCGGTCCGGGTGCGGCTCGATGGCCACGGCGCGGTTGGCCGGATGGCGCAGCATCCACTCGATGCCGATCGACCCGGCGCCGGCGCCCACGTCCCACAGCGTCTCGCCCCGGCGGGGCGCCAGGGTGGAAAGCGTGACGGCGCGCACCTCGCGCCGGGTCAGCTGGCCGTCATGCTCGAACAGCGCGTCCGGCAGCCCCGTGGCGAGGTGCTGCGCCACCGGGCCGGCGACGGCCACGGCGACCGTGTTCAGCGCATGGACATCGCCCAGGTCAAAGCCTGCCGCTGTCGTGGAACGGATGCGCTCCGCCGGGCCGCCCATGGCTTCCAGCACCCACAGCGCGGACGCGCCCAGCCCGCGGGCGCGCAGCATGGCGGCCAAGGCGGCGGGCGTGCCGGACCCAGCGGACAGCACCAACAGGCGCGCGCCCGGCTGCAAGTGCGGCCCGATGGCGGCCAGCGGTCGGCCGCAGGCAGACAGCTCCGCCGCGTCGGACCAGCCCAGCCGCGCCCGGGCCAGCGCGAAGGCGGACGGCGCCGGGTGGCACACGATCTCTGCTGCCGGCACCAGCGCCGCCAACGCCGTGCCGACGCCGAAGCAGTACGGGTCGCCCGAGGCCAGCACGCACACCGGCTGTCCGCGCCGGGCCAGGATGGCGGGATAAGCCTGTTCCATCGGGCTGGGCCAGGGGAGGCGCTCGCCGCGGATCGCTGCATCCGCCAGGGCGAGGTGCCGCCGGCCGCCGGCCACCAGCGCCGCTCCCTCCACCGCAGCGCGGGCGGCGGGCGGCAGGTGGCCATCCTCGCCGATGCCGACGATGGCGAGCCACGGGCCAGTCATGCCACAACCTGGCCATGCGCGTGCTGATCCTGGGGGGGACGACCGAAGCGACGGAGATTGCCCGCGCGCTGGCGGAAGATGCCCGGTTCAGCCCCGTGCTGTCCCTGGCCGGGCGGACGCGGCGGCCGGTGCCGCCGCCCGTCCCGTGGCGCAGCGGCGGCTTCGGCGGCGCGGCGGGGCTGGCGGCCTGCCTGCGGAAGTTCGACGCCCTGATCGACGCCACCCACCCGTTCGCCGCCCGCATCAGCGCCAACGCGGCGGAAGCCGCCGTTCTCGCCGGGGTGCCGCGCCTGACCGTGCTGCGGCCGCCCTGGACGCCGCAGCCCGGCGATGACTGGCTGTGCGTGCCCAGCATGGCGCACGCTGCCGCCGCGCTCGGGACCCAGGCGCGGCGCGTGTTCCTGACGGTCGGGCAGAACGAGCTGGCCCCGTTCGGCCCGCCGCATCGCTACCTGCTGCGCAGCGTCGATGCGCCTGCCGACGCCCCGCCGGACGCCACGATCATCGCGGCGCGCGGCCCGTTCACCGAAGCGGCGGACCGGGCGCTGATGGCCGAGCACCAGACCCAGGTGCTGGTCACCAAGAACTCCGGCGGCACGGCGGTCATGGGCAAGCTGGCCGCCGCCCGCTCGCTCGGGCTGCCGGTGGTGATGGTGGACCGCCCTGCCCCGCCCACGGGGGAGCTGGCGCCGGACGCGGCTGGGGCGCTGGCCTGGCTGCACGCTCAGGCCGCGCTGCGGGGGGTGTAGAGCCAGGCCCGCCCGCCCGGGCGCGGCACGCTGCGGGTGGCGGCCGTGCCCACCAGCACCAGGGTCCGCATGTCGGCCCGCGCCGGGTCGGCGGCAGCGAGCGTGGTCACGTCCACCCGCTCGTCCGCGCGGCTGACGGCAGTGGCGAAGGCGACCGCGGTTTCCCCGGGCAGCACGGCGCGCAAGGCGTCGAACGCGGCGCCGAGCTGCCAGGGCCGGGCGCGGGACAGCGGGTTGTACAGCGCCATCACGAACCCGGCGCCCGCCGCCGCGCGCAGCCGGTGCAGCACCACCGGCCATGGCTTGAGGTTGTCCGACAACGACACGGCGCAGAAATCATGCCCCAGCGGCGCGCCCAGCCGGGCCGCGGCGGCCAGCAGGGCGGAGATGCCTGGCACCACCTCGATGTCCAGCGCGGCCCAGGCCGGGTGCGCCTCCACCGCCTCGAACACCGCCGCCGCCATGCCGAACACCCCCGCATCCCCGCCGGACACCACCGCAACCCGGCGACCCTCATCTGTCAGCGCCAAGGCGTGGCGGGCGCGGTCCAGCTCGACCCGGTTGTCGGACGGGTGCCGAAGCTGGCCCGGGCGGGGCGGCAGGCGGTCGAGATAGGGGCCGTAGCCGATCAGGTCGGTGGCCGCCGCCAGCGCGTCCGCGGCGCGCGGAGCGAGCAGCGCCGGGTCCCCAGGGCCGGCGCCGACGATGGCGAGGTGGCCGCTCATCTCGCCCTTTGCCGCCCGGGGACGAGCACGAGCGAGAAGTACGGCGCCGGGCCGTCCGGCAGGTCCGCCAGGGGCAGGATGCGCTCGCCCGCCATGGTGCCGCGCTCCACGTAGGTGCCAGCGCGGCCCGCCGCGGCCAGGGCGGCGCGTATCTTTGGCAGGTGGCGGCCCACCTTCATGATGACGGCGGCATCCGTGCCGCGCAGCCGGGCCGTCAGGGCGGCGGCGTCCAGCGTGCCGGGCAGCACGGTCAGCACGTCGTCGCCATGCGTCATCGGCGTGCCCGCCCGCGCCCACGCGCCGGACATGCCGGTGACGCCGGGCACCACCTCGTGCGGGTAGCGGGACGCCAATCGGTCGTACACGTACATGGCGGAGCCGTAGAAGAACGGGTCGCCCTCGCACAGCAGCGCCACGGACACGCCAGCCTCCAGCCGGGCAGCGATGGTGGCGGAGGCAGCCTCGTAGAACGCCGTCATGCCGTCGGCATAGCGCGGGTCCGTGAGCGGAATTTCCGTGGTGAACGGGTAGTCGAACCGCAGCCGCTCCGCCCCCGGGCGCAGGTGGGTGGCGGCGATGCTGCAAGCATGGCTGGGCCGGCCGCGCTTGGCGAAGAAGGCGTGCGCGGGCGTGTCGCCCAGGATGCGAACGGCCTTGAGCGTCAGCAGCTCCGGATCGCCGGGGCCGACGCCGACGCTGTAAAGGGTTCCCCTCATTCGGCCTCGCTCGCCAGGGCGTTGACGGCCGCGACCGCCATCGCGCTGCCGCCCCGCCGCCCCGGCAGCACCAGGCAGGGCACCCGGCCATCCGCCCACAGCGCGTCCTTGGACTCCGCAGCCCCCACGAAGCCCACCGGCAGGCCGATGACCGCGGCCGGCGGCGGCGCGCCGGCGTCCAGCAGCTCCAGCAGATGGAACAGCGCCGTGGGCGCGTTGCCGATCGCCACCACCGCGCCACGCATCCGCTCGCCCCACAAATCCAGCGCGGCGGCGGAGCGGGTGTTGCCGATGCGGCGGGCGAGGTCGGGCGTCGCCGGGTCGTCCAGGGTGCAGACCACGGCGTTGCCGGCGGGCAGGCGGGCGCGGGTGATGCCGTGGGCGACCATCTTGGCGTCGCACAGCACGGGCGCGCCGGCGCGCAGGGCGGCGCGGGCGACGGCGGTGAAGCCGGCGGAGAAGCGCAGCGCCGGGGCGATCTCGACCATGCCCGCCGCGTGCACCACGCGCACGGCCACGCGCGCATCGTCCGGGGACAGGCCGGACAGGTCGGCCTCGGCGCGGATGGTGGCGAAGGACTGCGCGTAGATCGCGGCGCCGTCGCGGATGTAGTCACGGGTCATAACGCGGCGATGGCCTGGTCGAGCGTCAGGCCGCTCAGGTCCGGCAAGTCGGAGGCGCGGCCGTGGCGGACCAGGTCATAGCGCCCGGCGCGGCCGACCAGGGTAGCGGCGGCGCGCGGATGGGCGCAGCCCTTGGCGCAGCCGGAGACGTGGACGCGCAGCCCGAGCGCGCTCAGCCGGCCAGCATCGGCGCGGGCGGGCACGGTGGCGCTGGCGCAGGCGGGCGCGCCGGGGCAGGCGACGGCGCTGCTGGGCGCACTTTTGAACCTTGAAAACTTGTTGGGCCGGGT
>CAXTNC010000243.1:0-272 GCA_964245495.1 uncultured Acetobacteraceae bacterium
GCTCGTCCACATCCTGCACCTGATCGAAGACTGGACTCGCGTCCTGCGCGAGATCCGCCGCACGCTTGCCCCCCGCACCGGCCTCCTGTTCTTAGGCGGCGAGCAAGGCGCGCGGTCACTCCTCGTGGACTTCTACTACGAACGCGCCCGCGCCCGCCGCGTCCTCGCCCCCAGCCTGGGCGCGGCAGGCATCTCCCCGGTTCTGGCCCACCTGCGCCGGGTGGAGCGCGACGGCGGGGCGGGCGCGAAGGTCGTCCTAATGGACACGCCCC
>CAXTNC010000243.1:401-4081 GCA_964245495.1 uncultured Acetobacteraceae bacterium
GCGCAGACCTTGGAAGCCCTGGCTCGCCGCACGTACTCGCAGACCTGGGACGTGCCCGACGCCGTCCATCAGGAGCTTCTTGGGGAGACACGCGAGTACGCCCGCCGGACGTTCCCCCGCCCCGACTCCAATGAAACCCTCAACGCCCGCTTCGTCTTACACAAGGTCTGGTGGGCGTAGGGCTTCTCCAACCTTTATTTTGTGTTATAATGTCTTTATGGCCCTGATTCCTGTGGTCGGTCGCAAGACCCCGAAGATGCGCGCGTTCGTGGCGATGCTTTACGTGGTCCTCTCGCTGGGCGCGGTCACGATGGTCTACCCCTTCCTCGTCATGCTCGGCACGTCCGTCACCTCGCAGTACGAAAAATCCAGCTACGACATCGTCCCCCGCTACCTACGCTCCGACGATGCCCTGTTCGGCAAGTACGCCGAAGACAAATACAAGGCCGACATGGGCCAGATCAACGCCGCCTACGGCACGAGCTACGTCGCCTTAAAGGACGTCCACCCGCCCCACGACGCCGACGCGGCCCGCGCCGAGGCAGTTGCAACGGAGGCCGGCGCGCCCGCCATGGCGCTGGCGGACCTGCTGCGCGCCTGCCAGGCGGTGGTGATCGCAGCGCCTGCGGAGGCGCACCACCGCCTGGCGATGCAGGCGCTGGAGGCGGGGTGCCACGTGCTGGTGGAGAAGCCGATCGCGGCCACGCTGGCGCAGGCGGACGCGCTGGCGGCGCTGGCGGCGGCGCGGGGCCGGGTGCTGCAGGTCGGCCACCTGCTGCGCTTCTCCGCCGAGCACCGCGCCATCAGCAGCCGCATGGCCCGCCCGCTCTACATCGAGGCGACGCGGATCGCCCCGTACAAGCCGCGCGGCACGGACGTGTCGGTGATCCTGGACCTGATGATCCATGACCTGGACTTGGTGCTCTCCCTGGTGGACAGCGAGATCAGCAGCGTGGATGCGCTGGGCGCGGCGGTGTCCTCCGCCTCCGAGGACATCGCCAACGCCCGGGTGCGCTTCGCCAACGGCTGCGTGGCGAGCATCACGGCCAGCCGGGTGTCGATCAAGACGGACCGGCGGATGCGGCTGTTCTCGCAGGAGGGCTACCTGTCGGCCGATTTCGGCGCGCGGGAGCTGGTGATGATCGGGCGGGAGCGGGGGATGCCGCTGCCCGGCACCGGCGGCTTCCGGCGGGAGTCCGTGACCTGGCGGGACCACGACGCGATGGAGGCGGAGCACGCCGGGTTCGTGGCGGCGTGCCTGGACGGCGCGCCCGTGCTGGTGGACGCGGCGGCCGGGCGGCGCGCCCTGGCGGCGGCGCTGGCGATCACCGAGTCCATGTCCGCCGCCACCGAAGTCATGCGGGCAAGTGGACTAGTTAGGGCGTGACAAGGCACGCCCAAGTGTGCGAGGTCTGCCCCGGTCTGGAACGTTTAGTGAACGCCAGGGAGGGTCAGTATGGTCTTGGCGTCGAGGGCGGCCGAGCCTCGCATGGGCGGCGCGGGACGATATTCCCGGTGCGGCCAGGGCGGGCTTGTGCCATCCTGCGGCGCGGAGACCACCGATGAGCCAAGCCGTCACCCTTCAGATCGACCCGGACGCCGGGATGCTGCGCGGCGAGGAGGCCGGGCGCAGCGCCCGCGCCGAACTCAACCTGGACGCGGTGGACCAAGGGCCGGACAAGGCCGTCGTGCGGATCGGCTCGCCCGTGGTGACGTCCTCGTTCATCAGGGGGCTGGTGGAGCCGAGCGTCCGCCTGCTCGGCTTTGACGGGTTCACCGAGAAATACGCCTTCGAGGCGTCGCCGGTGGTGCGCGAGATCATCCGGCTCAACGCCCGCAGCTTCAGCCTGCGGAGCGACGCCGCTTAGGCTGGCGCTCGCCGCGCTGCTGCTCGCCGGCCCGGCCGCGGCCGAGGACGGCAGCGACGCCGCCGGCCTGTTCCGCACCTGGCTGCCGGTGGCGGTCGCCATGCTGTCGGCCGGCATCGCCGCGGTGAGCCTGCGGCTGGCGTGGCGCAGCCAGGTGTTCGGCATCGCCCGCGAGATCGCCGCCGCCCGGCGGGAGGTGCGCGCCCGGCAAGGCACCGTGGCGCTACTGGCGTTCGACAACAGCGTGGCCCGCCCGATCGGCATGGCGCTCGACACCATCGAGGGATTGACCGTGGCGCTCGGCAAGCTGCGCCCCATGCCTGACCGGCAGCGCGCGGCGGCGCTGCAAGCCTACTCGGTCGATATGCTGGTGGAGCTGACCCACGCGCACCGCCTCTGCCAGGAGGCGGACGGCGCGCTGTCCCTGGGCCGCCCGCCCGCCTTCGACCCGGCGCTGGTGCGCTGCGACCTGGACGACCTGCTGACCCGCGCCGCCGAGGACGCGCTGGGCGGCCTGCTGAGCGCCGCCGCCCCCGCGGTTGATCCGTGGCGGGTGATCGTGGCGCTGAAGATCGACCTGCGGCGGACGCTGGAAGCGGAACGCGCGACGGAGGCGGCGCAGTGGCAGGAGGCGTTGCAGGACGATGTGTTCCTGCGGCAGGCGCAGCGCCTGCTGCCGGGGTGGCTGCGGCCGCCTTTGGGGTGAGAAGGTTTGTCGATTGAGGCTCCCGCAGTTTTCCATCGAAACCATGCTTAGGACTATCCTATAATTTTTGCTTTGGCAGCGGGCGCGGGAATGGCGTGGCAAGATCAAGGGCGGCAAGGGCACGGGTGATTCGGCAACGGCCATGGCCCGGCTATGCTAGGAAGTGGCGGCACGGTTGACCGGGCTGAGCTGCGGGCGCGGACATTCGCCGCGTTCGAGTTCGCCATGGACCGGTTGCGGGGCGAGCCGGGTTGGGCATCATTGCCGCACTGGGCTGCGCGGGACGCCCTGCGTGACCTGTTGCCGCGCTGGGCCGAGGACGCCACGGCCCCACCCAACAGCTTCCGCCTTCGCTATTTTGGCCATGAGGCCGACCCGGTGGAGGCGTGGGCCATGCAGCGGGCCACGTTGGCGGTCATGGCGGCGGACAGCTACGCCGGGCTGAAGGACGCCGGGTCCGAGCTGGCCGACGCGATGAGGACGGTCGGCCTGCCCAACGTGCCGGGGTTCCTGCGGGCGGCGCAGCAGCAGGCCCTGCTCGGCGGGCAGGCCAAGTCTCTCCCGATTCAACTGGTTGCCGACAAGACGCCCGAGGAGGAGAGGGAGGAAGAGGAGAAGGCTGGGGAGCATCTTGCTCCAAGGCTGTCGCCGCTGGGACTTCCCCGCCTGCCAATGATGGAGGAACTGCCTGGCGGCGGCCCGTTTGGCCCCAAGATTGGCGGTGCCGCAGTTTTTCCCGAGGACCAAAAGGCAATTGCCGCGATCGGGAGCGCGCGCGCTCCGACGCGAGGGCAGCAAGCCGAGCAATATTACGGGGCGAGCTTAGGACGTGACTATCCAAGCCAGCGCAGCTATCTTGCGGGCAAGGAGGTTCCGTACGGCACGCGCGGCAGCGTTCGGCCCGACTTCGTGACTCCGGACGGAAAGACTGCAAGTTTTGAGGTGAAGAGCTATAACTTGACCGCTAATCCGCCGAGCAAACTGGTTAACGCCGTTGCCAAGCAGGCGATTGAACGAGCGAACAATCTGCCCAAAGGGATGACGCAGAACGTGGCTATCGACATAACCGGCCAGATTGTTACGGAGGAGAAGCGGAAAACTATCAG
>CAXTNC010000244.1:0-4080 GCA_964245495.1 uncultured Acetobacteraceae bacterium
GTCCAGCGGGGGGTCCAGGCCGAGCAGGAACAGCCCGGCAGCGTCGGCGCGCGCCACGCAAGACGCCTGGTCGGTGAACAAGGTTCCACCCGCCTCGAAGGCGATGCCGCGCAGCCCGGCAGCGGCGGCGGCGTCCACCGTGCGGGGGCCGAGGGTGGGCAGGTCGGCGCGGCGGTCCTGGCCAGGCTTCACCAGCTTCACCAGCACCCCGCCCGGCCCGGCCCGGCGCAGCCCGGCGGCGCGGGCGAGCATGGCATCCGTGCCCTCGATCGCCTCCACGGCGAGCACGACGCCGCCCTGCACCACGCAACCCTGCCCCACGTCCACAGTGCCCAACGCGCGCGCCACAGCAACGGCGCGGGCGATGTCCGCCTCCGCCTCCGCGTCCGGGGCGGCGGCGCTGAGCAGGCCGCGGGGACCCACCGCCTCCGGCAGCACCTCGTGCGCGCCGATCACGCGGAAGCCCTCCTCGCCGAGGACTTGCACGATGGCGGCCAGGAACCCGTCATCCCCGGCAAAGGCCGCGCGTCCGATGCGGGCCAGCAGCCGCGCGCCCTCCGCGTCCGGGCGCAGGTGCAGCAGGCTGGGCCGGCGCACGGGGCCGATCAGCACCACGTCCCGGCACTTGTTGGCGCGGAGCAGGGCGATGGCGCGGCCGGCGGCGCCGAGGCGGGCGGCGGCATGAGGGAACGGGGCCAAGAGCGCCAGGTCCGCGTAGCCCTCAAGGGCCACGACGAAGACGGGCCGGCCTGCTGCGCGTGCGGCTGCCGCCACCCGGGACGGCAACGGCCCGCCGCCGGCGATGATGCCGAGCGCCGGCCCTGCCGCGGCTTTCCCGGGCGTGAGGCCAGGAAGCGGCGTCATTCCTCGTCGAGGGTGCGCGCTGTCCGGATCAGTCCGCGCTTGCTGGGCGCATCCGCGAAGGCGAGAACCTCCCCCACCAGGGATTCGCCGGCATACTCCGCCCGCACCGCCTCCAGCCTTTGCGCAAACACCCCTTCCCCGTCGAACAAGGCCCGGAACGCCGCGCGGAGCCTGTGCAGCTGCGGCTTGTCCACCCCGCGACGGCGCAACCAGACCGCGTGCACCCCCGTGAGCCTGGCCCGGTTGCCGAGGACGCGGCCGAACGGCACCACGTCCGCCTCCACCCCTGAAACGCCGCCCACCCCGGCCCCGCGGCCGATGCGGACGAACTGGTGCAGCGCCGATGCCCCGCCGATCACCGCGCCGTCGCCGATGTCCACATGCCCGCCCATCACCACGTTGTTGGCGATGATCACGCCGTCGCCCACCGTGCAGTCATGCGCCACGTGGACCACGGCCATCAGCAGGCAGTCCGCCCCCACCCGGGTCACGCCGGAGCCGGTGACGGTGCCGCGGTGGATCGTGCAGTGCTCCCGCACCTGCGTGCGCGGGCCGATCTCGCACCGGGTCGGCTCGCCCTTGTACTTCAGGTCCTGCGGCGCCAGGCCCACGGTGCAGAACGGGTAAAGCATCACCTCCGGGCCGATGCTGGTGTGGCCGTCCACCACCACGTGGCTCGCCAGCGTGGCGCCGGCTGCGATGGCGACGTTCGGGCCGACCGTGCACCAGGGGCCGATCGTCACGCCGTCGCCGATCTCGGCGCCTGCGGCCACGATCGCGGTCGGATGGATGGTCAACGCCGGGTCTCGCGGCGCATGGTGCGGAGCATGGCTTCACCTCGGGACGCGCGGGAGTCGTGCGCCAGCGCGGGCGGCTCCGCCAAGAAACGCATTGTTACGCTGCCGCTAGCCGAGCGGGGATGGCGGCGGTGCCTCAGGCGGCGCTGGCGGCGGATTGTGCATGATCATGGCGGCGAAGGTGGCTTCCGCGACCGAGACGCCGTCCACGGTGGCGTTGCCGTGGAATTTCCAAACGTTGCCGCGATTGCGCTCCTTCGTCACGGCGAGACGCAGCTGGTTGCCGGGCACGACAGGGCGGCGGAACTTGGCGCCCTCGATGGTCATGAAATACACCAGCTTGCCGGCGGCATCCAAGCCCAGCGTTTCCACCACCAGCACCGCTGCGGTCTGCGCCATGCTCTCGATGATGAGCACGCCGGGCATGACGGGGTGGCCGGGGAAGTGCCCCTGGAAGAACGGCTCGTTCACCGACACGTTCTTGATGCCGGTGGCAGACTGGTCCAGCACGACATCCACGATGCGCTCGATCATCAGCATCGGGTAGCGGTGCGGGATGGCGCGCATGATCCGCGCCAAGTCCAGCACGCCCCCGGCGGCCCCGGCCGTGTCCACGCTCAGCCCTCGGCCCCGCGGCGCGCGGCCAGCTTGCGCAGGGTGGCCACCGTGCGGAAGAACTCGCGCACCGGCATGGCGGGCGCGCCGAGCACGTCGGCGCCGGCGGCGACGTCCCGCATGACGCCGGCCTGTGCGCCGATGCGCGCCTTGGCCCCGATCCGCAGATGGCCGATGAGGCCCGCTTGCGCCGCAACCACCACGAAATCCTCTAGAACGGTGGACCCTGAAATCCCCGCCTGCGACACCACGATGCAGCAGCGGCCAAGGCGCACGTTGTGCGCGATCTGCACCTGGTTGTCGAGCCGCGACCCAGCCCCGATCACCGTGTCCTGCGCCGACCCGCGGTCGATGGTGGTGTTGGCGCCCACCTCCACGTCATCCTCCAGCAGCACCCGGCCGAGCTGCGGCACGGTGACGAACCCTGCAGGCCCGACCGCGAAGCCGAATCCCTCCTGTCCCACCCGCGCGCCCGGATAAACATACACGCGCGTGCCTAACACGGCGTGGCTGAGCGAGGCCAGCGCGCCGATGCGGCAATGCGCGCCCAGCTGCACGCCTTGCCCGATGACGGCGCCCGGGCCGACCCGGCAGTGCGGCCCGATCTGCGCGCCCTCGCCCACCACCGCCAGCGGCCCCACCTCGGCGCTGCCGTCCACCTGCGCCGCTTTGGAAACCACCGCTGTCGGGTGGATGCCCGGCGTGGCCGGCAGCGGCGGATGGAACAGGGCCGCCACCTTCGCCCAGCCGAGGTAAGGCTCCGCCGTCACGATCGGCACCGTCCCGCGCGGCACGCGGGGGGCCATGCCAGGGTGCACGATGACCGCCCCGGCGGCCGTGCTGTCCAGCAGAGCCGCGTAGCGCCGGTTGTCCAGGAAGCTGACCTGGCCGGGGCCGGCGGATTGCAGCGGCGCCACGCCGTGCAGCATCAGCTCCGCGCCGGCCGGCCCTGCCTCCGCGCCAGCCGCCAGGACGACCGCTGCCAGCGGATGCGGGCCGGTGCGGCTGAAGAACCGCGGGTCGCCTGTGCTGGCTGCATCCATCGGCGGCTCAGCGGCGGGCGGCGGGCGGCGTCGTCGGCGCGGAAGCCGGCGTGGGCGCCGCGGCGGGAGCAGACGGCGCCGCAGCGGCTTGCGCCAGCGGGGACACCCCGTCCGGCGGGATGGTGATGCTCGGCATGACCTTGTTCAGCTGCTGGGTCACCTGCTCCGTGATGTCGAACTCGTTGACGTTCAGCGCCACCTGCGCCCGGTGCAGCACCAGGTTCATGCCCCGGCTCTCGGCCACCTGGCGGATCACCGCGATCAGCGTGCGCTCGATCTGGCTGAGCGAGTACTGCGCCGTTTCCTGGATGATGCGGTTGCGGTCGCGGAAGCTTTTTTGCGCCTCGGTGATGCGGTCCTGCAGCGACTGCTCCTTGGCGTGCACCTGCTCCGGGGACAGGCTGGCGCGCTGGGCCGCGAGCTGCTGCTGGAGGTCGCGCCAGGCTGCCTGCTCCTTCTGGGCGTCCTCGTTCAGCTTCTGGCGGCGCTCGCCGATCGTTTGCTCCACCTGCTTGGAGGCGGTGGCGGCCCGCATGATGTCAGGCACCCCGAGGACGCCGATGATGGCGGTGGGCGGCGCGGGTCCCTTGGCCAACGCCGGCAGGTCGGGCACGGGCAGGTTGGGCAGCTGGGCGAGGGGCTGGTCGCCCGCGTCGCCCGCGTCCGCCCCGCTGATGCCGGCCATGCCGGTGGGAAGCTGCACGGGCGGCGGCGGCGGCAAGGCCTGGCCTGCCGGCGCAGCCGCGCGGGGAGCAGGGCGG
>CAXTNC010000245.1:0-4073 GCA_964245495.1 uncultured Acetobacteraceae bacterium
GGTGCGGATCGGCGGCCGCATCGCGCTGATCGGCGTGCTGACGGGGCGGGGCGGCGAGGTGCCGACGGCGGCGCTGATGGCCAAGCAGGCGCGGCTGCAAGGCTTGATCGTCGGCAGCCGGCGCGAGCAGATGGACATGGTGCGGGCGATCCAGGCGACCGGGTTCCGGCCGGTGATCGACCGCAGCTTCGCCTTGCACGAGATCGCGGACGCATTCCGCCATCAGGCGAGCGGGGCGCATTTCGGCAAGATTTGCCTGGAGTTCTAGCCGCCGTCGATCGCCCGCGTGGTCAGCGCCCAGTTCGCCGCGGCGCACCCGGCGGCCACCGCGGCGGCGATCAGCAGCGCCGGGTTGAACGAGCCGGTGGCCTGCACCGCGTAGCCCGTGACCAGCGGCGCCAGCGAACCGCCGACGGAGCCGCCGATGTTGGCCATCGCCTCCACGGTGGCGACCAGGGCGGCCGGGGCCAGGCTGGCGGCCAGCGCCCAGCCCGCCGTGGTGGCCAGGTTGGCGCTGAACAGGGCGGCGGACACGGCCACGAGCGCCACCGCGGCGCTGCCGGACGCCGCGGCCCCGGCGCTGCACCCGGCGGCGGCGAACAGCCCGGCCACCAGCGGCGCCTGCCGGGCCGCGCGTTCGCCTATGCGACGTGCCAGCCAGTCCGACAGCCAGCCTCCGCCCACTGCGCCCGCGAAGCCGCAGGCCTGCGGCACGGCGGACCACAGCCCGGCGGCCTCCGGCGGCATCTGCCAGCGCAGCTCAAGGTAGCCCGGCAGCCAGGTGACGTAGAGCCAGGTCATGTAAACCGTGCCGCCGAAACCCAGCAGCAGGCCCCAGACCGAGCGCTGCCGCAGCAGGTTGCCCCACTGCGCCGGCCCGGCGATGCGGGGCGCGTCCGCGCTGGCCGCCGGGTCGCGGTAGATCACCGCCCACGCCACCGCTACCAGCAGCCCCGCCGCGCCGAGCACGGCGAAGCTGGTCCGCCAGCCGGTGGCCAGCATCAGGGGCGTCAGGACCAGGGGCGCGATGGCAGGGCCGAGCGAGGCCGAGGCGTTCAGCAGGCCGAGCGGGATGGCGCGTTCCGCCGGGGCGAACCGGTCGGCGCACACCCGCGCGCCGCCCACGAACATCGGCGACTCGCCCAGGCCCAGCGCCACCCGCGCCACGATGAACTGCGGCAGGGACACGACGAGGCCGCTGATCGCCTGCACCGCGGACCAAGCGGCCAGCCCGGCGGCCAGCGCCGTGCTGGCGCCCAGCCGGTCCACCAGGCTGCCGGCCGGAAGCTGCGCCACCGCGTAGCTCCAGGCGAAGGCGGACAGCAGCAGCCCGGCCTCGCCAGCGGACAGGTGCAGGTCCGTCCGGATCGCCGGCAGCGCGATGGAGACGGCGGAGCGGTCGATGAAGTTGATGCACCCGGCCAGCACCAGCAGCCCGACGGCGACGGAGCGCCGGCTCAGCGCGGCTGCCACAGGGCGCGCAGGCTCGCCTGGCCGGGCACCGGGTCGTGCTCCGGCACGGGCAGCCGGGCGATGGCCTGCTGGGCGGCGGCGAGTTGCGCCGGGTCGCCGCGCAGCACGTCGCACTCGGCGCCGCCCGGGTAGGCGCCGACCACCAGCAGGCCGTGGTCGCCCATGTTGCGGTGCGCGACGCCGGCCGGGATCACCAGCACGTCGCCGGCGGAGACGCTGACCTCGGCGCCGTCCGGGCCGCCGAACAGCACGCGGACGGAGCCGGCGGCGATGCCCAGCACCTCGTGGGCGGTGGTGTGGAAGTGGTGGTAGGGGAAGATCCCGTTGCGCCACGAGTTGGTCCAGCCCTGGCGCGCGAAGGCCTGCTCCATGGCGGCCGGATCGGCTGGCAGCGCGGCGTGATAGACCAGGACGGGCAGGGCGGAGTTCGGGAACCGGCCGTCGCCGGCGAAGCGGTAGGTGTGCGGCGGGTTCATGCCGGGGCAACGCCGTTGGCGGGGAAAGGATGCGGCGCGGCTGGCCCAACCGCGCGGCCTGCGGTATTTCTGCGTCATGGTCAGCAGCAACGACATCCGCGCCACCTTCCTCGACTTCTTCGTGCGCCACGGCCATGCCGCCGTGCCGTCCTCCTCCCTGGTGCCGCGCAACGACCCGACGCTGCTGTTCACCAACAGCGGCATGGTGCAGTTCAAGAACATCTTCACCGGGGCCGAGCGCCGGCCGTACAGCCGGGCCACCACCGCGCAGAAATGCGTGCGCGCCGGCGGCAAGCACAACGACCTGGACAACGTCGGCTACACTGCGCGCCACCACACCTTCTTCGAGATGCTGGGCAACTTCTCGTTCGGCGACTACTTCAAGCCGGATGCGATCGAGCTGGCCTGGACGCTGCTGACGCGGGACTTCGCGCTGCCGAAGGACAAGCTGCTGGTCACGGTGTTCTCCGAGGACGAGGAAGCGGCTGCGCTGTGGAAGCGCATCGCCGGGCTGGGCGAGGAGCGCATCATCCGCATCCCGACCGCGGATAACTTCTGGCGCATGGGGGACACCGGGCCGTGCGGGCCGTGCTCGGAAATCTTCTACGACCACGGCCCCGCCATCCCCGGCGGCCCGCCTGGCAGCCCAGATGAGGACGGCGACCGGTTCATCGAGATCTGGAACCTCGTGTTCATGCAGTACGAGGAAGGCCCGCCGGGCGTCCGCGCCGCGCTGCCCCGCCCCTCCATCGACACTGGCCTGGGCCTGGAGCGATTCGCCGCCATCCTGCAAGGCGTGCACGACAACTACGACACCGACACCTTCCGCGCCCTCATCCTGGCCAGCGCCGAGATCACCGGGCAGGCGCCGGACGGGCCGTTCCGCGCCAGCCACCGGGTGGTGGCGGACCACCTGCGCTCCACCGCGTTCCTGATCGCGGAAGGCGTGCTGCCGTCCAACGAGGGCCGCGGCTACGTGCTGCGCCGCATCATGCGCCGGGCCATGCGCCACCTGCACCAGATGGGCGCCGCCGACCCGGTGATGTGGCGGCTGGTGCCGGTGCTGATCCGTCAGATGGGCGCGGCGTACCCCGAGCTGCCCGCCGCGGAGGCGCTGATCACCGAAACGCTGCGGCTGGAGGAAACCCGCTTCGCCGCCATGCTGGAGCGCGGCCTGGGGCTGCTGGCGGAGGAGACCGCCAAGCTCGGCGAAGCGCAGGCGCTGCCTGGCGCGGTGGCGTTCCGCCTGTACGACACCTACGGCTTCCCGCTCGACCTCACGGCGGACGCGCTGCGCGAGCAGGGGCGGGGCGTGGACCAGGCCGGGTTTGACGCGGCGATGGCCGAGCAGCGCACCCGCGCCCGCGCCGCCTGGGCTGGCAGCGGCGACGCCGGCGCGGAGCGGGTGTGGTTCGAGCTGCGCGAGGCCGCCGGGGCCACGGAGTTCCAGGGCTACGCGACGGAGCGGGCCGAGGCGCAGGTGACGGGGCTGGTGATTGGCGGCATGACGGTGCAGCGCGCCGAACCCGGCGACAAAGTGGCCGTGCTGCTGAACCAGACGCCGTTCTACGCCGAAAGCGGCGGCCAGGTGGGCGACGCCGGCACCATCACCGCCGCCAGCGGCGCGCGGGTGCTGGTGACGGACACGCAGAAGCGCGCCGGCAGCCTGTTCGCCCACGTCGGCACGGTGGAGCAGGGCACGCTGACCGTGGGCGACGCCGTGGTGGCGGAGCTGGACCATGCCCGGCGCGGCGCCATCCGGGCGCATCACAGCGCCACCCACCTGCTGCACGAGGCGCTGCGGCGGCGGCTCGGCACCCACGTGGCGCAGAAGGGCAGCCTGAACGCGCCCGACCGGCTGCGCTTCGACGTGAGCCAGCCGACGCCGATCGCCAAGGCCGACTTGCAGGCGGTGGAAGCGGAGGTGAACGCCCGCATCCGCGAGAACAGCCCCGTCAGCACCCGGCTGATGACCCCGGAAGCCGCCGTGGCGGAAGGCGCCATGGCGCTGTTCGGCGAGAAGTACGGCGACGAGGTGCGGGTGGTGAGCATGGGGGAGGGCGGGGATGGCCGGCCCGGCTACTCCGTCGAGCTGTGCGGCGGCACCCACGTCCGCCGCACCGG
>CAXTNC010000246.1:0-2662 GCA_964245495.1 uncultured Acetobacteraceae bacterium
GAGCGGGGGGCGGCGGCGGCGGCAGCGGCGGCCAGGCGGGGGTCGGCGCGCCAGTCGCCCGTCGCCGGGTCGCCGGGCCAGAGCGAGGCGGCGGAGAGCGTCGGCACCAGGCGCTGCACGCAGGGCCAGTCCGGGTCCGCCGGGGGGCCGGCGGCGCACAGGGCGAACGCGGCCAGGACCAGCGCCGCCTTCATTCCGCCGCCGCCAGCGCGCGCCGGGCCAGCAGGCTGCGGCCGGGGTCGTAGCCCACCGCCGCCATCGCCATGAACGCGATGCTGCATCCGACCACCACGGCCGCCGCCAGCCAGTCCACCTGGCCGTACAGCGCGAAGCGGATCAGCTCGGTGGCGGAGGTGAACGGGTTGAGCTGGCACACCCACCACAGCACGAGGCTGCTCTCCTTCACCCGCCACAGCGGGTAAAGCGCCGAGGAGGCGAAGAACATCGGGAAGATGACGAAGTTCATCACCCCGGCGAAGTTCTCCAGCTGGCGGATGAACGAGGACAGCACCAGCCCCAGCGCGCCCAGCATCAGCCCGGACAGCACCAGCGCCGGCAGCACGGCGATGTAGCCCCACAGCGGCGGCTCGATCTCCCAGAACCAGGCGATGCCGAGGAACAGGTAGGACTGCACCACCGCCACCGCCACGCCGGCAAGCAGCTTGCACCCCAGCAGGAACGGGCGCGGGAAGGGGCTGACCATCAGCGTCTTCATGCTGCCCATCTCGCGGTCGTACACCATGGACAGGCTGCTCTGCATGCCGTTGAACAGCTCGATCATCGCAATCAGGCCGGGCGCGATGTACACCTCGTACGGGATGTAGGTCTCGTACGGCGGAATGATCGATACGCCCAGCACGAAGCGGAACCCGGCGGCGAAGATCGCCAGCCACACCAGCGGCCGCACCAGCGCGGAGATGAACCGGCCGCGCTGGTGCACCCAGCGCAGCGCCTCGCGCCGCACGATGCCAGCCAGGCAGCGCCCGTAGGCCATCCCTGTCATGCTTGGCCCGTCATGCTGCCATCCTGGTCAGTTGCTCGAACGCGCCCCGCAGCTCCGGCGCCCCGGTCTGCGCCAGCAAATCCGGCACGGGGCCGTGGGCCAGCACGCGGCCGCCGTGCAGCACGATCACCCTGGCGCCCTCGCCGGCCTCGTCGATCAGGTGGGTGGCCCACAGCACCGCCAGCCCGCGGTCCCGGCACAAGCTGCGCACGTGCTGCAACAGGAAGTTGCGGCTCTCCATGTCAAGGCCAGCGGTCGGCTCGTCCAGCAGCAGCAGCGCCGGCTCGTGCAGCAGCGCACGGGCCAGCTCCACCCGCCGCTTCTGCCCGCCCGACAGCAGCCGCACCCGGTCGTCCACGCGCCCGGACAGGCCGACGCGGGCCAGCTCGTCGCGGATGCGCGGGGCGGCGATGGCGTTGGACAGGCCATGCAATGCTGCGTGGTAATGGAGGTTCTGCCGCACGGTGAGGTCCAGGTCGAGCGTCGGCTGCTGGAACACCACGCCCAAGCGCGCCAGGGCGGCGGAGGCGCCGGCGGCGAACGGCTGGCCGAACAGGGCGATGCGGCCCTGGTGCGCGTGGTACAGCCGGGTGATGAGCGCGAACAGCGTGGTCTTGCCCGCGCCGTTCTGCCCCAGCAGCACGGTGAAGTCGCCGGGGTGCAGGCTGAAGCCCACCCGGTCCAGCACGGTGCGCGCGCCGAAGCGGTGGGTCAGCCCCTGCACGTCCAGGGCGGGGAAGGCGACTATGGCGCCACCACCACGCCCCAGGGGAGCTGGCCCACCGGCACCGACTTGGTGACGCGCAGCGCGGCCACGTCGATCACCGACAGGTCGTTGCTGACGCCGTTGGTGGTGTAGAGCCGCTTGCCGTCGAGCGAGAACGCCAGGTTCCAGACGCGCTGGCCGACCAGCAGGTACTTGCGGACCTCGTAGCTGCGCGCGTCCACCACCGCCACCCGGTTGGCCGGGCCGAGCGCCACGAAGGCGGTGTCGCCATCGGGGGTGAGCGCGATGCCGACCGGCTGCACGCTCTCGGCGGGCACGCCGGGGATGGCGAAGGAGACCGTGTGCAGCACCGTGTGCGCCGCCGCGTCGATCACCGACACGGTGCCGCCGACCTCCGAGCTGACCCAGACCTGCGCGCCGTCCGCGGTGAAGCGCGCCACGCGCGGGCGGCTGCCGACCAGCACGTTGGCGACCGTCTTCTGCGTCGCCGTGTCGATGAAGTGCGCCATGCTGGTGGTCTCGGAGGTGTTGACCAGCACCTTGCCGTCCGGGCTGACCCCCATGCCCTCCGGCTCCACGCCGACCGGGATCTCCGTCGTCACCCGGCCGGCCGCGAGGTCCAGGATGGAGACCATGTTGTCGTTCTCGTTGGCGATGTAGAGCGTGGCGCCGTCCGGGCTGAGCGCGAACAGCTCCGGATCGGGGCCGCTCGGCAGGATGCGGTCCACCGTGAGGGTCTTGAGGTCGAGTTCCTCCACGTGGTCGCTGTCGCTGGTGCAGATGTAGAGATGGGCCTGGTCGCGGCTCAGCACGATGCCGCGGGGCCGGTCGCCCACCGGCACCGTGCTGGTGACGGCAAGCGTTCCGCCGTCGAGCACGGTGATGGTGTTGTCCTTCTCGTTGGAGACGAAGATGCGCTCGGCCTGCGCTGC
>CAXTNC010000246.1:2762-4053 GCA_964245495.1 uncultured Acetobacteraceae bacterium
AGGCGCAAAGCGTGGCGGTCAGAACTTGCATGCCGTCTCCGGCTGGTCGATCCCGAGGGTGTCGAGCTCGGAGACCTGGTGCAGGTAGCCCGGCTGCGGGCTGACGGAGACGAGGCTGCGTGCGTCCGCCAGCAGCACCGGCTGGCGCAGCTGGCCGTCCCAGGGGCGGAAGGTGAGGCGGGCGCCCTTGAACGCGGCCAGCTCGAATTTCGGGCTGCGGAGATAGGCGCCGATGGCCGCCGGGTCCGTGCTGCCGCCGCGGCTGGCGGCCTCGCCCACGGCCCGCACGGCCATCCATGCGCCGAAGTCCCGCTCCGTCATGGCGCGGCCGGCCTGCTTGAGGAAGCGGGCTTGCAGCTGGGTGGCGCCCCACTGCTCGAACGGCGGCGCCCAGGCGGTGGGAACCAGCCCCTGGGTGCCGGCGATCGGCCGCGGGTCCGTGGTGCGGTAGGCGAGGTCGTCGCCGAACTCGTCCGCCGTGTCGGCCACCACGAGCACGTCGTAGGACAGGCCTTGGGTGAAGCGGCCGACTTCCGCGCCGATGCTGACGTGCCCGGTGTCCGTGCGCTGCGCGCCGGGCTGGAAGGTCCACGGCTTGTCGGCGGCGATGCGGAGCTGGAACTTCCTGGCGGAGCGGCGCAGCGCGTCGGCATAAGCATGGTCTTCCGGCGTGCGGCCCTGCACCAGCAGCACGCTGCGCCAGGTTTTCACCGCGAGGTACTGCATCAGCGCGTCCGCCAGCATGGCCCGGCTCGGCAGCAGGTGCAGCACGCGCGCCCGGCAGTCGGCGCCGCGCAGGCTGTCGTCCTGGCTGGTGGCGTCCAGGAAGGTGGCGTCGCGCGCTTCCGGCAGGTCGGCCACCTGCAGCAGCAACGGCGCGGGCAGGTCGGTGACGATCACCCGCTCGCCGCCGGCCAGCAAGGCGCGCGCGGCGTCCATCACGGCTCCGGCGTCGGGTTGCAACGATTCGTGCAGCGTGAAGTCCTGGTCGAGGAACCGCCCGGTGGTCTGGTCGTCGGCCAGCGCCAGCCGCGCGCCCTGCACGCCCTCGTCCGTCGGCGGCGGGTCGAGCGTCACGGCTGGTGCGGCGCGCTTGGGCGCGAGCGCGAGGTAGGCGATGGCGACGCGCGACGGCTCCGCCGCCTGTCCCGGCGCGGCGAGCAGGCACGCCAGCAGCAGCGCGATCGGACCGGGCGGCGCCGGCATTGGTTTCCCCATAGCTTTTGAGGGCATGATGGCCCTCCCGCGCCGGCTTGTCAGCCCCATGCGCGTACCTGGGCATGCACCTAGA
>CAXTNC010000247.1:0-4002 GCA_964245495.1 uncultured Acetobacteraceae bacterium
GGGAAGGGGAGACGACTCTCCGAGCGACGCTGACTTAGAAGCGCCGGGGTTGGACGACCTGCCCGTGCCTGGTGGCGACATCACCGACCTGCTGCGGGCCTGCCTAGTGATGCTCCGCCTGCCAACAGGGACCACGGCCTATCAGCCGCGGCGGCTGCCGTTCTGGACCATCGGCGAAGCGGCGGCCCGGATTGCTCAGCTGCTGAACGGCTTGCCGGACGGGGCGGCCATGGGGGCCTTCCTGCCGGAGATCACCGGCGACGGCCCGAGCCGGACACTGCGCTGCCGCGCGGCGGTGGCGGCGACCTTCGTGGCAGGGTTGGAGCTAGCCCGTGCCGGCATCCTCGCGCTGGATCAAGACGCACCGTGGCAACCCATCCACGTCCGCCCCGGCTGAGCTGCAAGGACGCCCAGGTCGCCCGCGAGATCGTCCTCGCGCTGCCGGCCGACCGGGTGCTCTCGACCGAGGACCGGATCGATCTGGCCCGCTCCTTTGCCCAGGAGCATTTCGTGGCCAATGGCCTCGACGTGCACGCGCCGCACAAGGAGCGCGGGGAAGGCAAGGGTGCCTGGGCCGAGGGCACGGGCGGCGACCACACCGACTGGCACGCCCACCTGCTGATCACCACGCGCCGCATCGAGGGCGACCAGCTTGCCGCCAAGAAGGCTCGCGATCTGGAACCCGAGGTCCGCAAGGCTGGCACTCGTACTCTGGTGACGGATGCCGAAGCATGGGGTGAAACGTGGCGCGCGCACCAGGACCGCTATTTTGCCGAGCACGGCATCGAGTTGCGGGTGGACGCGACCGCGGCGCACCCCGGCGAGCACATCGGCCCGGTGCGGATGCGCAAGGTGGATAGCCCGGCCGTCGAGCGCGCTGAGGCGCTGCGCACGGCCAACAAGGCGGCAGCACGGGACCCGGAGCAGGTGCTGGCGGCACTCACCCGGAACAACGCCAGCTTCAGTTTGCCTTGAGTTGGGCACGACGATCCTGTTCGTGGAGCAGAACCTCGACACATCCCCCGCGATCAGCGACCGATTCTACGGAATAGAAAAGGGTCGCATTGTGGCAAACATCGCACCTGGGCAGGTGACAGCCGGCGAAGTCCGTCGCCACCTTGTGTTTTAGCGGGCGTCACGCCGTCCCTGGCGGCGCGTCGATCACGCTGACATGGGCCGCTACCACCCGCCAGCCTTGCGGCATCCGCACCCAGCTCTGCATCTGCCGCCCGACCCGGCCTGGCATGCGGTGGAACAAGGTGGAGGCGGTGGCGAAGTCGCGGCCGTAGGTGGTGATCACCGTCCCTTCCAGCCGCCGATCCAGCCCGGTCGCTGGCTGGCTGGCGCGAAAGCCGCGGATGGCCTCGATGCCGTGCAGGTTCTCGGCAATGCCGTATCGGATGGTGCGGCCGTCGGCCCAGAACAACTCGTCCAGCACTGCAGTGTCGTTGCCGACCAGCGCCGCCTCGTAGCGGGCGAAGGCGGCCTGCATCTCGGCCAAGGCTTCAGGTTGGTTGATCTCCATCTCGCGCTCCACAGGGTCAATCCTCCAGCGGCCGACCGATCGCCGCCGGCAGCCGCACCGAGCGCCCGGAGGCAGCCAACACCGCGAGCGCGATCAGGTAGGGCGCCATCTGCAGCAGGTAGGAGCTGAGGCCAATCCCGGCGGCCTGCAGCCGCAGTTCGAAGGCATCAAGACCGCCGAGGGCGAGGCAAGCAGCCGTTGCACCCCAAGGGGTCCAGCGTCCGACGATCAGGGAGGCCAGGGCTAGATAGCCGCGCCCGCCGGTCATCGCATCGGTGAAAGTACCGACCTGCTGCAGCGACAGCACCGCCCCGCCCAGTCCGGCTATGGCGCCGCCGACAATCACCGCCGTCATTCGCACTCGCAGTGGCCGCCCGCCAGCGGCGAACAGGGCTTCCGGGTTCTCGCCGGCCGCCCGCAGCATCAGCCCGGCCTGAGTCCGGGCCAGGAAGGCGGCCAGCACTGGGCAGGCGAGCAACGCAACGTAGGTGAGAGGCGGCTGGTCAAACAGGATCGGGCCGAGCCACGGCAGCCGCGCGAGGCCCGGCACTGGCCAGTCCGCCAACGGCGACACGTGAATCGACGCTGCCCGCCCAGCGCCGCCCACGGCGCGCAGCCCGTAGGAGGTCAGTCCCGCGGCCAGGATGTTGGCAGCTAAGCCGGTGACCATGTTGTCCGCCCGGCCGCGCACCGCAACCAGCGCCACGGCCAGTCCAATCGCCGCCCCGCCGGCGAGTGCCGCCAGCATTCCGGCTGCCTCGCTGCCGCAGAACCAGGTGCCCAATGCCGCGGCGAAAGCCCCGGCCAGCATCATGCCTTCCAGCCCCACCGCGAACACCCCAGCCCGCTCAGACAAGATGCCGCCCAGAGCCGCGAGCAGCAGCGGCGTGGCGATGCGGATAGCGGCGGCCAGGTCAGTCACGGCCGCTGCCGCACGGTTGCGGCCAGCACGAACAGCATGGTCAGCCCCTCGATCACCGTGACCAGCGCCGAGGGCACGCCGATCCGGCGCTGCATCGATTGCGACCCGGTCTCCAGGAAGCCCACGAACAGCGCCGCCGGCACCACCGCGAGCGGCTCCAGCGCACCCAGCAGCGCCACGGTCACCGCCTTGAAGCCGAAGCCCAGCGAGAAGCCCTCGACCAGCCGCCGGTGGATGCCCAGCACTTCGATACCGCCAGCAAGGCCGGCCAGCGCCCCAGCCAGCAGCATCACGCCCCAGGTGAGCCGGCCGAGCCGGAACCCGGCGTATGCTGCGGCCGGCCGGCTGCTGCCGGCCACTCGCAGCGCGAAGCCGAACCGGGTCCGCCACAAAACAAAGGAGAGGGCGGCGGCGGCGGCCACGGCGAACGGGAAGCCGGGATGGGCGTCCAGGCCGGCCAGCCGCGGCAGCCAGCTCGGCCGTGGCAGCAGCGGTGATTGCAGGAAACCCGCGCCGTGCTGGCCGAGTGGCCCGGACAGCGCCTGCTGCACCAGCAGCAACGCCACGAAGTTGAGCAGTAGAGTAACCAGCACCTCGTGCACCCGGCGGCCCAAGTGGATTGCCGTGGCGAGAGCCGCCCAGGCTGCGCCGGCCAGAGCGCCGCCCAGCAGCGCGGCCGCGGCCGCCAAGAACGGATTCGCGATCGGGACGGCCAGGGCCGCAGCCGCGGCGCCCAGGCCGCCGAGGGCGATCTGGCCTTCCGCGCCGATGTTGATGATTCCGGCGCGGAAGCACAATGCAACGCCAACGCCGCTGAGCAGGTATAGCGTGGCCCGATTCAGCGCCGCGCCGAGCTGGTGCGGCGACCCGGCGGCCCCGTCTGCCAGGGCGGCCAGCGCCTCGAGCGGGTTTTGGCCGGACAGTGCGACCAGCAGGCCCGTGCAGAGCAGCGAGAGCAGCACCGCGGCCCCGATGCGACGCGGCAGCCGGGACGCGACCACCAGCCACCGGGTGAGCGCCAGCGCGTTCACGCCGCCCGTCCGGCCATCCACAAGCCGATCTGCGGCAGGTCGGCCGCCCCGCGTGCCACCAGGCCGGCGAACCCCCCATCCGCCAGCACCGCGATCCGGTCGCCGAGCGCCAGCACCTCCTCCAGCTCCGAGGAGATATAGAGCACGGCTGACCCGGCGTTGCGGAGCGCCACCATGCTGTCCAGCACAGAGCGCGCGGTGCCAGGATCAAGCCCCCACGTGGCCTGGTGCGCCACCACCACTGCCGGAGCGCGGTCCAGCTCCCGCGCCACGACGATCTTCTGCTGATTGCCGCCGGATAGCCGCGCCACCGTCGCATCCGGGCCGGGCGCGCGGATGTCGTACGCCGCCGTCAACCGGCGTGCCCGTCCGTCCCGCCCGGCGCGGGACAGCAGCCAGCCGCGGCTGTATGGCGCACGCCCGGAGTCGCGCAGCATCAGGTTGTCGGCGATTGACATCCCGCGCACCAGTGCCGTCGCCGCGCGGTCCACCGGCAGGTAGGCGAGCCCCGCCCGCACTCGCGC
>CAXTNC010000248.1:0-3965 GCA_964245495.1 uncultured Acetobacteraceae bacterium
GGGCACGGGCGTCGGGGCGAGCAACAGCGGCGGCGCCCAGGGCAGCATCCAGGTGCAGTACAACAACGCCTACGTGCAGTGCATGCTGGCCAAGGGCAACACGCTGCCCGCACCGCCCCCGCTGGTCGTGCAGCCGCCGCCCTACCTGGTGCAGCCGCAGCCCTACGTCGTGCAGCCCGGCGTCTCCTACCAACCCGGCGGGTCATACCCGCCCGGCGGCCCCAACCAGTCCGGAGGCTCCTACCAGCCGAACGGCAGCTACTAGGCAGCAGGCCGCCGGACGGCTGCGGGCTGGCGCCCAAGCCGCCCGGCGCTGCCACCGGGGTCAAAGCCGCGTGGGGCGGCGCGCGCGATCTGGACGCGGGCGGCGGGCGGCACGACATGGCTGGGATGAGCTTCCGTCCCTGGGTCCCCAAGCGCCTCCTCGCCACGCCCTCCGCCCTGCAATGGCCCTACGGCGCCGCAGTGGCGGAACGCGCGGCGGCCCTGGGGGCGGAGATCGTGCGGCTGCCGGCGGACCGGCTTTCCGGCCTGCCCGACACCTACCGGGACGCCAAGACGACCGCGGCGCTGGTCACCGCCTCACCCAGCCGGCGGCGGCTGCAGCCGATCCCGCCCTCTGCCGATTGGCGCTTCGACCTCGCGGAGGGCTGCCCGGCGCATTGCCAGTACTGCTACCTGGCCGGGTCGCTGGCCGGGCCGCCGATCGTGCGCATCTACGCCAACCTGCCGGAGGTGCTGGCGGAGCTGGCGCCGGCGCTGGGCCAGGGCACCGTCACCTCCGCCTCCCCGGCGCGGGCGGCCGAGGGCACCACCTTCGAGTGCTCCTGCTACACGGACCCGCTGTCCATCGAGCACCTGACCGGCGGGCTGGCTGCCTGCATCAGCCATTTCGGCGCCTGGGACGCGGCCGTGCAGCTGCGCTTCACCACCAAGTTCGATGCGGTCGAGCCGTTGCTCGGCCTGCATCACGGCGGGCGCACCCGCATCCGCTTCTCGCTCAACGCGGTGGCGGCGGAGCGGCTGGAAGGCGGCGCGCCGCGCATGGCGGCCCGGCTGGCGGCGCTGCGCAAGGTGGCGCTGGCCGGCTACAAGGTGGGCCTGACCATCGCGCCGATCATGCGGCTGCCTGACTGGCAGGACGGCTACGACCGGCTGGTGGCAGACGCGGCGGAAGCGCTGGACGGCGTGCCGGACCTGGACCTGACGACGGAGCTGATCACCCACCGCTTCACGCCGAAGTCCAAGACGGTGCTGGCCGATTGGTATCCCGGCAGCAAGCTCGAGATGGACGAAGGCAAGCGCACCCGCAAGCTGACCAAGTTCGGCTCGACCAAGTGGGTGTTCCCCAAGGAGCAGATGGCGGAGCTGCGCGGCGCGATGGAGGCGAGCCTGGCACGGCGGCTGCCTGCGGCGCGGGTGCTGTACTGGACCTGAGCCTAGCTGGACTCGACCTGCCGGCGCATGGCGGCGATCAGCTTCTCGACGTCGTTGCCGTTGTGGGTGAGATAGGAGGCGTAATCGCTGCGCTGGGTCAGCCGCAGGCTGGTGCCTTCCGCCACCACGTCCACGATCTTGGGTGCGCCGGACGCGGTGCTGATGACCCAGCGGACGTTGGTGGGGGCGGAGTTGGGGCGCTGCACGACCGTGCCGACATAAACCTCGTCGCCACGCACGCTGCTGTCGCGCATGGAGAAGCTCACGCCGCGGTAGTCGCCGATCTTGCTGGTGATGTTGTTGACCAGCACGGCGTGGAACAGGGTCGTGAACTCCTTGACCTGCTGCGGCGTGGCGGTGGTCGCGAACCGGCCGAGGCAGAAGTGCGCGATGGTGTCCACGTCCACGGCGCCGTCGATCAAGGGGCGGAGCTGCTGCTGCTTGTCGGCCAGCGGCTGGTCACTGTTCACGACGCCCACCAGCTTGGCGCCGAACTTCTCCACGAAGGCGTCCGCGGCGGCAGGCTCCTCGGCCCGGGCGGACGGCAGCTTGACCAACGCGACGGCAGCCAGGCCGAAGGCGAGAAGGGTGCGACGGGTCAGCAACATCGTCTGCTTCCTCACTTCGAGTACCAATTGGGCACGGTGCCGCGTTTCTCGGTTTCAACCTCTTCGATCGTGCTTTCCCGGTTCTGCCGGTAGAGGCTGCGGAACGTGGCGTAGGGATCGAGCGCCGTTTTCTTGATGGACGACACCTGATCTATCACCTGCGACCGCGCGTCCACCGCGCCGAGACCGAAATCGGCGTAGTTCAAGGTGCGCAGGCCGTGGCCGTTGGGCACGTAGGTGAATGGATCGAACGCAACGTCAACCCCGTATCCTGTGGCATCCCGCGCATCGGACGGGCCCAGCACGGGGAGGAACAGGAACGGTCCTTCCGGCACGCCCCACAGCGCCAGCGTCGTGCCGAAATCATTGCTGTGGTAAGGGTAGCCGACCTTGGCCGCCACGTCGAACAAGCCGCCAACCCCGGCCGTCGTGTTGATGACGAAGCGCATGAACGTGTCGCCGGCGCGGCGCGGCCTGGTTTGGACCACGTCGTTGATGAACAGCACCGGGCTGGTGATGTTTTGCAGCAGGTTGTGGATCGGCTCGCGCACCGCGCCGGGCACGGCGTAGCGGTAGGCCCGGGCAACAGGCGCCAGGAAGTAGGTGTCCAGCCCGTCGTCGATGGCGTAGCCGACCCGGTTGGCCGGCTCGAGCGGGTCGTTGTTCTCGCGGAACTCGCGGACTGCCTCCGCATCGGACGCCGGCGGCTTGGCCGCGCAGGAGGCGATGGCCCAGACGGCTGCGGCGGCGAGCAGGGAACGGAGCAACGGGGATCGCATCAAGGGTCCTTGGGTGGGCGGCCGGTCCAGTGGAACAGGCAAAAGCGATGGTTGTTTAGCATGGGCCATCCAAGACGCCAGGCCTGCAAGGTCCTATCCACCGCATTGTCACGCCAGGGTGCTTGCGTTGCAGCAGAGGCACACACATCACTATGCCTATGGATCAGCACACCGGCTACGCGAGCCAGCCCACCCTTGAACGCTGGTTGACCGGGCCGCGGTTCGGGGCCTTGCCGGCGCCGGCGATAGGCGCACGTCCGCCGGCTCTGTCATTCGAGTTTTTCCCCCCGCGCACAGACGCGCTTGAAACCCAGCTCTGGGCCTGCATCCGGCGCCTCGAACGGCTGGCGCCCCGCTTCGTTTCCGTCACCTACGGCGCGGGCGGCAGCACCCAGGCCCGCACCCACGCGACTGTCAGCCGCATCGTGGCTGAAACCAGCTTGGTGCCGGCGGCGCACCTCACCTGCGTGGGCGCCAGCCGCGGCGAGGTGGACGACGTGGCCCGGCAGTACTGGGATGCGGGGGTGCGCCACATCGTGGCCCTGCGCGGCGACGCTCCCGCCGGGGAGGACTATGCGCCGCACCCGCAAGGCTACGAGTATGCCAGCGACCTGGTGGCGGGGCTGAAACGGATCGCGGATTTCGAGATATCGGTCGCGGCGTACCCGGAAACGCATCCGACCGCGCTGAGCGCCGTGCATGACCTCGACAACCTCAGGCGCAAGTTGGACGCCGGCGCCACCCGCGCCATCACGAACTACTTCTTTGATGGCGGGGTGTTCCTGAACTTCCTGGACCGCGCGCTGGCGGCCGGCATCACGGCGCCGCTGGTGCCGGGCATCATGCCGGTTTCCAACTTCGCCCAGGCGGCCAAGTTCAGCGCCATGTGCGGCGCCAGCGTGCCGGATTGGCTGGCAAGCATGTTCGAAGGCACGGAAGACGACCCGGAAACCCGCCGCATGGTCGCCGCCGTGGTGGCGGCCGAGCAGGTGCGGCTGCTGCAGGCCAACGGGGTGGACGAGTTCCACTTCTACACCTTGAACCGGCCAGACCTGACCTTCGCCATCGCCCACATCCTGGGCGTGCGGCCGGTGAAGGATGAAACCGGGCGGGACGCAAACGGGCGAGCCAGCCCCAGCTA
>CAXTNC010000249.1:0-3920 GCA_964245495.1 uncultured Acetobacteraceae bacterium
GCAGGTTCCACCGTTTCGGGCGCCCGCCTCGCCCAGTCGGCCAGCACTGCGCCGGTGGCGCCCAGCAGCATCAGCCCCGCCATCGGCCGGGCCGTGCCGTCCGTTAGGATGCCCACGGCGGCCCCGCTGGCCGCCGCCAGCACGAACTGCAGCATCCCCATCAGGGCGGACGCGCTGCCGGCATGGGCCGCCTGGCGCGACAGCGCGCCGACGGTGGCGTTCGGCATCACCGCGCCCAGCGTCAGCATGGCCGCCAGGATCGGCAGGAACACGCTGGCCGCCCCGAACCCCCCGGCGAAGGCGAACCCGGCCAGCAGGAGGTTGGCCACCCAATAGGCCCGCACCGCGCAGCGCAGCACTCGGAAGCCGCCGAAGCGGATCAGCAGGCGCGGGTTGACTTGCGCGCCTGCGATGTAGCCGGCGGCGCCCAGCCCGAACAGCACGCCGTACGTCGGCGGCGCCAGGCCGAACTGCTGGATGTACACCGGCGAGGAGCCGCCAAGGTAGGCGAACAGGCCGAACATGGCGCAGCCGCCGATCGCCGTGTGCAGGATGAAGCCGCGCTCCCGCAGGATGGCGCCGTAGCGCAGCAGCAGCCCCGCCGGCCCCAGCCGGATGCGCCGGCCCGCCGCCAGCGTTTCCGGCAGCACGCGCCACACCAGCAGCAGGGAGGCCAGCCCGTGCGCTGCGGCCAGCCAGAAGATCACCCGCCAGCTGGCCACGCTCAGCACCGCGCCGCCCAGCGTGGGCGCCAGGATGGGAGCGGCGCCCATCACCAGCATCAGCTGCGCCATCATCCGGGCCGCCGCGTGCCCGTCCGCCAGGTCCCGCACCATGGCGCGCGGCAGCACCAGGCTGGCCGAGCCGCCGAACGCCGCGACCGCCCGCATCACCGCCAGCACGGGAAGGCTGGGCGCCAGCGCGCAGCCGACGCTCGCCGCCGTGTAGAGCGCCAGCCCGGCCAGCAGCGGCCCGCGCCGGCCGAACCGGTCGGCCAGCGTTCCCTGGGTGATCTGGCCCACGGCGAGGCCGGCGAACCAGCTCGCCAGGGTGATCTGCGCGGTGCCCGCCGCCGTGCCGAAGCTGGCCTCGATGGCGGGAAAGGCGGGCAGGTACATGTCCGTGGACAGCGGCCCCACCGCCGTCAGGAAGCCCAGCAGCGCCGGCAGCCAGCGGGAGCGCGCCTGCACCGGCTCAGGGCGCCTGGGTGCTGACGGCTTGGGTGGTGCGCAACGGCCCGGGGGGCGGCCCCTTGATCCACACCGAAGGCGGCTGCACCTCGGCGGAGCCGAAGATGGAGCAGAACGCCACGTCCGCCGCGTCCCGCCCGGCGCCGATCCGCACCAGCCCGTCCAGCGCCGCCATCCGGGTGGGGTCGAACAGGTACCACGCGCCGCCGCCGGGTCCGTGCAGGTAGGCCTCGAACACGGCGTGGAAGTCGGGCGGGGTGAGCTGCCAGGCGTAGGCGCTGATGTAGCGGGCGGGGATGCCGACGGCGCGGCACAGGGCGATGGCCAGGTGGGCGAAGTCCCGGCACACGCCGGCGCGGTCGCCCAGCGTGTCGTAGGCGCTGGTCAGCGCGTCCGACGTGCCGGGCTGGTAGTCCACGTTGTCGCGGATCCAGTTGCAGATGGCGGTGGCGCGCTGGTGGCCCGCCGGCTCGCCGCCGAACTGGCGGTTGGCGAAGCGGCTCAGCCGGTCGGACTGGCAGTAGCGGCTGGCGTTGAGGTACGGCAGCACGTCCATCGGCAGCGACCCGGCGGCGATCTCCGTCACCTCCGTCGGGTCCAGCGTCAGCGGCTGCAGGCTGACCTCCGCCTGGTAGTGGATGTGGAACTCGCCCTTCGGCACCAGGTAGCGCAGCACGCGGTTGCCGCTTTCGGCGAACTCGTAGCGGTCCGGCTCGCCGAGTGCCGGATCGGTGCTGAGCGTCTCGGAGCGGATGAGCTGGCGGGGGAAGCGGGCGGCCTCCAGGTTGAGCACGAACGGGGTGAGCGTTTCGACGCTGTAGCGCAGCGTGCAGCCGATGGTGAAGTCCAAGGCGCCCTCCTTCATGCCGTGCCAGGGTTCTTAGCACGGGGGTTCTTAGCACGGGGGTCCTGGCAGGCTAGGAGGCGAGGCGCATCCAGGGCGGGACGTGCGCCGCCACCGGCCCGCCGCAGTCCAGCGCCGCGCCGACCGCGTCCGTGCGCAGCAGCGCCAGCCCGAGGCTGCCTTGGCTGGACCGCAGGCTGCCCACCTCCGCGCCGTCTCGCAGCACGGGCGTGCCGGGGGGAGGCAGCGCCGCGGCGGCGGACACGGGGACGAGGCGGCGCTTGACCAGGCCGCGGTACTTGGTCCGCGCCGTCAGCTCCTGGCCCATGTAGCAGCCCTTGGTCCAGGACACGCCGCCCAGCTCGTCGAACCCGGCCTCCAGCAGCGTGCTCTTCTCCGCCTCCATGTCCCGGCTGCCGTCCGGCAGGCCCAGGCGCAGGCGGTGGGCGTCGTAGGCGGCGGCGTCGGCCGACACCGGCAGGTCGTTGCCCAGGACGCGCCACCCGGCCTCGGCCAGCCGCGGGTCCGGCACGGCTCCCGGCGGGGCGGGGCCGTCCCAGCCGGCGTATGCGTCCAGCGGCTCGGGCGCCACGGCCACCCGGGCGCGCAGGCGGAACCGGGTCAGGCGGCGGGCGAGGTCGTCGCGCTGCGCCGCTTCCACGTCCAGCAGCAGGCGGCCGCCGTCCGCGAGGATGAAGAAGTCGGCCAGCCACTTGCCCTGCGGCGTCAGCAGCGCGGCCCACACGGCGCGGCCGGGGGCGGCCAGCGCCACGTCGTTGGACACCAGCCCTTGCAGGAACGCCACCCGGTCCTCCCCGGAGACGGACAGCACGGCGCGGCTGGGCAGATGGGCGAGATGGGCCATGCAGGCCAGGTAAGCCGGGCAGGCCCTCGGGGCAAGGCGGCGCTTTGCCGGGTCCGCAGCGGGCTGTTACAGCACCGCCCATGCGGGTCCTGTTCATCACGGCGACGCGGATCGGCGACGCGGTCCTGTCCACGGGGCTGCTTGATCACCTGCTGCGGACCTATCCGGCGGCCCGGTTCACCGTGGCGTGCGGCCCCGTGGCGGAAGGCGTGTTCGCCCGGATGCCGCACCGCGACCGCACCCTCGTCATGGCCAAGCAGCGCTATGACCGCCACTGGCTGACCCTGTGGCGGCAGACCGTGACCACCGTGTGGGACCTGGCGGTGGACCTGCGCGGCTCGGCGGTGACGCTGCTGCTGCCCGCGCGCCGCCGGGCGATCATGCGCGGCGGACGCCGCCCCGGCCACCGGCTGACCCACCTGGCCGGCGCGCTCGGCTTGGCGGAGCCGCCGCTGCCGGTCGCCTGGTGGTCCGCGGCGGACGCGGCGCGGGCGGAGGCGCTGCTGCCTCCCGGCGGCCCGGTGGTGGCGCTCGGTCCCACGGCCAACTGGGTGGGCAAGGCGTGGCGCCAGGGCCGCCGTGTTCGCAGGGCCGGGCGCTGCCGAGCGGGCGATGGCCGCCCCCGTGCTGGCCGCGCTGCCGGACGCCATCGACCTGGCCGGATGCCTGGCGCTGCCGGAGGCCGCCGCCTGCCTCGCGCGCTGCCGCCTGTTCGTGGGCAACGATTCCGGCCTGATGCATTTGGCTGCCGCCACGGGCACCGCCACGCTCGGCCTGTTCGGCCCGACCCCGGCCAGCGAGTACGGGCCGTCCGGCCGTCGCGCCGCCGCGGTGCTGGCGCCTGGACCCGCCGGCAAGGCGCCCATGGGCGCCGTGGCGGTGGGCCAGGTGGTGGCGCGCGCGCGCGGCCTGCTGGAGTCGAACCTGGGGGACGAGCTGGACATGACGGCGGTGGCGGCGCGGGCGGGCCTCTCGTATGAGAGTTTCCGTAGGCGATTCGTCCAGCAGACTGGGGTTTCCC
>CAXTNC010000250.1:0-3852 GCA_964245495.1 uncultured Acetobacteraceae bacterium
GAAAGGGTGCTGCACACGGGCGCGCCGCCGGGCAGCTATGCGCTGCGGGGCGCGCGCGCGGGGCTGGCCGCCACCATGACCAGCACGGGGAGCATGAACGCGTCGAGCCGCCGGGTCAGCTCCGTCAGCATCACCACGGCGGACACCGGCCCCTGCGTGGTGGCGGCCAGCACCGCGCCCGCGCCCAGCAGCGCATAGCTGCCCGGCGGCGCGCCCGTGTGCAGCACCCTTTCCCACAGCTGCCCGAGCGCGCCCCCCAGCATCGCCCCGAACGCCACGCTGGGCGTGAACAGCCCGCCGGGCGTCCCGCTGCCCAGGCACGCCGCCGTCGCCAACGGCTTGAGCACCGCCAGGACCAGCAGCAGCGGCAGCCCGATGGCGCCGGAAAAGGCCAGTTGCGCCAGATCCTTGCCGTTGCCCAGCAGCTGCGGGAACGGGACGGCCAGGCATCCCAAGGCCCCCAGCGCCGCCACCGGCGCGGCCAGCGCCCGCCAGCCAGCCGGCTTGCGCTGGTCCGCCCAGACGATCAGCCGCACGAAGCCCACGGAAGCCAGCCCGGCCAGCGGCCCCGCCAGCACCGCCCAGCCGACCTGGCCCGGCGAAACGGCGAACGCCGGGATGTCGTACGTCGCGCGGTCCGGCAGCAGCAGCCAGGACGTGGCGGTGGCGAGCAACGAGGCGGCCAGGGCAGGGGCCGCCAGCGGCAGCGCCAGGGTGCCCAGCAGCACCTCCAGCGCGAACAGCGCGCCGCCGAACGGCATGTCGTACGCCGCCGCCAAGCCCGCCCCGGCGCCGCACGCCACCAGCAGCCGGCGCTGCCCGTCCGGCAGGCCGGCCCACCCGGCGAGCAGGCTGGCCACCAGCGCGCCCGCCTGCTTCGGCGCCGATTCGCGCCCCAAGGACGCTCCCATGCCGACGGCCACGATGGACAGCACCGCGTCCACGCCCGTCCGCAACGGGGCGAGCCGCCCGGCGTGGAACCAGATCGCCGCCGTCAGGTCCGCGCCGCCGTCGGCGCGCCGGGTCAGCCACCGCCCCCCGGCCACCAGCCCGCCCGCCGCCGCCAGCACCGCCACCCGGCGGCCGGCTCCGGTCTGCTGCACGGCCGGCAGCACCTCGCCCGCGGCATAGCGCCAAGCGAGGTGCTGCACCGCCTCCAGCAGGCGGATCAGCAGCCCGCCGCACAGCCCGGCGCCCACCCCCACCAGCCCGACCGCGCCCCAGAACCGCAAGGACAAACAGGCGCGCCCGCCGGGCGGCGCGCTGGGCTGGGGAAAGGATGCGGGCATGGCGTTCCGGTCTCGTGCTAACCCGGCGCCGTGCTAAATACGACTCCATGCCGCACGCCGACTTCATCCACCTCCGCGTCCACTCCGCCTACTCGCTGAGCGAGGGCGCCATCAAGGCCGACAAGATCGCCGCCCTCGCGCGCGACGCCGCCATGCCGGCGGTGGCGATCACCGATTCCGGCAACCTGTTCGGCGCGCTGGAGTTCAGCCAAGCCTGCGCGGCCAAGGGCGTGCAGCCCATCATCGGCTGCCAGGTGAGCCTGATCCGCCCGGACAAGCCCGGCCTGCCGCCGGACCCGGTGGCGCTGCTGGCGCAGGACGCGCAGGGCCTCGCCAACCTGCAACGCTTGTCCTCCCTCGGCTTCGCCACCTCCGACCCGGCGGACCCGCAGCTCCCCCTGCGCGCCGTGCTGGACCACGCCGCCGGCTTGATCCTGCTCACCGGCGGCACCCGCGGCCCGCTCGCCCGGCTGCTGGCGGAAGGCCGGCAGGCGGAGGCGGAGGCCATGCTGGCGGCCATGGCGGAGGCGTTCGGCGACCGCGCCGCCGTCGAGCTGCACCGCCACGGCCTCGCCTTGGAGCGCGCCATCGAACCCGGCCTGATCGCCCTGGCGGACGGCGCGGGCCTGCCGCTGGTCGCCACCAACGAGTGCTTCTACGCCACCCCCGCGATGCACGAGGCGCACGACGCCCTGCTGTGCATCGCCGCCGGCCGCATGATGTCGGACCCGGAGCGCCGCCGGGTCACGCCCGAGCACTGGTTCAAGCCGGCCGCCGCCATGCGCGCCCTGTTCGCCGACCTGCCGGAGGCCTGCGGCAACACGCTCGCCATCGCCCGCCGCTGCGCCGTGATGGCCGAGACCCGCAAGCCGCTGCTGCCCGTCTGCCCCAAGGTGCGCCCCGGCGCCACGGAGGACGAGACGGTGCGCGCCATGGCCCGCGAAGGCCTCGCCCGCCGCATGGACGCCGCCGGCGCCGACGAAGCCGCCCGCGCCGTCTACGCCGAGCGGCTGGAATACGAGCTGGGCGTGATCGCCGGCATGGGCTTCCCCGGCTACTTCCTGATCGTGGCCGACTTCATCCAGTGGGCCAAGGCGCGCGGCATCCCCGTGGGACCCGGCCGCGGCTCCGGCGCCGGCTCCGTGGTGGCCTGGGCGCTGACCATCACGGACCTCGACCCGCTGCAGTTCAACCTGCTGTTTGAGCGCTTCTTGAATCCGGAGCGCGTCTCCATGCCGGACTTCGACATCGACTTCTGCCAGGACCGGCGCGACGAGGTGATCGAGTACGTGCGCGGCGAGTACGGCGCCGACCGGGTGGCGCAGATCATCACCTTCGGCAAGCTGCAAGCCCGCGCCGCCGTGCGGGACGTGGGCCGCGTGCTCGGCATGCCGTTCGGCCAGGTCAACCGGGTGGCCGAGCTGATCCCCAACAACCCGGCCAAGCCCGTCACCCTGCAGCAGGCGATCGACGGCGAGCCGAAGCTGCAAGCCATGCGCGCGGAGGACGAGGCCATCGCCCGCCTGATGGAGGTCGCCTTGCAGCTGGAAGGGCTGTACCGCCACGCCAGCACCCACGCCGCCGGCCTGGTGATCGGCGACCGCCCGCTGGTGGAGCTGGTGCCGCTGTACCGGGACCCGAAGGCGGACACGCTGGTGACGCAGTACTCCATGAAGTACGTGGAGCAGGCCGGGCTGGTGAAGTTCGACTTCCTGGGCCTCACCACGCTCACCATCCTGCAACGCGCGCTGGCCTACATGGCCGACCCGCCGGACCTGGACCGGCTGCCGCTGGACGACGCGCCCACCTACGCCATGCTGGCCCGCGGCGACGCCGGCGGCGTGTTCCAGTTCGAGTCCTCCGGGATGCGGGACGTGCTGCGCCAGATGCGCCCCGACCGGTTCGAGGACCTGATCGCCGCCGTGGCGCTGTTCCGCCCCGGCCCCATGGCCAACATCCCGGAGTACTGCCGCCGCAAGCACGGCCAGAAGTGGGAAGCGCCGCACCCCGAGCTGCACGCGGTGCTGGATGAGACCTACGGCATCATGGTCTACCAGGAGCAGGTGATGCAGATCGCCCAAACCATGGGCGGCTACAGCCTGGGCGGCGCCGACCTGCTGCGCCGCGCGATGGGCAAGAAGATCCGCGCCGAGATGGACGCACAGCGCAAGACCTTCGTGGACGGCGCGGTGGGCCGCGGCATCCCGCAGGCCAAGGCGGCCGAGGTGTTCGACCTGATGGCGAAGTTCGCCGACTACGGCTTCAACAAGTCCCACGCCGCCGCCTACGCGCTGGTCGCCTACCAGACGGCGTGGATGAAGCAGAACCACCCGGTCGAGTTCCTCGCCGCCTCCATGTCGCTGGCCATCGGCAACACGGACAAGCTGGCCGCCCTGCGCCAGGAAGCCGAGCGCCTCGGCGTGCGCGTGCTGCCCCCCGACGTCAACCGCTCGGACGCCGACTTCAAGCCGGACGTGGACGAGAACGGCAAGCCGGCGATCCGCTACGCCCTGGCCGCGGTCAAGAAGGTCGGCCTGGCGGCCATGCAGTCCCTGGTGGCGGC
>CAXTNC010000251.1:0-3813 GCA_964245495.1 uncultured Acetobacteraceae bacterium
AGTTCATCGCGTAGGTTTCGGCGGTGGGGCGGCGGCTGGGGAAGCTGTCGGCGATGTACGGGCCGATCTTGCCGACGTGGCGCCGGGTCTCGTCCGGCAGGGGGCGGTTGCGGGTCAGGTAGTCGTCCAGCCGGCCCGGCCCGCCGTTGTAGGCGGCAAGGAACCCAGGGGAGCCGTACAGGTCGTACAGCTCCCGGATGTAGGCGGTGCCGGCCAGGATGTTGTTGTGCGGGTCATACGGGTCGTCGCCCAGGTCGTAGCGGCCGCGCAGCTCGTCGTAGGTCGCCGGCATCACCTGCATCAGGCCCATCGCCCCGGCGCCGGAGGTGATGGGCACGCCGTTGCGCTCCGTGCGCCCGCCCGACTCGACGCGCATCACCTCGCGGACCCAGCGCTCCGGCACGTCGTACCGCTCGGCGGCCTCGTGGATGTAGGGTCCCCACGGGTCCGCCGCCGAGCCGGGCACGCTGTAGGACTTGTGGGCGTGCTCCTCGTACTGGGCGGCTTCCTGCGTGGCGCTGATGCGCGAGCCGCCGGCGCAGGCCGAAAGCAGGCCGGCTGCGCCGAGGCACAGCACGGTGCGCACCGCCCCGGACAAGGGCCGCGCAGCAGGCTCAGGCTTCGGAAGAGGCGTCATGCTGTGCAAGTCTCCGGTCTGCGTGGCGATGTTTGGACAGGAAGATGTCGGCAACTCAGCCACCGTTCAGAGCGCGTCATTCAGACAGCTTGGCAGAAAGCACGCCCAAGCCCCTATCGGAACTCACGATGGGCCACAAGCCGCAGGCACACGCAAACGCGAGCCGGATGTCGATTTATTTCCAGTGTAGCCGGCTGAACACGGTTCTGTGAGCTGCGGGCGGCGTGGCGCACCTGCGTCAGCCGTCGCCGCGCGCCGGCGGCGCGGCCCCTTGCAGCTCCGCCGCTTCCCCGTCCGTGAACACCCGGCTGCGCGTCAGGAACCGCACGCCCTCGGGCGCTTCCAGCGAGAAGCCGGAGCCGCGGCCCGGCACCACGTCGATGATCAGCTGGGTGTGCCGCCAGTGCTCGAACTGCGCGGCGCCCATGTAGAACGGCGCGCCGTCGATGGCGCCCAGCCTCACGTCCTGCGCGCCGACCCGGAACTCCCCCGCCGGGTAGCACATGGGCGAGCTGCCATCGCAGCAGCCGCCGGACTGGTGGAACATCACCGGGCCGTGCAGCGCCCGCAGCTTGGCCAGCACCGCCATGGCGGCCGGCGTCACCAGCACGCGTTCGACCATCCTGTCCCTCCCGAACGGAAACGGCGGACCTGCGCCCGCCGTTCCTTCGCAGCGCCTCAGAAGAAGCCCATCGCCTTCGGGCTGTAGCTGACCAGCATGTTCTTGGTCTGCTGGTAGTGGTCGAGCATCATGCGGTGGTTCTCCCGCCCGATGCCGGACGCCTTGTAGCCGCCGAACGCCGCGTGCGCCGGGTAGAGGTGGTAGCAGTTGGTCCACACCCGGCCCGCCTGCACCGCGCGGCCGAAGCGGTAGGCGCGGGTGCCGTCGCGCGACCACACGCCGGCGCCGAGGCCGTACAGCGTGTCGTTGGCCAGCGCGAGGGCCTCCTCGTCGTCCTTGAACCGGGTCACGGACACGACGGGGCCGAAGATCTCCTCCTGGAACACCCGCATCCTGTTGTGGCCTTCCAGGATGGTCGGCTGCACGTAGAAGCCGCCTTCCAGGTCGCCCTCCATGGTGGCCCGCCCGCCGCCGGTCAGCGCCTTGGCGCCTTCCTGCCTGCCAATGTCGAAGTAGGACAGGATTTTCTCCAGCTGGTCGTTGGAGGCCTGCGCGCCGACCATGGTGGACATGTCGAGCGGGTTGCCCTGCTTGATCCTGCCGACCCGCGCCACGCACTTCTCCATGAAGCGGTCGTAGATGCTCTCATGGATCAGCGCGCGGGACGGGCAGGTGCAGACCTCGCCCTGGTTCAGCGCGAACATGGTGAAGCCCTCGACCGCCTTGTCCAGGAAGTCGTCGTCCTCCGCCATCACGTCCTTGAAGAAGATGTTGGGCGACTTGCCGCCCAGCTCCAGCGTCACCGGGATGATGTTCTCGGAGGCGTACTGCATGATGAGCCGCCCCGTGGTGGTCTCGCCGGTGAAGGCGACCTTGGCCACCCGCTTGGACTGCGCCAGCGGCTTGCCGGCCTCCACGCCGAAGCCCTGCACCACGTTGACCACGCCGGGGGGCAGGATGTCGGCGATCATGTCCATCAGCACGGCGATGCTCATCGGCGTCTGCTCGGCGGGCTTGATCACCACGCAGTTGCCGGCGGCCAGCGCGGGCGCCAGCTTCCACACCGCCATCAGCAGCGGGAAGTTCCACGGGATGATCTGCGCCACCACGCCCAGCGGCTCGTGGAAGTGGTATGCCACCGTGTCGTGGTCGATCTCGCTGATGCCGCCCTCCTGGGCGCGGATGCACCCGGCGAAGTAGCGGAAATGGTCGATGGCCAGCGGCAGGTCGGCCAAGGTGGTCTCGCGGATCGGCTTGCCGTTGTCGATCGCCTCCACCAGCGCGAGGGTGGACAGCCGGGCCTCGATCCGGTCGGCGATCTTCAGCAGCAGGTTGGACCGCTGCATCGGCGAGGTGCGGCCCCAGGCCTCCCGCGCCGTGTGGGCGGCGTCCAGCGCCAGCTCCACGTCCTCCACGGTCGAGCGGGCGACCGTGCAGATGACCCGGCCGTTCACCGGCGAGATGTTGTCGAACTGCTGGCCGCGCACGGCGGGCGCCCATTGGCCGCCGATCCAGTTGTCGTAATGCGGACGGATCGCGATCTCCTTGGCGATCTCGCTGAGGGCCTTGTCGACCATTCGGTTTTCTCCCTGGTTCTTCGCAGGCTTGCGGCCGGTTCGCGCCGGACCGCCGGGTCCGCCGCATCCGATCGTGCTCGGAGCGATAGCACGCCTGCCGAGGGCCGCTCAACGAAGTCGTGTCCGCCGGGGCATCCTTGCTCCGCCTGAGCCGTTGGCCGTGCACCAAGCAAGCGGAGTTCACCATGGCGCTCTCGACCCGGCTGCACGGACTGCTCGATTACGCGGCGGCGGTCACCTTGGGCGGGATCGTGATCGGCGGCGGGCTGTCCCGCCCGGCGCGCCGGGTCGCCGCCGTGGCCACCGCCCTGCCGATCGCCACGTTTCTCGCGACCGACTTCGAGGGCGGCCTGGTCGGCTGGGTGGACATGCGCCGCCACCTGGCGTTCGACGTTGCCGAAGGCCTCGTGCTGTTCGGCACGGGCTTGTTGATGCGGCGGCAGCCGCCCGCCTCCCGCGCCATCCTGGCCGGCTACGGCCTGGCGCAGCTCGTGCTGGGCCTCTCGACCAGCCCCACGCCGGTCAGCGGCCCCGGGCAGGGTTCGGGGCCGCTCGGGCGGCTGCTGGCGCGGCGCTGAGGCTGAGCTGGCTGAGGTCGATCGGTGCTGTTGAAATTGGTGTTCATTTTGTCATACTGTCAGCATAGGCCGGGATGGCTTCCGACCACCCCGGCCCCTGCCGGTTAGAAGAAGTGAACCATCACGATGAGGGTCCACTTCCTGAACCGCAGTTCGACTGAGATGGCTCGCATCTCATTCTCCCTGTGATGCCGGGTGGGGGATTCCACCCGGCATCATTCTTATAGCCCTTGTGTCTCGCTGGCGTTGAAGGCCGGCTTTGTCATTGAAACAGCCTCAGAACGTCACCCGCACCCCGCCGAACCCGCCGACCGGCGCAGCCAGGCCGTCGCTGCGCGGGTTGCTGGCGTTCGGCGCCTGCGCCAGCGCCACGCTGCCCATGGGCAGAACGTGCCCTAG
>CAXTNC010000252.1:0-3807 GCA_964245495.1 uncultured Acetobacteraceae bacterium
CGCGGGTGGTGACGGTGAACTCGTCCGGCGCATCCCGGGTGAGGCCGATGGTGCGGGACAGGTCATCGCCGCAGCCGGCCAGGAGCGGCAGCCCGGCCAGCAGGAACAGGGCAGGTCGCAGGGTCATCATGGCCGCGTCATAGCTCCGCGGGGCCGGGCGGGGCAAGCCGCGGGTCGGCCTCGCGCCGGGGCCGCAGCCCGTCCAGCACCAGGGCGGCGACGCCGCACACGATGGCTGCGTCCGCCACGTTGAACACGTACCAGCTCCAGCCGCCGGCGTGCAGGTGGATGAAGTCGACCACCGCGCCGTAGCGCAGCCGGTCCAGCACGTTGCCGACCGCGCCGCCCGCGATGGCGCCCAGGGCCACGGCCACCAGCGCGGTTTCGGCCCGGCGCAGCCACGCCGCCAGCGCCGCCACGATGGCCACCGCCACCGCCACCAGCAGCAGCGCGCCCCAGCGCCCATCCGCCTTGAACAGGCCGAAGGTGACGCCTTGGTTCCACACCATGGTCAGGCTGATGCCGGGCAGCAGATCGACCCGGCCCAGCTCCGGCAGCTGCAGGCCGTCCAGGATCCAGGCCTTGCTGGCCTGGTCGGCGGCGAACACGATGGCCAGCGCGGCCAGGCCCAAGGCGGGCAATCGCGCGGGCAATCGCGCGGGCAGGCGACGGGTCATTCCGCGGCGGCCTCGCCCGGCCGCGGCGCGCCGACCAGGCCGCTTTCCACTGCGTCCGCGCAGCGCTCGCACAGCAGGGGGTGGGCGGCATGGCGACCGACCTCGGGCAGCACCTTCCAGCAGCGGGCGCACTTCCCGCCCGGCGCCTTGGACACGGCCAGCTCCGCCGCGGCCTCCACGCGGCTGACGATGGCGAACTCGGCCCAGCCGGCCTCGTCCAGCAGCAGCAGCGCCGGGTCGGGCAGGTGGACGCAGGCTTGCAGGGAGGAGCCGATCACCCCGTCCCGGCGCGCGGCCTCCAGCGCCGCCGTCACGCTGGCGCGGGCCTCGCGCAGGTTGGCGACGCGCACGCCGAGCGCCGGGTCGTGCCATTCGGCTGGGATGGGCGGCAGCGATTGCAGGTGGACGCTGTCGTCGCCCTCGCCGAAGCGGGCGGACCAGGCCTCCTCCGCGGTGAACACCAGCACGGGGGCGAGCCAGGTGGCCAGGCAGC
Source organism: uncultured Acetobacteraceae bacterium (assembly GCA_964245495.1). Taxonomy (GTDB): domain Bacteria; phylum Pseudomonadota; class Alphaproteobacteria; order Acetobacterales; family Acetobacteraceae; genus LMUY01. The sequence goes on from CAXTNC010000252.1 coordinate 1,171, forward strand.
GGTGCAGCGTGTCCAGCACGGTGCGGGCGGCGCGGCGCTTCAAGTTGTCTGGACGGTCGCAATACAACGTGTCCTTGCGGACATCGAAGTAGAACGCCGACAAGTCCGCCGAGCAGAACGCGTGCAGCTCGGGGTACGCCCCCGTCCAGTCATGCGTGGCGAGCGCGGCGCGGAACCGCGCGTCCAGCTCCGCCAGCCGGTGCAGCACCCAGCGGTCCAGGTCCGGCAGCTGCTCCAGGGGCACGCGCTCGGACTCGTCCCAGCCGGCCAGGGAGCCGAGCAGCCAGCGCAGCGTGTTGCGCAGGCGGCGGTACAGCTCGGCCTGCTGCTTGAGTATCTCCGGGCCGATGCGCAGGTCCTCCGTGGTGTCGGCGGTCATCACCCACAGCCGCAGGATGTCGGCGCCCAGCGTGTCCGTCACCTTCTGCGGCGCGGTGACGTTGCCGAGCGACTTGCTCATCTTGCGCCCGGCCTCGTCCAGCACGAAGCCGTGGGTCAGCACCGCCTTGAAGGGCGCCGCGCCGCGGGTGCCGATCGCTTCCAGCAGAGAGGACTGGAACCAGCCGCGGTGCTGGTCGGAGCCTTCCAGGTAGAGGTCCGCCGGCCAGGGCTGCCCGCGGCCCTCCAGGGCAAAGCCGTGGGTGGAGCCGGCCTCGAACCACACGTCCACGATGTCCGTGACCTGCTCGTACTCCGCCGGGTCGCGGCCCGGGCCGAGGAAGCGGGCGGGCGGGGAGGCGAACCAGGCGTCCGCGCCCTCGGCGGCGAACGCCTCCACCACGCGGGCGACCACCGCCGGGTCGCGCAGCGGCTCGCCGGTAGCGCGGTGGACGAACACGGGGATGGGCACGCCCCAGGCGCGCTGGCGGCTGATGCACCAGTCGGGCCGGCTGGCCAGCATGGCGCCGATGCGGTTGCGGCCGCCCGGCGGCACGAACGGCACCTGCTCGATGGCGGCCAGGGCGCGGGCGCGGATTTGCTCCGGGCCGTCCATGCGGATGAACCATTGCGGGGTGGCGCGGGTGATCAGCGGCGCCTTGGAGCGCCAGGAATGCGGGTAGGAGTGCACGAGCTTGCCCTGCCCGATCAGCCCGCCCGCCGCCGCCAGCGCCGCCGCGACCGGCGCCGTGGCGCGGAACACGTGGGTGCCGGCGAACAGCGGCACGTCGGCGGCGTAGCGCCCGTCCTCCATCACGCTTTCCGGCACGGCGATGCCGCCCGCACGGCAGAGCGTGAAGTCCTCTTCCCCATGCGCGGGCGCCTGGTGCACCAGGCCGGAGCCTGCCTCGGCGGTCACGAAGTCGCCGAGCAGGATAGGGGCGTCATGGTCGTAGCCGAAGCCGCGCAGCGGGTGGGCGCAGGGCGTGCCGGCCAGGTCCGCGCCGTGCACCACTTGCAGCAGGTGGTGGGTGGCGATGCCGAGGGCGGCGCACACGGACCCCACCAGGTCGAGCGCCACCAGGATGACCTCGCCGGGCCGCGCCAGGGAGCCGTCCGCCACGCTGTCCACCCGCAGCTGGGCGTAGTCGATGCCCGCCCCGGCGGCGAGCGCGCGGTTGCCGGGAATGGTCCAGGGCGTGGTGGTCCAGATCACCGCGGACGTGCCGGCCAGCGGCCCGGCCATGATCGGGAAGCGCACCCAAACGGTGTCGCTGGCGTGGTCGTGGTACTCGATCTCGGCCTCGGCCAGCGCCGTCTTCTCCACGGTGGACCACATCACCGGGCGCAGGCCGCGGTACAGCGCGCCGTTCAGCAGGAACTTGCCGATCTCCCCGGCGATGGCGGCCTCGGCGCCGTAGTCCATGGTGGCGTAGCGCCCGGCCCAGTCGCCGGTGACGCCCAGGCGGCGGAACTCGGGAACCTGCACGTCCAGCCAGTGCTGGGCGTAGGCGCGGCACTCGGCGCGGAAGTCCAGCACCGGCACCGCGTCCTTGTCGCGCCCGGTGCGGCGGTACTCCTCCTCCACCTTCCACTCGATCGGCAGGCCGTGGCAGTCCCAGCCGGGGATGTAGTCCGCATCGAACCCGGCCATGCGGTGGGCGCGCAGGATGACATCCTTGAGGATGCGGTTCAGCGCGTGGCCGATGTGGATGGTGCCGTTGGCGTAGATCGGCCCGTCGTGCAGCACGAAGGCGGGCCGCCCGGCGGCGGCGGCGCGGCTGCGCTGCCACAGGCCCATGGCGTCCCAGCGGGCGAGGATGGCCGGCTCGCGCTTCGGCAGGTCCCCGCGCATGGGGAACGGGGTCGCGGGAAGGAAGACGGTGTCGCGGTAGTCGGGCATGGGAAGGGTCCGGGTCGCGGCGCCCGGATGCCGGGGCCTTGGATCGTCAAGGCCAGACCTAGCGCGCTGGATGCCTGGCGCGCCAGCCTATCCAGCGAGGGACAGGCTTGCCACCGCCGGCCGCCTTGGTGGGCCCGCGCGTCAGGCTTGCGGCGTTTCCTGCCGCAAGCTGGCCTGCTTCGCCGCGGCCAGGAACTGGGCATAGGCGCGCACCCGCCTGCGGTCCTTGCGCCACGCCGACGTGCCGACGTAGCGCGCGAAGGCGGGCACCTTGGGGCGGGGCTTGCCGAAGCGGCGGGGGGCGTCGGCTGGGGCGGGAACGGCGTCGTCCATGGCGGATGTTCCAGAGCGATGAC
>CAXTNC010000253.1:0-3795 GCA_964245495.1 uncultured Acetobacteraceae bacterium
GCCAGGACCATGGCGGACAAACAAAGCCGAAGGAGGCGCATGGGCCACAGATACGGCGGCGGCTGCCCTGGAACAAGCGGCGGGCCGACGCGCTATGACAGACGCCATCACGGACCAAGGCAGGGGAAGCGTCATGTCGTCTGAAGCCCATCACGAAGGCGCGCTGGTCGAAACGGCACGGCTGGAGCTGGACCGCGCCCACCGGGGAGCAGTGGCCATGGACGCCGGGGAGATGCGGCGCGGGCTGCAACTGGCGCTGAAAGCGTTGCAGGAGGCAGCGGCGGCGGAGGCGGCCGGGGCGCTGGGCGCGCTCGCGTCCAAGGTGGCAGCCGCGCTGGCAGACCTGGACGGCGGCCCGCTGACGGAGATGGAAACCCTGATCGAAAGCGTCCGCACGTCGCTCGACCGCTGACAGGGACCGCGCCAAAGGCTTTGTTGCGGACCGAGCAGGTCGTGGCTGGACGCCAGCTTGCACCTCTGCAACCCCGTCGCGTCATGGATGCTTGTGCGGTTCACTGCCGCGGCAAGCCGCTCGGAGGTCCTGAGCCGGCCGGCCGGCACGATCCTGCCGCCATTCACGACGGCCGGCCGGTGATGCTGGCGGCGAAGCATTCCACGGGTCCTGTCACGGCGGCATCCGTGCCGGGACCACCTGCGCCCGGCGCGGGCCGAAGCCGATGGGGATGAAGCCATGCCGCTTGCAGGTGCCGCGAAGCTCCGTCTCGTCGCGACCTTCCAGGAAGGTGCGCCGCTCCCCGCTGGGCAGCGCCAAAAGGCTTGTCAAGTTTAGGGGCAAACGGCACGTCATGCGCCATCAGCGCATGTCCTGAGCCGAGGCCGTCAGCCTGATGCAGTCACGGAGAACCGTTCTCATTATTTGAACCACTTGACGTTTTCCAACCGATCAAGGCTAGATGGGGCCGTGCACTTTACCATGCAGGATGCATGGTTTGATCTTAGCGACCTGCAAAGCAGGCGAAACATAGGTGGGAAAGCGTGAGGCGAACATCAGCGTGCATTTTGGCGGCCTCTTTCGCACTTGCGGCCACGGCAGTGGCAGCGGAGGCGCAGACGGCATCGCCTGTCCAAACACTGTCCGGACCGGTGCAAGGCAATCCGCCCGATGCGAACGGCGTGGTCTCGTTCAAGGGCATTCCCTACGCGGCCCCGCCGGTGGGACCGTTGCGCTGGCGTGCCCCGCAGCCGGCGCAGCCGAGGACGGGCGTGTTGGACGCGTCCAACTTCGGCGCGTCCTGCATCGCCGCCCTGGCGCCGAACCCTGCCCAAAGCGAAGACTGCCTGACGCTGAACGTTTGGACGCCAAGCCCTGCCCCCGCCGTCCCCAAGGCGGTCATGGTCTGGATCTACGGCGGCGGATTCCAGTTCGGCTCGTCGTCGGAACCAAGGTATGACGGCTCCAGCCTCGCCGCGCATGACGTGGTGGTCGTGAGCCTGAACTACCGGGTGGGCGTGCTGGGCTTCCTGGCTGACAAGCAGCTGGACGCGGAAGCCGGCACGTCCGGCAACTACGGGCTGATGGACCAGATCGCGGCCCTCAACTGGGTCAAGCAGAACATCGCGGCGTTTGGCGGCGACCCCAACCGGGTGACCATCTTCGGCGAGTCGGGCGGCGCTCACGCGGTGGGCCTGCTGCTGTCGTCACCAAAGGCGCGCGGCTTGATCGAGGGCGCCATCCTGGAAAGCGGGGCATTCTGGGACCTTGGCGACACCGGATCCATCGCCACCCATGCGGAGGCGGACGCGCTGGGAGCGGCGTTCGTGGCCAAGTTCCCTCCCAACCAGGATCTCCGCTCCGTCGACGCGATGACGATCAACGCGGCAGACCCCTACACCCTGGCCGTGGCGCAGTTCCCGATCTCGCCCAACCTCGACGGGAACATCCTGCCGATCTCGCCGGCTGAAACGTTCGCGCGCGGCCAAGTCTCCGGCATCCCCTTGATGGCTGGCTGGAACGCGTTGGAGTACCTTCCGTTCGTGTCGTTCGCTCCCCCGCACGCGACGGCGTCCGCCTTTGATGGCGCTGCGGCCAACCTGTTCGGCAGCCGCTGCCTGCCTCAGTTCAACGCGCTCTACCCGGCGAACACCGACGCCCAGGCGACGCCGTCCGCCTACCAGTTGACTGGCGACATCACCATCGCCGAGCAAACCTGGTCGGCGCTCAACCTGTCGCGCCATGCAGGCGCCGCGAACGCTTACGCATACAACTTCACCTACACGTCGCCTTACTCGCCCATCGCGCCTCACACGGCCGAGATACCGTTCGTGTTCGGGACCGTGAGTTCCACGCAACCGTCGTACAACCCGAAAGGACCAGCGGCGAGCACGGCCGACCAGCAGTTCTCCGACCTGCTCCAGTCGTACTGGACCAACTTCGCCAAGACCGGCAATCCCAACGGGGCCGGCTTGCCAACCTGGCCGGTCTTCACCGGCGTGGGCTCGCAGGTGATGGAGCTGAAGGCCACGCCTGCCGCCCGGGCGAACCTCGACGAGAGCCGGTTCCAGTTCATCGCCTCATACCGCAGCCATGGGCGCTTCCCTGCCGCCTGGCGCACCATGGGCGTGGCTGGCTACCAGTATCCGGGCCTGGGTTGCAGCACGGCCGCCCAATAGCCTGACACCAGCAATCAAGCGGAAGAAACAGGAAGGCAGGACATGAGAGCGTTCATCTTGGCAGGGATGCCGCTGCTGGCGCTGGCATCAGCGGCGCACGCGACGGTGTTCAGCTACACGGGGGGAACACAGACCGACACGATCACGCAGACGGGCCTGTACAGCATCACCGCGCTGGGCGGCACGGGCGGCACGGGCATGGACTCCGGGACCGGCAACGCCATCGCAGGCGGAGCCGGGGCGCTGGCCGGCGGCTTGGTCAACCTTGCAGCCGGCACAGTGCTCGAGATCGTGGTCGGCGGCGCGGGCGGGACCGGCAACTTCGGCAGCTTCCATGCCGGCGGCGGCGGCGGCGGGAGCTTCGTGTTCACCGGCACGTCGGGCTTGCTGACGGCGGCCGGCGGCGGCGGCGGCGCGGGGCAAAGCTTCGATGCGGGCATCGGCGCCACGGTCACAGCCAGCGGCGCCAACGGCGACGGCATCAACGGCGGCGCAGGCGGGATGGCCGGCCTTGGCGGCGCGGGCGGGAATGCCGGGCTTGACGACGGAGCCGGTGGCGCCGGATTCCTCGGTGCGGGCGGCAGCGACGCATCCGATCCTGTCGGGTCCGGCAAGGGAGGGTTCGCGGCGCCCAGCTTCGCCGGCGGCATGGGTGACCTGATCGACGGCGTGAACCCGCTCAACAACGGCGGCTACGGCGGCGGCGGCGGCGGCGGCTATTCCGGCGGCGGCGGCGGCGGCGGCTATTCCGGCGGCGGCGGCGGCGATGGGGCGATTGCGGCCGGCGGCGGCGGCGGCTCGTTCGTGGCAGCCAACGTTCAGGACGTGGTGCTGATGGCGGACGCGAACACCGGGGGCAACGGGTCGGTCACGGTCACGGATGTGCCGGAACCAGCCTCACTGGCCTTGCTGGCAAGCGCGCTGGGCATGGTTATGGCCGTTCGGCGGCGGCCTAGCTGAGCAAGCTTTTGAATACGGCCGTTCCCGAGCCTGCTTAACCGTTTGAGGCGGGTCCGCACCGTCCGTCCATGACAAGTTGGCCAATGCGGGCTGACGCATCATGAGGCAGGCGAGGCCCTGGCAGGTGTCATGGGGCCGGGATAGGTCTGGCCAATGACCGACGCAACCGATGCCCGGCTTGCCGCGCAATATGAGGCGTACCCC
>CAXTNC010000254.1:0-3794 GCA_964245495.1 uncultured Acetobacteraceae bacterium
GCTGCGCGCGGTGCGGGGATGGTGGCTGGAAGGCGGCTGCCGGGCCGACGCGGCGGCGTGCCGGGCGGAGTTGGCTCGGCGGGCGGCGGCCTGTTAAGAGGCGGGGGTGTCTGGCCAGCAAGCCCAGGGCTTTGCCCTGGACCCACCGAAGGACGGTCATCCTTTGGAAACCTTCATGCCGGTGATCCAGGCCATTCCGGCGGAGGACCGCAGCGCCACCCTGCTGCGGCGGCTGTGGCGCGAGCACCTGCGCCGCCACCGCGGCCGAGTGTTCGTGGTGCTGGTCCTCACGGCCGTCATGGCGGGGCTGACCGCGTTGTACCCGGTGGTGATCGACCACGCGTTTTCCATGTTCGCGGCCAAGGACCGGCGCATCCTGTACCAGGTGCCGGCGCTGGTGGTGGTCATCACGGCCGCCAAGGCCGCCGCCACCTACGGGCAAACGGTGCTGACGCAGAACCTCGTGCTGCGCACCATCCGCGAGCTGCAAGGCCGCATGTTCGCCCACCTGACGTTCGCCGACCTGGCGCGGGTGGAGCGGGAGTCCCCGGCCAAGCTCGCCGCCCGCTTCACCACGGACGCCGCCACCATCCGCGAGGCGCTGACCCGCGCGGTGGGCGGCATCGCCAACGGCATCACGGTGGCGGGGCTGATCGCCTCCATGCTGTACCTAGACTGGGTGCTGAGCCTGATCGCGGCCTGCCTGTATCCCTTGGCCGCCCTGCCCATCCAGCGCATCGGCAAGCGCATCCGCCGGGCGTCGGGCGGGATGCAGGAGCGCATGGGCGAGACGGCGAGCCTGCTGACGGAAAGCTTCAGCCAGGCCCGCACGGTGCGCGCCTACCGGCTGGAGGCCAGCGAAACGGCGCGCGCCAACGAGGCGTTCGGGCAGCTCAGCCGCGCCCTGATGCGCATGACCCGCACCCGCTCGGGCGTGGACCCGATGCTGGAGGTGCTGGGCGGGGCGGCGGTGGCGGCCGTCATGGGCTTCGCCGGCTGGCGGGCGGCCAACGGGACCAGCAGCGTCGGCAACTTCACCGGCTTTGTCGCCGCCCTGCTGATCGCCTCCCAGCCGCTGCGGGCGCTCGGCTCCTTGAACGCCGCGGTCCAGGAAGGGCTGGCCGGCCTCCTGCGGGTGTTCTCCGTCATCGACGAGCCGCCCGGCATCGTCGAGCGGCCCGGCGCCCAGGCGCTGCCGGCCGGCAAGGGCCGGGTCGTGTTCGAGGACGTGGGCTTCGCCTACCCGGACGGGCGGGAAGGGTTGCGCGGCCTCTCCTTCGTCGCGGAACCCGGCGCCACCGTGGCCCTGGTCGGCGCGTCCGGCGCCGGCAAGTCGACGGCGCTGGCGCTGATCCCCCGCCTGCACGACGTGAACGGCGGGCGCATCACGGTGGACGGGGCGGACGTGCGGCAGGTCACGCTGGACAGCCTGCGGGACGCCATCGCCTACGTGGCGCAGGACACGCTGCTGTTCGACGACACGGTGGGCGCCAACATCGCGCTCGGCCGGCCCGGCGCGGACGCGGCGGACATCGCGGCGGCGGCGGACGCGGCGGCAGCCGGGTTCATCGAGGACCTGCCGGACGGGTTCGGCATGATGGTGGGCACCGGCGGCGGGCGGCTGTCCGGCGGGCAGCGGCAGCGGGTGGCGCTGGCCCGCGCCCTGCTGCGCAACCCGCGGGTGCTGCTGCTGGACGAGGCGACCTCCGCGCTCGACGCGCAAAGCGAGGCGGCGGTGCAGGAGGCGCTGGTTCGGCTGCGCGCCGGGCGCACCACGGTGGTGGTGGCGCACCGCCTGTCCACCGTGCGGGACGCCGACCTGGTGGTGGCGATGGCGGACGGCGCAGCCGTGGAGCAGGGCACCCACGCGGAACTGATGCGCCGCGACGGGCTGTATGCCCGGCTGGTCCGCACGCAGGCCTTTGCGAGATAGGCCCTGGTGTGCGATGACCGATCGGTCAGCCGGGCGTTGGCCGGCCGTGATCGGGAGTTTCACCTGTGAGCCTGGACGAAGAGAACCTCCGCCAGCACGACCAGCCCCGGCCTGCGCCCCCGGCCTCGTCCCAAGTTCCGTCCCAAGTTCCGTCCGGGTCCCCGCCCAAATCCTCGCCGAGGGCGGAGGAGCAGTTGCCCGGCCGCAGCCGCCCGGACAAGGACGACGGCAAGGATGGCAAGCAGGACGAGAGGCAGTCCTCGGCCAAGGACGGCAAGGCCGAGGACAAGAAGCAGGAGAAGGAACAGGAGCAGAGCGCCAAGCGGGCCTCGCCCTGGGTCAGGGTCATCGGCGGCCTGGCCGTGCTGCTGGCGGTGGCCGGTGGCGTCTACTACTACTTTTCCACCCAGGGCACCGAGTCCACCGACGACGCCTACACGGACGGCCGGGCGCTGACCATCTCGCCCAAGGTGGCAGGCTACGTGATCGAGCTGCTGGTGGACGACAACCAGCCGGTCAAGGCCGGCCAGGTGCTCGCCCGCATCGACCCGCGGGACTACATCGTGGCGCGGGACAACGCGCGGGCCAACCTGATCGTGAGCAAGGCGCAGGGGGATTCGGCCAAGCTCAACGCCGAGATCGCCCGCAAGAACTTCCCGGCGAGGCTGCTGCAAGCGCAGGGCCAATTGCAGCAGGCGCAGGGCCAGCTGTTCCAGGCGCAGGCCGACTACAAGCGCCAGCACGCCATCACGCGGGAAGCCACGTCGCAGCAGAGCGTGGACCAGTCCACCGCCGCGCTGCAGCAGGCGCAGGGCCAGGTGCTGGCCGCGCAGGCGGCGGTGCAGCAGGCCGAGCCGGTGCAGCAGAACATCGGCACCGCCGACCAGCAGATCGCCCAGTTCGGCGGCCAGGGCAAGCAGGCGCAAATCTCGCTGGAGCAGGCGGAGCTGAACCTCAGCTACACCACGATCACCGCGCCGCAGGACGGCTGGATCACCAAGCGCAACATCGAGGTGGGCAACTACCTCCAGGTGGGCGCCACCATCTTCTCCATCGTGACGCCGCAGGTGTGGGTGACGGCGAACTTCAAGGAGAGCCAGCTGAACCACATGCGGCCGGGGCAGAAGGCCGCCATCGCGGTGGACGCCTACCCGGGCCTCAAGCTCGAAGGCCACGTGGACAGCGTGCAGCTTGGCTCCGGCTCCAAGTTCACCGCCTTCCCGCCGGAGAACGCCACCGGCAACTTCGTCAAGATCGTGCAGCGCGTGCCGGTCAAGCTGGTGATCGACCGCGGCCTGGACCCGGCGGCGCCGCTGCCGCTCGGCCTGTCCGTGGTGCCCACCGTGACGGTGAGATAGCGCTTCCTTGAGCGCCGCCGCCACCGCAGCTCCGGCGTCCGACGCCGCCTGGAAACCGCGCGCCAACCCTTGGCTGATCGCCATCGTCGTCACCACGGCGACGTTCATGGAGGTGCTGGACACCTCCATCATCAACGTCAGCCTGCCGCACATCGCAGGCTCGGTGTCCGCCTCCTACGACGACGCGACCTGGGCGCTGACCTCCTACCTGGTGGCCAACGGCATCGTGCTGCCGATCTCGGGCTTCCTCGCCCGGCTGATCGGGCGCAAGCGCTACTTCCTGATCTGCATCGCCATGTTCACGGCGGCGTCCTTCCTGTGCGGCACCAGCACCAGCCTGGGCGAGCTGATCTGCTTCCGCCTGCTGCAAGGCTTCTTCGGCGGCGGATTGCAGCCCAACCAGCAATCCATCATCCTGGACACGTTCGAGCCGGCGCAGCGCGGCAAGGCGTTCGGCGTGGTGGCGATCGCGGTGATCTTCGCACCCGTCATCGGCCCGACGC
>CAXTNC010000255.1:0-3767 GCA_964245495.1 uncultured Acetobacteraceae bacterium
CTGCTGGCAGCATTCGTGCGGAAATTTACGGTAAGGGCCTGAGCTGGGTCAGTCTGCTGCCAATCCAACCATCTCGTTCTGCGCCCAGCCCATGAAGTATGTCCCGTTCGGGATGACGCGGGCGTGTTGCAGCGGCCAGACGTGGGCAAGGTCGGCGGGGTCGATCTCGGCCCCGCCCGCGCGCAGCCGGCCCGCCACGCGCTCGATCTGCACCGTGTTCCACAGCACGGCGGCATTGGACAGCAGCCCGAGGCAGCTCGCCTTGTTCATCACCTCTTCGTAGTCGCCCACCCGGAACTCGCCCCTGTTGGCGAAGGACAGCCAGCGTGCGAGCGCGTGGCGGGCCTCGCCGCGGTTGAGCTGGCGCTGGATGGCCAGGCGCGTCGGCTCTTCGTGCAGGTAGCGCAAGATGAACACCGTCTTGCAGGCACGTCCCAAGGCGGTCAGCGCCTTGGAAACACGATCTGCGGGCGATGCGTTGATGAGGCGTTGCAGGACGACGTGCGCGGGCGCCGTGCGGTCCCGGAGCGATGCCGCGATCCGCACGAGCTGGTCCCATTGCTCGGCGATGAGCGCCTCGTCCACCGCGCCCCGGAACAAGGGCTCGATCGGGCCGTGGTCGGCGGTCTTGTCCAGCTTGTAGAGGTGCTGGTCCGGCAAGTCCTTCAGCCGCGGCATGAAGGCGATGCCGAGCAGGTGGCACAGCCCGAACAGTTGCTCGGTGAAGCCGTGGGTGTCCGTCGTGTGGGCCTGCGGCCTGACCAGCGTGTCGTTCTCCAGCAACCCGTCCAGCACGTAGCCGGCCTCGCGCGGGGCGCAGGGGATCGCCTGGGTGGCGAACACCCCGAACCGGTCGGACAAGTGGGTGTAAAGCGTGAGTGCCCGGTCGTAGTAGCCGAAGTGCCTGGGATAGACCGCGCCCAAGAGCCCATCCCGCTGCACGGCGAAGCGCTGGCCGTCGGACGACGACAAGCTCCCGTCGCCCCAGGTGGCGCTGAAGGGGAGCCGGTGGTGGTGATCCACTACGCACCCGCTTGCCGCTTTCAGCGTCGCCTCGCGTAGGAACCATTGCGAGGCGTGGTGGAGGCGGTCGGGCGTCATGCCCTCGATGCTGCCGCTCATCGCGGCCACGCCCAGGTTGGTGCCATGGGCGATCAGGGCCGCGAGCAGGGTGCGATAGGCGTCCTCGCCCCCGGACCTCGGCTCGTAGCCGCCGAGCGGAACCAGGGCGCGGGTCAGCCCGGTCCAGTGGTCCACCTGGCGCAGCATGTCCTCCACCCGGACCTGCTGCATGCTGGACGCGATCACGGCCCTGAGCTTCCGCAAGCTGGGCGAGAGTGGCAGCGCATCGGGCTGGCGCAGCCGCAGCTCGCCGGCCTGGATGCGCGCGAACAGCTTGCGGGGCAGCCCGCGCGTCAGGGCGCCGGCAGCCTCGTCGAACCGGGCACGCAGCGCGGCAAAGGCATCGCTGGGCCGCGGCGGCGCGCAGAGCTGGGCGTAGGCGTCCTCCTTTGCCTCTGCCCACTGCTTCTCGCCCATCAGCAGGTTCCAGAACGCGACGTGGCGGCGCTGGCCGGCAGGAACAGGTCGCCCGAGCGGAGTGCATCGCGCACTGCAAGGGCAAGCGCGATTTCCCACAAGGCTCGGCGCGGGCGGCTGCCGCCGGCATACGCCGCCTTGCGCCAGGACGCCGGGATGAAGTGCCTGGGCACGTCGTCGAGCAGCTTCTCCGATCCGCCCGCGTCCAGCTTGCGCGCGACTTCGATGGCCACGAGCAGCGCCTCGCTGCCGGCCGCGGCCTCGAAGGGCAGCCGCAGAAAAGTAGACAGGTAGCGGCGCAGGTCGGCGTAGCGCGCGGCGTGCTCGTCCGCGAGCCCGCGCTCCTCCAGGCTGGCAAAGGCCCGGCAGTCCGCGCCCGCCCGGCGCAGCTCGGCTTCGTCCAGCGCTTCGTAGAGCGAGCCGACGGGCGCCGCGCGGTCGGCACCGAGCAGCACGTCCATGGCGCCGAGCAGAACGTCAAGGCCGCGCTTGGCCTGGCGGCGCAGGGCACGCTGCTTGTCCTCGAACGCGAGCCGCGAGCGCCGCTCCAGCCCCGTCATGTACTGGTCGTGCATGGCCACCACCTGGTCCAGCAGCCCCTTGCGGGTCTCGACCAGGAAGACGGCGACGAGGGCGTGGCGCTTGGGCGGCGCAAAGCGCCGGAGGGCCTGGACGTCGTATCGCCGCCCAAGGCTTGCCAGGTGCTGCATGAGCTGCGGCGTGGCGGCGGACAGGTCCGCACCGGCGCCGAGCAGATCTTCCACGAGGCCCAGTTTCGCCAGGCGGCCTGCGACGGCTGACGCCCGCGCGGCCGGCGGCGGCTCCTTGAGCAGGGCGAGCGAGGAACGGTGCCCGCCCTCAGGCACGTCCACCAGGTCCTCGATGGCGTCGCGCAGCTGCTCGGGCAAGCCGGCCGAGAGCCGCTCGAACAGGTCTTGCACGGCGTGGGCCGCGACGGAGGCGACCAGGCGTTCCAGGGTGCTGGGCGCCGGCGCCACGACGCGGGCAGCGCGGAGCAGGTCCCCGGCCAGCGCGAGCAATGGCTTCGGGGTCATGCCCTCGGCCGCACGCTCCTGCAGCCGGGCGTGCAACGCCTGCTCGGCGGCTCCGTCGAACTCGTGCCAGCCCAAGTGGCGGCGGATGCGCGCGAGCTGGGCGCTTTCAGTCGCGGGCCGCGCCGAGCCGGGCAGGACCAGCACCGGGTCGAGGCCGAGTTGGTGGGCCAGATGGTTCACCGCCTCGGGCGGAACGCGGCGATAGTCGGCCGCGAACCGGCCGGTGGCGCGGAGCGCGCAGAGCTGGACGGCGCAGCGCAGACGGTGATCGACGCGGCGGCCCCGCAGCACCTCGGCCGCATCCGCGGGCGTCAGCGCCCAATCCCGGGTGAGGGCGTCGTCTTCGGCCGTCATGCCGGTTCAGGCTGTTGCGGGAGTTGAGCTGGCCGGTGCTGCCACGTCCACGGCGCCGCCGAGCAGTTTCAGCCCGGGCGCCTTCAGCGTGCCATCGGCGTGCAGGTAGTGGTAGAGCGTGCTGGCGGGCACATTGCCCAGCTCGCGGCAGATAGAGGGAATGCTGCGCGCCCGGTCGGCCATGAGGTGCTGGGCGTAGCTCAGCCGCTCCGGGGTCATCAGGCGCGGTCTGCCGCCCTTGCGCCCGCGTGCGCGCGCGGCGGCGACACCCTGCTTGACCCGCTGGCGGATGACGTTGCGCTCCATCTCGGCGAAGGCAGCCTGAATCTGCAGGAAGGCCCGGCCTACGGGTGTCGTGGTGTCGAACGAGGCGTTGAGCGCCCGAAAACCCACGCCGCGGGCTTGCATCTCGTCCACCAGTCGGATCAACTCGCCAGCGAGCCGGCCGAGACGGTCCAGGTCGAGCACGATCAGCACGTCGTCGCGGCGGAGATAGCCCAGGCACTCCTTCAAACCGGGCCGGTCCGTGCTGGCGCCGCTGCCGCGGTCCTCGAAGATGCGGGCGCAACCCGCGGTCCGGAGTGCGTCGAGCTGGCGATCAAGCACTTGCTTCCCATCGCGGGTGGACACCCGCGCGTAGCCGACCAGCTCCATCTGCCGCGCACCCTGGCTGCCCGCGACAACCTCCGACGGAGCAGGTTTGCCGTCAACTGATTGCTGCGGGCTTGTCGTAAGGAAGATCGCCTCATTCTACTGATTGCTGGGCAGGTCACGACAAAGAGTTGGTTGTCGTGAGTCCACAACCAGCGCCGGCACATC
>CAXTNC010000256.1:0-3709 GCA_964245495.1 uncultured Acetobacteraceae bacterium
GTCCTGCACGGCGCGCAGCACGCGCCGGCGGGCCATCATGCGGCTAGGCGCTGCGGCGCGGGCTGGGCGCAGCTGGTCCAGGTGGCAGGCCAGCCGGACGCTGCGGCGCACGCAGCGGGCGAGGCGGTCGAAGGCGGCGGCCAGGCCGGGCAGGCCCTGGGCCAGCTCGCCGGTCTTGGCGGCGGCCTGGCATTGCTGGGCGGCCTGGTCGTGCACCATGCGGGCCATGCTGGCGCCGAGGTCGATCATGCCGTGCAGCGCGCCGCGGTAGTACGGCGCGTCGTGGGCTTGCTGGTCGGTTTGGCAGGGGGCGGCGCGCACGGGAACGGCAGAAGGCCATACGGCGCGGACGGGCGCAAGCTTTTGTTTGCGGAACTAACAGAAGGGGCGTTGTTCCGCAGGCGGCAGCGTCGTTGCTTCCGTGACCAAGTGGTAGAACCGGCCGTTGAACAGCTTCATCACCTGCATCGTCGCGTCATGCGCCTGCGGGCGAATGGGCGACGCCAGGCAGGCGTCGATGGCGGCCTGGTCGGGGAAGTCCATCTCCAGGATCATGGGGATCGGGCGCGCGTCCTGGTCCGCCGAGCGCAGGCGCTGCACCCGCACGGCCAGCACGCCGGGGAAGCGCTGCCAGATCGGCTGCAGCTCCTCCCGCACCCGGCGGAAGAACTCCTCCTCCTGGCCGGCGTGGATCTCGCCCTCGTAGATGGCCGTCCTGGTCAGCATCCGGCTCTCCCGCATTCTGCAGCACAGCAACGAGCGCCGCGCCGGCCGAGTTTCAGAACCGCCCGACCCAGGGGCGCCCCGTGATCTCGTCCGTCCAGGCCGAGCGGGGCTGGTCCATGACCGCGGCCGTGGCGGCGATGGTGTCCGGGTCCAGTTCCGTGAGCGGGCCGCGGACGCGGCTGCTGGCGTTGCAGAGCACGATGCCGGGCGACCCGGCGGCGTCGAACAGGGCGGCCACCGCCGCCGGGTCGGACGCGTCGCAGGCGTGCAGGGCGGCGCCGGTCTCGGCCGCGAGCGCCGCCAGCTTGCCCACGTCCCGCGCCGCCAGGGCCACCGCGTGGCCGCGCCGGGCGAGCAGGCGGGCGAAGGAGGCGGACAGGCCCGGGCCGGCGCCGACGATCAGGGCGCCCGTGCTTGAAGGACCCGTGCTTGAAGCAAGGGTCACCCCGCGAACTCCACGGCGGCGTGGCCGGCATGGGCGAACTCGACCTGCACCTGGGCGCCGGGACCCACGAAGTCCTTGCCGGTCCAGGAGCCGCAGGTGACGTACTGGCCGGCCTTCAGCCCGCCCGCCCAGCGCGCGCCGGCGTTGGCGAGCCATTGGATGAGGCGGATCATGTCGCCCGCCGGGTTCGCCGTGGCGGTTTTCAGCTCCGCCCCGTCCACCAGCACGCGTACGCCTTCCCGGGCGAAGTCGATGCCCCGCCAGTTGGCGGCGGGGGCGCCGAACACCAGGGCGCCATGGCTGAGGCTGTCGGCCAGCAGGGAGAACGGGTCCATGGCCGCCGGGTCGGCGAAGCGGGAGTCCAGGATCTCGATGGCGGGCAGGCAGCACGCGATGGCGGACACCACCTCGGCGCGGCCGTAGGGCGCGGCGCGGGGCGGCAGGTCGGCGCCGAGGCGGAAGGCGATCTCCGCCTCCACCCCGCGCAGGGCGCGGGCGTTGGCCGGGGCGCGGTGCGGGCTGGGATGGATGCCGCCGGCGGGCAGAGGGGCGGCGCTGGGCGGGCCGTGCGGGCCGGGCGCGCCCACCTTCCAGCCGCCGACCGGCCCCAGCCCGGCGCTGACCCGGCGCTGCACCGCGTAGGCTGCCGCCTCGTCCGGCGGCGCCAGGGCGGCGGGAAAGGCATGGAGCTTCCGCGACGGATCCCGCCAGGCGCCCAGCAGCAGCGCGGCGGCATCGGCGTGGCGGTCCATGGCGGCTCCCATCAGGGCGAGCCTCGCCCTTACGGCATCGCGCCGCCCCTTGCCAACCGCCGCCGCCGCCGCGACAACGCCGGAGGAGGCAGGCGATGCAGCGTTACGGGGACTGGCGGGCACTGCCTCCGGAGGCGCGGGGCGCGACGGTGGCGCTCGGCAACTTCGACGGCGTGCATCGCGGCCACGCCCACGTGCTGGCCAGCGCCCACGCGGCCCGGCCGGACGCCCCCCTGGCGGTGCTGACCTTCGAGCCGCACCCGCGCGAGCTGTTCCGCCCGGACGACCCGCCGTTCCGCCTCACCCTGCCGGACGCGCGGGCGGACGCGCTGGCCCTTCTCGGGGTGAGCCGGGTGGTGGAGGTCCAGTTCGACCGGGCGTTCAGCCTGCTGTCCGCGGAGCAGTTCGTGACGGAGGTGCTGCAAGGGGCGCTGGGCGCCGTGCACCTGGCCTGCGGGCCGGACTTCGCCTTCGGCCATCGCCGCGGCGGCGACCTGGCCATGCTGGCGCAGCGGGCGGAGGCGCACGGCATGGGGCTGACGGTGGTGCCGCCGCTGGCGGACGCGCAGGGCGTGATCAGCTCGACCCGCATCCGGCGCGCCTTGCAGGATGGCTACCCGGAACGCGCCGCCGCGGACCTTGGCCGCCCTTGGAGCATCCGCGGCGCCGTGTCGCACGGGGATGCGCGCGGCCGCACCATCGGCTTCCCGACCGCCAACATCGCACTCGGCCGCCAGCTGGAGCCGGCGCGCGGCGTGTACGCCGTGACGGCGACCGTGGACGGCCGAACCGTGCCCGGCGTCGCCAACATCGGACGCCGCCCGACGGTGGCGGAGGGCGCGGTCAGCCGGGTGGAGGCGCACCTGTTCGACTACGACGGCGACCTGTACGGCCGGGAGCTGGACGTGTCGCTCCATGCCTTCCTGCGGGCGGAGCGGCGCTTCGCCGGGCTGGAGGAGCTGCGGGGGCAGATCGCGGCGGATGCGGCGCAGGCACGCGGGCTGCTCGGGGCGCAAGGTTGAAGCACAGCCGGCCTGCCGCCATCTGCACAGGATAGGCACGGGCTGCGGCCCGTCCCGGGGTGAAGGCTGAAGCGTATCCGCGGGGTGTTCGTCCCGCCAGGAGGAAGTGATGGGCGGTTTAAGCATCTGGCACTGGATGATCGTTCTTCTGGTCGTCCTGCTGCTGTTCGGCAGCGGCAAGGTCAGCGGCCTGATGGGCGATTTCGCCAAGGGCATCAAGTCGTTCAAGAAGACCATGGCGGAGGACGACGCTTCCATGGAGGCCACGGCCGAGCGCCCGTCCGGCACCATCGCAGCCCCTGGCGCCGTCCCTGGCGCGGCCAACCCGGCGGCGCCCGCGGCCACGGTGCGCGAGACGACCGTTCACCACGGCTGAACGGCTGCCAGCTCCCGGCTTGACCACAAGAGATTGTGGCCGGCGGCGAGTTACCCACAAGTTTCTGCGGTTCGAGGCTGGTTCTCGCTGCCTTCGGGGGTTTACCGTATCTTGCGGTCACCCTCGAAGAAGGCACTAGCCATGGATTGGACAGACGACGCCATCGACCGGTTGAAGGCGTTCTGGACGCAAGGCCATTCCACGGCCGAGATCGGCCGCCGCATGGGGATCTCCAAGAACGCCGTGGTCGGCAAGGCGCACCGCCTCACCTTGGCGGCCCGGCCTTCGCCGATACGCCGGGCCTCGCCCGGCGAGGCTTCCAGGCCGCCGGCGGCGCGGCGCGCCAGCGGGCCGACCTTGCCGCCCGTGGCGGCCGTGCCCGAGGGAC
>CAXTNC010000257.1:0-3680 GCA_964245495.1 uncultured Acetobacteraceae bacterium
CCCAGGCTGGCCGAGGCCGCGCCGTCCGCCAGCGCGGCCGCCAGCGCCAGCAGCCGCGGGCCGAACAGCAAGGCGAGCACGGTTGCGTCCAGCGCCCACCCGCCCCTGGCCAGGCGCACGCCCGGCAGCGCGGACAAGGCGAGCAGCGCCATGAACAGCGGCGCGGACAAGTAGTGCAGGATGCCCTGGCCGAGGTGCAGCAGGGAGGCGGGCTTCAGCCCCTCCGCCCGCAGCACGGCGGCGTGCTGCAGGTTGCCCTGGCACCAGCGGCGGTCCCGCTGCAGGTGGTCGAGCAGGTTGGTGGGCGTCTCCTCCCAGGAGCCGCCGATGTCCGGCAGCAGCCAGGCGTCCCAGCCGGCGCGCAGCATCAGCGCCGCCTCCACGGTGTCGTGGCACAGGATTTCGCCGCCGAGCGGCGCGGCCCCGGGCAGCTCCGGCAGCCCGCAATGGGCGGCGAAGGCGGCGATGCGGATGATGGCGTTGTGCCCCCAGTAGCTGCCGCGCGGCCCTTGCCAGAACGCGGCGCCGCGGGCCAGCAGCGGCCCTTGCAGCCTTGCTGCGAACTGCTGCGCGCGGGCGAACAGGCTGGCGCGGCCGACCGGGTAGCACATGGACTGCACCAGCCCGGCGCGCGGGTTGGCCTCCATGGCGCCCACCAGGGTGGCGACCGCCGCCCCCGTCATCAGGCTGTCCGCATCCAGCACCACCATGAAGTCGTAGGCGGCGCCCCAGCGTCCGCAGAACTCGGCGATGTTGCCCGCCTTGCGCCCGTCGTTGCACACCCGGCGGCGGTAGTGGATGGCCGGGCCATCGGCCGGCTGCATGGCCAATGCCCGGCGATAGGCCTGCTCCTCCGCCGCCGCGCCCGCGGTTGAGCGGGTGTCGCTGAGCACGAAGATGTCCGCCGCCCCCAGCCGCTCCCGCGCCAGGGAGTCCCGCATGACGGCGGCGGCGGCGAACACGCGGACCGGATCCTCCTCATAGACCGGCAGCAGCACGGCGGTGCGGGCTTGGCCGGTGGGCGGGCGCAGCACCGGGCCGGCCGCCTTGCCGGCGAGCCGCTCCCCAAGCGCCACGATGCCGCCCAGCACCCCGCCCCAGGACGCCAGCGCGAGCAGCCCGACGTTGACCGCCACAGCCGCTGCGTAGAGCACCCGGGCGCCGCCCGCGAGCGGCATCGCGTGCAGCGCCAGCGCCAGCGCCGCCACGGTGATGGCCGCGACCGGCCCGAAGAAGCAGAGGTGCCGCAGCCACGGCTCGGGCGCGGCGTGACGGGTGGACATGGTGCTGGCGAGAGGCAGCGGGCGCTCGGGCGGGAGATGCATGGTCGGCCTCGGGGGTTGCGCGCGTCACGCTCTGACGCCCACGCATCACGCCAGCCGATTGCGCCGGGCTGAGGCCGGGATTGTGTCCGAGGCGGGTGCTTGGTGGGGCGATTGGGGCGGCCGGTCAGAACGGCTCCGCAGCCCCCTCCGGCAGCGGCACCCCGAACGCCTTGATCGTCATCGAAATCAGCCCGTAGTAGCCAAGCAGCCCCACCAGCTCGACCACGGCTTGCGTTCCCAGCAAGCCCTCCACCGTCCGGTAGGTCGCCTCCGGCACCTCGCGGTCCCGCAGCAGGTGGTGGGTGAAGCGCCAGACCGCCTGCTCGTCCTCCGCCTCGAAGTGCGGCGTGCCGCCGGTGCGCAGCGCCTCCACCGCCGCCGGGTCCAGGCCGGCGGCCAGCGCCAGGGGGGCGTGGACGTGCCATTCGAAGCCGGCTTGCCAGTGCGCGCCCGTGGTGAGGACCGCCAGCTCGCTCAGCCGCGGCGGCAGGGAGGTGCCGTAGCGGCAGAACGCGCCGAGCGCCTGGGCGCGCTCCGCCAGCGCCGGGCTGTGCAGCCAGGCCAGCAACGGGCCTTCCAGCTTGCCGCGCGGCCCGGCCTTGATGGCGTCCGCGACCCGGCGCTGCTCCGCCGTCATGGCGGCCTCGGTCAGCTCCGGCAGCCGGTATGCCATGGCGCCCGTCCCCCCGTTCGGCCCACCCATAGCGGCCGGGGTGACGGCGCGCTAGGTGACGGGGATGCCCCACCCGGACACCTGGCTCAAGGTCCTGCCCGACGGCCTGTACTGCGAGCCCGGCGGCTTCTTCATCGACCCGGTGCGCCCGGTGGACCGCGCCGTCATCACCCACGCCCACGCCGACCATGCCCGCCCCGGCCACGCCCACGTGCTGGCCAGCCCGGAAACGATGGCAATCATGCGGGTGCGCATGGGGGCGGCCGGCGCCGGGACGGTGCAGCAGGAGCAGCCGTATGGCCAGGTGGTCACGGTGGGCGAGGTGCGCGTCTGGCTGCAGCCGGCCGGGCACGTGCTGGGCGCGGCGCAGGTGGCAATGGAATGGCGCGGCAGCCGGGCCGTCGTTTCCGGCGACTACAAGCGCGCCGCGGACCCGACCTGCCGCCCGTTCGAGCCGATCCCGTGCGACGTGTTCGTGACGGAGGCGACCTTCGCGCTGCCGGTGTTCCAGCACCCGCCGGCCAGCGACGAGATTTCTCGGCTGCTGGGGAGCGTCGCGTTGTTCCCTGAGCGCACCCACGTCGTCGGCGCGTATGCATTGGGCAAGTGCCAGCGGGTGATCGCGCTGCTGCGGCAGGCGGGCTGGGACCGGCCGATCCACCTGCACGGGGCGCAGGCGCCGCTGTGCGCGGCCTACGAGGCGATGGGCGTGCCGCTCGGCGAGCTGCGCCCGGCGACGGTGGCGAACAAGGCCGAGCTGGCCGGCGCCATCGTGATCGCCCCGCCCGGCGCCATCGCCGACCGCTGGGCGCGGCGGCTGGCGGAGCCGGTGGTGTGCCTGGCCTCCGGCTGGATGCGGGTGCGCCAGCGCGCCCGCTCCCGCGGCGTGGAGCTGCCGCTGGTGATCAGCGACCACGCCGACTGGGCGGAGCTGAACGCCACGGTGGACGAGGTGGGCGCGCCGGAGATCTGGGTGACGCACGGGCGGGAGGAGGCGCTGATCCACGAGGTCGCCAAGCGCGGCGTGCGCGGGCGGGCGCTGCGGCTGCTGGGCTATGGCGACGAGGAAGAAGAGTCCGCGGCGGAGGCGGCGTGATCGCCTTCGCCGAGCTGCTCGACCGCCTGGTGCTCACTCCCGGCCGCCTGGCCAAGGTCGCCCTGCTGCGCCGCTACTTCGCCGCCGAGCCGGACCCGGACCGCGGCTTCGCGCTGGCCGCCCTCACCGGCGAGCTGGCGTTCCAGGCGGCCAAGCCCATGCTGATCCGCGGCCTGGCCGAAGCGCGCACGGACCCGGTGCTGCTCGCCTGGTCGTACGACTTCGTGGGCGACCTGGCCGACACGGTGGCGCTGATGTGGCCTGCCCGCCCCACCAACCAGCCGCCCCCCGGCATGACGGAGGTGATCCAGACCCTCGTCACGACGCCGAAGGCCGACCTGCCCGCCATCGTGGCCAGTTGGCTGGACGCCTCGGACGCCTCCGGCCGCTACGCCCTGCTCAAGCTCATCACCGGCAGCCTGCGCGTCGGCGCGTCCGCCCGGCTGGCCAAGGTGGCGTTGTCCGAGCTTGCCGGCGGTCGCATCGCGCCGGACGAGATCGAGGAGGTGTGGCACGGCCTTTCCCCGCCCTACCTGCCGCTGTTCGCCTGGCTGGAAGGCCGTGGCGAGCGGCCGGACCCGGCGGG
>CAXTNC010000258.1:0-3677 GCA_964245495.1 uncultured Acetobacteraceae bacterium
TCGAGTCCCGGCACCCGCAGGAGGCGCAGGCGTGCGCTTTGTTCCATCAGCCAGGCGTGGAAGTCCGCCTCGTAGCCCGGCGCGTCATCCGTGAAGGTCGGCACCTGGATCGTATCGGTCTTGCCCATGGCCGGATGCTAGCAGCCTGGCGGGCGCCGGGTGTAGCGCAAACGGCGGCTTCGCCCTAGAACCCGCCCATGACCACCGTGCTGCTCGTCGTCCACCTCCTCGTCACCCTGGCGCTGATCGGCGTGGTGCTGATCCAGCGCAGCGAGGGCGGCGGCCTGGGCGTCGGATCGACCCAGGGCATGGGGTCCTTCATGTCCGGGCGCGGCACCGCCAACCTGCTCACCCGCGCCACGGCGGTGCTGGCGGCGGCGTTCTTCGTGCTGTCCATGGCGCTGGCCCTGCTCAACCGCGGCACCACCGTGGGCAACAACCGCTCCATCCTGGACGTGACGCCCACCCGCACCGCGCCCAGCCTGCCGCAGACCCCGCCGCCCGCCGGCGGGAACACGCCGCCTGCCTTGCTCGCCCCGGTCGCGCCCCCTGTTGCCCCGCCAGCACAGTCGCCGGCACCCGACCAGCCCTGAGCCGGCGAAGCTATACGCCCGCCTGCCCGGCAGTGTAGGGAAGCGGTCCATGACGCGGTTCGTCTTCATCACCGGCGGCGTGGTTTCCTCCCTGGGCAAAGGCGTCGCGTCCGCAGCCCTGGCCGCGCTGTTGCAGGCCCGCGGCTACTCGGTCCGGCTGCGCAAGCTCGACCCCTACCTCAACGTCGATCCGGGCACGATGAGCCCGTACCAGCACGGCGAGGTGTTCGTCACCGACGACGGCGCGGAAACCGACCTCGACCTCGGCCACTACGAGCGGTTCACCGGCGTGCCCGCCACCAGCCGCGACAACGCGACCACGGGGCGCATCTACTCGGAGGTGATCGCCAAGGAGCGCCGGGGCGACTACCTGGGCGCCACCGTGCAGGTCATCCCGCACATCACGGATGCCATCAAGGAGGTGATCGTACGCGATCTGGAAGGGGTGGACTTCGCCCTGATCGAGATCGGCGGCACCGTGGGCGACATCGAGAGCCTGCCCTTTCTGGAGGCCATACGCCAGCTCGGCAACGAATTGGGGGCCGAACGCACCATGTTCGTGCACCTGACGCTGGTGCCCTACATCCCATCCGCTGGCGAGCTGAAAACCAAGCCCACGCAGCACTCGGTGAAGGAGCTGCAAAACGTCGGCATCCAGCCGGACATGCTGCTGTGCCGCTGCGACCGTGACATCCCCGAGGGGGAACGGCGCAAGATCGCCTCTTTCTGCAACGTCCGGGTGCAGGCGGTGGTCGCCGCGCTGGACGTGGACACGATTTATGCCGTGCCCATCCGCTACCACCAGGAGGGCATGGACGGCGAGGTGCTGCGCCACTTTGGCCTGCCGCAGCATGACGCCAGCCCGGACCTGGCGCGCTGGCGGCGCATCGTGGACATCGTGCGCGCCCCGGAGGGCGAGGTGCGGATCGCGGTGGTGGGCAAGTACACCAACCTGCTCGACAGCTACAAGTCGCTGAACGAGGCGCTGGCCCATGGCGGCATCGCCAACCGCGTGCGCGTCCAGCTGGACTGGGTGGACAGCCAGGTGTTCGAGCAACCGAATGCCATCGCCCGGCTGGAAGGCGTGCACGGCATCCTGGTGCCTGGCGGCTTCGGCGAACGGGGCACGGAGGGCAAGATCAAGGCGGTGCAGTTCGCCCGCGAGCACCGGGTGCCGTTCTTCGGCATCTGCTTCGGCATGCAGATGGCGGTGATCGAGGCCGCGCGCCACCTGGCCGGCCTGCCCGGCGCCTCCTCCACCGAGTTCGGGCCATGCGGGGAGCCGGTGGTGGGCCTGCTGACCGAGTGGGCGCGCGGCAACGAGATCCAGCGCCGCACGCAGGACGGCGAGCTCGGCGGCACCATGCGCCTGGGCGCCTACCCGGCCGCGCTCGAGCCGGGCACGCTGGTGCGGGCGATCTACGGCATGGCGGACATCACGGAGCGCCACCGCCACCGCTTCGAGGTCAACATCCATTACCGCGACCGGCTGGAGGCGGCGGGCCTGCGGTTCAGCGGGCTGTCGCCGGACGGCATCCTGCCGGAAACGATCGAACTGCCGGGCCATCCATGGTTCGTGGGCGTGCAGTACCACCCGGAGCTGAAGAGCAAGCCGCTGGACCCGCACCCGCTGTTCCGCGGCTTCATCGCGGCGGCGGTGAAGCAGGCTCGGCTGGTTTGATGGCTGACGTCACCATCCGCGGCGTCACCATCGGCAACGCCCTGCCTTTCACCCTGATCGCCGGCCCCTGCCAGATCGAGAGCGAGGCGCACGCCTTCGAGATGGCGGACGCCCTTGCCGCCATGGCCCGCGCCGCCGGCGTGCCGCTGATCTATAAAAGCAGCTTCGACAAGGCGAACCGCACCAGCGCCGCCGCCGCCCGCGGCGTCGGCATGGCGGCCGGGCTGGCCATCCTGGCCGCGGTGCGCGGGCGGTTCGGCATCCCCGTGCTGACCGACGTGCACGAGGCTGCCCAGTGCGCCCCGGCGGCGGAGGCGGTCGATGTGCTGCAAATCCCCGCCTTTTTATGCCGCCAGACCGACCTGCTGACCGCCGCCGGGGAAACCGGCGCCGCGGTCAACGTGAAGAAGGGCCAGTTCCTCGCCCCCTGGGACATGCCCAACGTCGCCGCCAAGATCGCCGCCACCGGCAACGGGCGCATCCTGCTGACCGAGCGCGGCGCGTCGTTCGGCTACAACACGCTGGTGTCGGACATGCGCTCCCTGCCCATCATGGCCCGCACCGGCTATCCGGTGGTGTTCGATGCCACCCATTCCGTGCAGCAGCCCGGCGGCCAGGGCGCCAGCAGCGGCGGGCAGCGGGAGTTCGCCCCTGTGCTGGCCCGCGCCGCAGTCGCGGTGGGCGTGGCGGCGGTGTTCATCGAGTGTCACCCGGAC
Source organism: uncultured Acetobacteraceae bacterium (assembly GCA_964245495.1). Taxonomy (GTDB): domain Bacteria; phylum Pseudomonadota; class Alphaproteobacteria; order Acetobacterales; family Acetobacteraceae; genus LMUY01. Next base: position 2,991 of record CAXTNC010000258.1, read on the forward strand.
CCGGACCGCGCTCCCAGCGACGGCCCCACCATGATGGCCCTGCGGGACATGCCGGCGCTGATCGCCCGGCTGGCGGCGTTCGACCGGCTGGCGAAGGCAAGCTGAAGCCCGCGTCGGGCTGACGGTTGGCGCGTCCGAACGGCCACGTCACCGCCTCGCCCGCGAACAAGGCCCACCAAACCAGCACCGGCTGCAGCAGCAGCCGGGGAACATGATACCAAAGCCCGAGCTGCACGGACCCGGCGGGCAGCGCGCCCAGCGCGTGCTTGATGTTCGCCGGGTAGACGCACACGGCATACAGCGCCAGGCCGATCCCGGCGGCACGGCGCAGGCGGCGGGTGAGCAGCCCGGCGGCCCCTGCCAGCTCGCACAGCCCGGTGCCGAAGATGACGGCGCGCGGGAACGGCACCCAGCCCGGCGTGATCAGCAGGAACGGCTCCGGGACCGTGACGTGGAGCACGCCAGCGGCCAGGTAGGCCGCGGCCAGCACGCCCCGCGCCGTGGCCCGGCCCCGCACAACGGCCGCGGCGCCTGGCACGCCCTTGTTCACCGTGTCCATTCCGGCTCCTGATCGACCTGGGTTGGGTGACGCACCGCGAAGCAGGTCCTCTGCTGCAAGTTCAGCCCTGCGACGGTGGTTGCAGCCTACTCCTCCAAGGCAAGCGGCAGGGTGGCGCGCGCATGGGA
>CAXTNC010000259.1:0-3672 GCA_964245495.1 uncultured Acetobacteraceae bacterium
GTCCAGCCCCACCAGCTGCAACGCCAAGGCGTAGAACAGCGCCAGCAGCACGCAGCACAGCGCCTGGCCGCGCAGCCAGGCGGACAGGATGCGGTCCATCTCCGCCGCCTGCAGCCGCAGCGCCCCGGCGTAGCGCCGCGGCAGCCAGCCATCCACCCGGCGCACCATGCCGGGCCAGTCCCGCAGCAGGTAGAACGCCACCACGGGCGTCACCACCAGCAGGGACAGCACGTTGAACAGCGCGAAGCCGCCGCCCACGATGCGGGTCAGCGCGGACGCCAGGAAGCCCAGCATGGCGCCCGCCTGGCCGCTCACCAGGTCCCGCAGCTTGGTGTCCACGTAGTCGGCGCCGAGCCGCTCCTGCAGGTGCGCGACCACCTGCCCCGCCCACGCCCTGAGGTCCCCGGCGTAGCCCGGCACGCGGGAGATCAGGATGCCGACCTGCGCCAGGATCAGCGGGTACAGCAGCAGCGCGAACAGCAGCCCGCCCGCCACCAGCCCCACCACCAGCAGCAGCGCCGCCAGGTTCCGCCGCACCCCGGCGCGGGCCATGCGGGTGGCCACCGGGTCCAGGAAATAGGCGATGCCGGCCGCCATCACGAACGGCAGCAGGATGGCGGCGAACAGCTGCAGCGCCGCCAGCACCGCCAGCCCGAACCCGGCGATCAGCGTGATCCGCTGCGCCTTGGTGGCGTGCCGCGGCTGCGGCGGCGGCGCGGGCGGGGCCGGCAGCTCCGGCAGCCGCGGCGCCACCCGCACGCTGGACTGGCTCATGCGGCGGCGTCCTCGGCACGGTTTGCGCCCCCGGGTCCGCTGTGGTTGTGTCCGGCCGATGCCATGGCGGCCAGCATAGCCGATCCCGCCCGTCCGCTACAGTGTTCCCCCGCTCCAGCATTCCAAAAGGCCCAGCGCATGACGACCTACCGTGACGCCGGGGTGGACATCGCGGCCGGCGACGCCCTGGTGGGCCGGATCAAGCCGCTCGCCGCCGCCACCAGCCGCGCCGGAGTCATGGGCGGCCTCGGCGGCTTCGGCGCGCTGTTCGACCTCAAGGCCGCCGGCTTCGCCGACCCGGTGCTCGTCTCCACCACCGACGGCGTGGGCACCAAGCTCAAGGTCGCCATCGACGCGGGCCGGCACGACACGGTGGGCATCGACCTGGTGGCGATGTGCGTGAACGACCTGGTGGTGCAGGGCGCCGAGCCGCTGCTGTTCCTCGACTACTTCGCCACCGGCGCGCTGGACGTGGAGCAGGCGGCGCGCGTGGTCGCCGGCATCGCCAAAGGGTGCGCGCTGGCCGGCTGCGCCCTGGTCGGCGGCGAAACGGCGGAGATGCCGGGGCTGTACCGCCGCGGCGACTACGACCTGGCCGGCTTCGCCGTGGGCGCCGCCGAGCGCGGCGCCCTGCTGCCCGCAGGCGTGGCGCCCGGCCAGGCGGTGCTGGGCCTGGCCAGCTCCGGCGTCCACTCCAACGGCTTCTCCCTGGTCCGCAAGGTCGTCGGCGATGCCGGATGGGACAGCCCCGCCCCGTTCGCGCCCGGGCAAACGCTGGCGGAAGCGCTGCTGGAGCCGACCCGCGTCTACGTCCGCGCCGTGCTGGCGCTGCACCGCGCCGGGCTGCTGCGCGCCGCCGCCCACGTCACCGGCGGCGGCTTGCCCGGCAACCTGCCCCGCGCGCTGCCGCCCGGCACGCGCGCCGTGCTGGATCTCGCATCCTGGCCCCGCCCGCCCGTGATGGCCTGGCTGGCCGAGCGCGGCGGCGTGCCAGGGGACGAGATGCTGCGCGTGTTCAACTGCGGCATCGGCATGGCGCTGGTGGTGGACGACGCGCCCGCCGCCGCCGCCCTGTTGCAGGAGCACGGCGAGACCGTGTTCCTCATCGGCCGGGTCGAGGCCGCGGACGGCCCCGCCACGGTCGCCTTCGCCTGATGCGCCGCCGGGTGGCGGTGCTGGCCAGCGGCGGCGGCAGCAACCTCGCCGCCCTGATCGCCGCGGCGGCGGCGCCGGGCTACCCGGCCGCCAGCGCCCTCGCCCTGTCCAACCAGCCCGGCGCCGGGGCGCTGCCCCGCGCCCGGGCCGCCGGCGTCCCTGCCATGGCCCTGGACCACCGCCCGTTCGGCCGCGACCGCGAGGCGCACGAGCGCGCGCTCGACGCCGCCCTGGCGGAGCACGGGATCGAGCTGGTGTGCCTGGCCGGCTACATGCGGCTGCTGACCCCCTGGCTGGTCCGGCGCTGGTCCGGCCGGATGCTCAACATCCACCCCTCCCTGCTGCCCGCCTTCCCCGGCCTGCGCACCCACGAGCGCGCCCTGGCCGCCGGCTGCCGCCTGCACGGCTGCACCGTCCACCAGGTCACGGACGCGATGGACGAGGGGCCGATCCTGGCGCAGGCCGCCGTGCCGGTGCTGCCCGGCGACACGGCGGCGAGCCTGGCCGCCCGCGTGCTGGCGCAGGAGCACCGCCTGTATCCCGCCGCCCTGGCCGCCGCGGCGCAGGACGGCGCCGTGGCGCGGCCCGGGGCCGGGGCCGCCTTGCTCAACCCCTTGCCATGGTTGCCCCCCGCGCCCTAGATGCGCGCCATTCCGCACAGGACTCGGGAAGGCCGCGCCATGGCAACCACCGTCACCACCACGACCCCGGACGGCAAGACAACCGTCGTCACCGAGCCAGGCCCGGACCTCGCCGCGGCGTTCGTCGCCGACAAGCAGGCCTTCTGGGGCAGCTTCACCCGGCTGGTGGTCATGGCGGCGGCCGGGATCGTAGTTCTGCTGGTCCTGATGGCGGTTTTCCTGACCTGAGAGCCGCGCGCCTCATGCCTTGAGCGCGCTGATGATCTCGCCGGCCGTGTTGGCGGCGTTGTGCGCCGTGCAAAAAGGCAGGCCAAGGCCGTTGCGACGACGAGCGGAGCCACGCTCGCGGCAAGCGCCGCGGAGAAACTTGCGGGCGCATGGGCCGGGCGTGGCGCTGGTGAGCTGCATGGCCCAGGCATAGCAAGGCACATGCCATAATTGCGTTCGTATGCGGCGCGGCTTGCAAACTGCCCCTGGTTTATGCTTTGTTCCGCCCATGCCTGCCTCGTCCTCCCCCGCCGCGCTGACCGATGACGCCCAGCAGGCGGCGTTGCAGGCGCATTACCACCGCGTGCTGGACGAGGTGCTCGACCGCGCATCCGACATGGCCCGGCTGGTCCACCAGCAGGCGCTGGCGCAGTGCGCCGCCGGCACGCCGATCGATCGTGCGGTCACGGCGTTCGACCGCATCGCGCGCTGCATCCGCCGCATCGTCATGCTGTCCCGCGTGCTGGACCAGCCCTTCGCGCAGCGCGCCGCCGCCAAGCCGCCCGCCTATGCGGCGGAGGGTGCCGAGCGCGGGGAGGCGCCGGAAGGCCTGCGCGCCGAGCCGGTGGAACCGCTGGAGCGCCTGGACCGGCCGGACTGGACCCAGGGCATCACCGACGTGCCCGTGCCGGTCGCCATCGCCGGCCTTTGCCGCGACCTGGGCCTCGCCGCCGCGGAGCTGGCCGAGCCTTGGGCGCAGCAAGCCCAGGACGGCCTGGCCGTCCTGGCTGCCAGGGTCGCCGCGCCGCCGGCCATGGGCGCGCCGCAGCCGTTTCGCGCTCCGGCCGGGCGCGGCCCGCCGGGCTGGGCCGGGAGCGTGGCAGGCGCTGCGGAC
>CAXTNC010000260.1:0-3617 GCA_964245495.1 uncultured Acetobacteraceae bacterium
GGCGCCGTTTGCGTGGGTGCGGCCGCGGCCGCGGCCGCGGCGCTCAGCAGGAGCAGGGCAAGCGGGAGGTGGGCGTTCATCTCTCGGTCGGTCCTTGGTGGCTGGCCGTCAGGCCGGGAAGTCTTGCAGGTCGAAGCAGCCATGGAACGCGGTGGCGACGGGGCCGGCCATCTCGACATGGCCATCCTCCCGCCAGGTGATGTCGATCGCGCCGCCGTCCAGGATCATGGTGGCGCTGCGCCCGGTCAGGCCGCGGCGGTGGGCGTTCACCAGCGCCGCGCAGGCGCCGGAGCCGCAGGCCGGGGTGAGGCCGGCGCCCCGCTCCCACACCCGCAGGCGCAGCCGGTCCCGCGCCAGCACGGAGGCGAACCCGGCGTTCACCCGCTCGGGGAACAGCGGGTCGTGCTCCACGAACGGGCCGCGCCGGGCGGCGTCGCCGATGTCGTCATCAAAGAAGGTCACGTGCGGGTTGCCCATGGAGGCGGCCGCCGGGTGTCCGGGCAGGGGCAGGCGCAGCGTGTCGGCGGGGCGGGCCAGCGGGATGTCCTGCCAGCCGAGCTGCGGCTCGCCCATGTCCACCCGCACCCGGCCGTCCGCCAGCACCTCGGACGGCAAGGCGCCGGCGGCGGTGCGGATGGTTTGGCGCCGCTCCCCCGTTTGGCGGAACAGCAGGTCCGCCACGCAGCGGGTGGCGTTGCCGCAGGCGCCGGCCTCCCCGCCGTCAGGGTTGAAGATGCGCATGGCGGTGGCGCTTCCAGCCGCGCCGAGCAGGATGAGCTGGTCGCAGCCGACGCCGGTGCGGCGGTTCGCCAGGGCGGCGATGCGGGCGGTGGTCAGGCTCAGGCCGTCCTGCCGCGCATCGACCACGACGAAGTCGTTGCCGGCGCCGTGCATCTTGGTGAAGGGAACGCGCATGGCCGAGGGTTATAGCGCGGGCTTGCCGGGGAGGGTAGCGGGGAGCTATACGCCCGGCTCAGTCTGCGCGCCGGGCCTGGAATGGGCATGCCCGGCCGCGACGCCTGCATGGCTGCGCAGGTTTCGGCACAAGGAGACGCAAATGCCCAAGTTGAAGACCAAGTCGTCGGTCAAGAAGCGGTTCAAGATCACCGCGACCGGCAAGGTGCTCGCCGGCCCCGGCAAGAAGCGGCACAACCTGATGGCGCGCAGCCAGAAGGCCAAGCGCAGCAACCGCGGCAGCCAGACGCTGACCCACGCTGACGGGCTGACCGTCAAGCAGTGGGCGCCCTACGGCCTCGTGTAAGGAGCACCGCGCATGGCACGCGTCAAACGGGGCGTCACCACCCACGCCCGGCACAAGAAGGTGCTGGAGCAGAGCAAGGGCTTCGTCGGCCGCAGCTCCACCAACTACCGCATCGCGCTGGAGCGGCTGGAAAAGTCGCTGCAGTACGCCTACCGTGACCGGCGGGTGAAGAAGCGCGAGTTCCGCGCGCTGTGGATCCAGCGCATCAACGCGGCGGTGCGCGAGCACGGGCTGACCTACAGCCGGTTCATCGACGGGTTGGGCAAGGCAGGCATCGAGATGGACCGCAAGGTGCTCTCGGCGCTGGCGTTCGACGACCCGGCGTCGTTCAACGCCGTGGTGGCGAGGGTGCAGGCCGCGCTGGCCTGACCGGCGTCGCGGCGGCCGGCCGCCCGCTGCCAGCCCTTGCGCCGGGCGCGCGTGCGGCATAGCGGGGTTCCATGCTTGCCCACCTCGTCCTGTTCGCAGCCGCCGTCATCGCCGGGACGATGAACGCGCTGGCTGGCGGCGGCTCCTTCATCACCTTCCCGGCCCTGCTGCTGAGCGGGCTGGACGCGCGGGCGGCCAACATCACCTCCACCATCGCGCTGTTCCCGGGCCAGGTCAGCACCGGACTGGCCGGGCGGCGGCTGGTCACGGGCCTGCCGTCGCTGCCGTTCCGGGCCTTGATGGCCATCAGCCTGGCCGGCGGCGTGCTGGGCGCGCTGCTGCTGCTCGCCACGCCCGCCTCGTTCTTCGCCCGGCTGGTGCCCTGGCTGGTGCTGTTCGCCACGGGCGTGTTCGCCTGGGGCAGCTTCCGGCGCAAGCCGGCGACGGCATCCCCCATCGGACGCATCCCGGCGGCGGCGGCGCAGTTCGCGATCTCGGTCTATGGCGGGTACTTCGGCGGCGGCATCGGCTTCCTCATGCTGGCGGCGCTGACGGCGGCGGGGCTGGCCATGCGCAACGCAGGCGCCACGAAGAACGTGCTGGCGGGGGTGATGAACGCCTCCGCCGTGGCGGTGTTCGCGTTCTCCCCGGTGGTGGCCTGGCTGCAGGCGGCGACCGTGGCGGTGGGCGCCATCGGCGGCGGGCTGCTCGGCGCGTGGGCGCTGCGCCGGGTGGACGAGCGGGTGCTGCGGATCGGCGTGGTGGCCGTGGGCATCCTGCTGACGATCGGCCTGTTCATCCGCGCGCCGTAGATGCTGTTCAACTCGCAGGCCTTCATCCTCGGGTTCCTGCCATGCGTGCTGGCGCTGTACTACCTGGCGGCGGAGCGCGCGGCGCTGCGGCAGGGCGTGCTGGTGGCGGCCTCGCTCGTGTTCTACGGCTGGTGGGACGTGCGGTTCGTGCTGCTGCTGGCGGGGCTGACGCTGGCGAACTGGCTGCTGGTGCGCGCCTTCGGCCGGTGGCGGCGGGATGGCTGGCTGGCGGCCGGCGTGGCGCTGAACCTGCTCGTGCTCGGCGCGTGCAAGTACGCGAACTTCGCCGCCGGATCGCTGGACGCGCTGCTGGGCACGGCGCACCGGCCGTGGAGCATCGTGCTGCCGCTCGGCATCTCGTTCTTCACGTTCCAGAAGATCAGCTACCTCCTCGACCTGCGCCGGGGCGAGCGGCACGTGTACGGCCTGCTGGAGTTCGCGGCCTTCGTGACGTTCTTCCCGCAGCTGATCGCCGGGCCGCTGGTGCGCCACAACGAGATCATCCCGCAACTCGCCCTGCCGCCGCGCCGTCCGGCGATGTGGGAGAACCTGGGCCGCGGCGGCGCCCTGTTCCTGATCGGGCTGGCGAAGAAGGCGGCGGTGGCGGACACGGTGGCGCAGGTGTGCGACCCGGTGTTCGCCCGCGTGGCCCTGGGCGCACATCCGAGCCTTGCCGAGGCGTGGGCCGCGGCAGGGACGTACACGCTGCAAATCTACTTCGACTTCTCCGGCTACTCGGACATGGCGATTGGTCTCGGCCTCATGTTCGGGCTGCGGCTGCCGCTGAACTTCGCAGCCCCCTACCGCGCCGCGTCCATCCGTGAGTTCTGGCGGCGGTGGCACATCACGCTGTCGCGGTTCCTGCGCGACTACCTGTACATCCCGCTCGGCGGCAACCGGGTGACGCCGGGGCGGCAGGCGGCCAACGTGGTGGCCACCATGCTGCTGGGCGGGCTGTGGCACGGCGCCGCTTGGACGTTCGTGGCCTGGGGCGGGCTGCACGGGCTGGCGTTGGCGGCGCAGTCGGCCTGGGACCGCGCCGGGGGACGGTTGCCGCGGCCGCTTGGCTGGCTGCTGACCATGCTGTTCGTCATCGGCTGCTGGGTGCTGTTCCGCTCGCCCGATTTCGCCACCGCCACCCGGATGCTGGCGGGGATGGCCGGGGCGAACGGGGT
>CAXTNC010000261.1:0-3587 GCA_964245495.1 uncultured Acetobacteraceae bacterium
GGCCGGGCGGCTGGGGATGGCGGGGGAGTCGGCATGAGCGTCGCTTGCACAAGCGCCGTTGGATCGCTGATCCTTACGTCTCTGCACCACCGTGGCCGCATTCGAACGGGAGCACTTGCAGTTGGCCAAACGCAAGGTCTGGTACATCAAGCTGTGGGAAGCATTTTTCGTGTTCAGCATCACTGTGCAGCTGACGCTGGCTGTGCTTCAGCCGACGACTCAGATCGGGCACAGCGCCTCGTCGCAGGCACTGATGATGTCGCTCCTCGCAGCCCTTTTCGTGAATGACTCTATGAGAGGCCGTCCCTTGTCAGAGCAAGCATACCCGCCTGCCGTCCGCTGGCCCATGGTAAGCATTGTTGCCGAAATGGTAGTCGTTACCCGGCAGATTGGCCCCGCTGTCCCTGCTTTGCTTGTAGGGTTGGTCGGCGCGGCCTGCGTGCTAGCCATGGAGATTTTTCTTTGGCGCCGGCTGCGGCAGGCAAATGGCGGGCGGGCGTAGGCTAATCCTGCCTTTGCATCGAGGGTGACGACCACCGTTACTTCGGCTTGAACGCGGCCCCGAGCGCGTTGGCCATGCTGGTTGGGATCAGCACGGTGCTGCCGCGCTCCTTGTTCATCTCGTATAGCAGGCCCATCCGCCGCAGCTGCAACACTACCGGGTCCTTGCCGTAGATCTCCGCGGCAAGAGGCTAGGGCGCAGGTCCGCTGACAACCCCACTCTCCCTGCTTCAGTCGCGCCTGAACGGCTCTCACTGCCCCTGGTAAGGAGGCAGCAGGAACAGGCTCAAGTTCACGCTGTTCGCCATCTGCTGGTAGCCCGCGTCATTTGGGTGAAGGTGGTCGCCGCTGTCGTAGGCAGGGAGCAGGCGCAACGGGTTCGACGGGTCGCGCACGGCGGCATCGAAGTCGATAACGCCGTCGAACTCGCCCGGGCTGCGGATGAAGGCGTTGAGAACTTCGCGGACGGCGTCGCCCGCGGCTGTGTAGTAATTGGCGCCTTGGTAGGGCGTGAGCGTGCCGCCGAAGACCAGCACCCCACGCCCATGGGCGCGTCCGATCAGTTGCCGGTAGCCGGCAATGATCTGGTCTGCCGTCGGTTCAGGGCCGACATTCGGCAGGGGAAGGTTGGGCAGCCCGATGTCGTTGATCCCCTCCAGCAGCGTGACGAAGCGCACGCCGGGCCGGGACAGCACGTCGCGGTCGAAGCGCGAAAGCGCGTTCGGGCCGTAGCCGTCGGCCAGCACGCGGTTGCCGCTGATGCCCTCGTTGGCCACCGCCAGCCCGCTCAGCAGGACGCTGCCCTGAAGGCGCTGGGCAAGGTAGTCCGGCCAGCGGTGGTCCGCGTCCACCGTGGATCGGTAGCCGTCGGTGGTGGAGTCGCCGAAAGTCACCACCGTCGCTGCCAGCCTGCCTTCGAGCGCGTCCACGCCGGACAGGAGGAAGCGCGCCGTGGTCGTGAAGACCGGCGCTACGGTGCTGGCCCCGGTCTGGTCGCCGGCACCGACATAGGCAGTCTGCTGACCGGTCAAATGGAGCGTCCCAGGCGCTGGATTGCCGCCGCTCGGCACGTAGACGCTGACCGCAAGGCTGGTCAGGCCCGCGACCGGGAACGGGACCGGGTCGCTCAGCGCCGGGGCCGAGGCGGGGATGGTGACGCCGTCCTGGCCGCCGCTGAACGTGACCACGTGGTCGCTGCCCGGCACGATCCCGCCTGCGCTGCTCGCGAGTGCTACGTGCACTGCGCCGATCGTGACCGGCGCGGTTCCGTACTCGTTGGTCAGGCGGATGCGCAAGGCGCGCCCACCGGTGCTCAGGCGCACGACCTGGCGGATGGTCTGGTCGCTCAGGCTGAAGGTGTTGCTGCCGATCACCGGATCCACCGGGAACTGCGGCGACGCTGCCCAGCTCTCGACCCATTGGCGCAGGGGGAAGAAAGTCGAAGCATCGTCAGCGCGCGCGGCTTGCGCCGCGGACAGCCCCAGGCTCAACGCGCAGAACGCAAGCATGGCCCGCCTGCTGGCAATGGTCCCAACGTGTTTCGTCATGACGTCAACCCTCCCGTGGGCCTTGTTTGATGCCAGGCCGCTCTGCCGGGGCCATTGCGGAACTTAGCTTGCCAACGGGACGACAACTGTCAAGGAGTCGGGAAACGCGAGCCAAGACCAACGGCTGCGGCTTTGACGGACGAGAGTCGATTGATGGGTGGCCATGATCGGCTACTTCGGCTTGAACGCGGCCCCGAGCGCGTTGGCCATGTCCGTCGGGATCAGCACGGTGCTGCCGCGCTCCTTGTTCATCTCGTACAGCAGGTTCATCTGGCGCAGCTGCAAGGCCACCGGGTCACGGCCGTAGATCTCGGCGGCCAGCAGCACCTGCTGCGCGATGGCCTGCTCGGCGGAGGCCAGCGTCACCCGGGCTTGCTTCTCGCGCTCCGCCTGCGCCTGGCTGCTCATCGCGTCCTGCAAGCCGGGCGGGATGGACACGTCCTTGATCTCCACCGAGCGGATCGCCACGCCCCAGGTGCCGGTCTTGGCCCCGATGGTGATGCGCAGCTGCTCGTCGGCGGACTTCCGGTCGCTCAAGAGGCGGCTGAGGTCGGTGGAGCCGATCATCTCGCGCAGGCTGGTCTGCGCCACGCGCTCGATCGCCTGGCGGTAGTTGGCGATGTTGATGGCAGCAGCCCGCGGGTCCGTCACCTGCCAGAACACGATGGCGTCCACGCCGACCGCCACCGTGTCGCGGGTCAGCGCCTGCTCGGCGGTGATGGTGTTGGTTTCCACCCGCATGTCGATGACGAACGCCACCTGGTCGATCAGCGGGATGACGAAGAACAGCCCGGGGCCTTTCAGCGCGTGGAACCGGCCCAGCCGCAGCACGACGGCGCGGTTCCACTCCTGCATCACCCGCACCGTGCGCAGGACGAGGAACAGCGCCGCCACCGCGACGACGACGGGAACGGCCAGCATGGATTGCTCCTCGAACATGGCGGGACGATAGCACGGTTCCGGCGCCGTCCCCCACGGCAGGAACGACGATCTTATCTTGCCAAGCTCCGTTGACCACGCCGCCGCCGCGTGGAACGCAACCCTGGCAAGGGAGGCGGCAATGATCCAATCGCACGTGATCGAAGTGGGCGGGGCGTTCGTGGGCGCGGCCGTGCGCCAGGACCGCGGCTACCGCTTCGTGGCGGTGGACCTTCGGGTGGAGGAGCTGGACGGGACGGTGTGCCGCACCCTGGCGGACGCGCAGCGGCTGGCGGCCAGCCTGGTCACCACGGGGCGGCTGCCGCACCGGACGGTGCAGTGACGCTGCTGGGGATCGCCGCCGCGGCGCTCGCCGCCAAGCTCGGCCTGTGGGCGATGGACGTCAGGCGCGTCCGGTAGCGGCTGCGGCGGTCACGGCGAGCCGGGCGGCCAGGCCGCGCGGCGCCGGGTCCAACAGCCGGGCCGGGGGGCGGCGGAGGTCGCGCCGGGCCAGCACGGCCGGCAAGGCCGCCGCCAGCGCGCTGCCGCGGCGCTGCGGCGCGCCGAGCAAGGTCCGCCCTTCCCTCCCCAGCGCTTCCGCCACGGCTTGCAGGCCGGGCG
>CAXTNC010000262.1:0-3586 GCA_964245495.1 uncultured Acetobacteraceae bacterium
CCCTCGCCGCCACCCGAGCCAGGGGAAGCATGACATGGCGGCGATCACGTTCATCAGCATGGGCAGCATGGGCGCGCCCATCGCCGCCAGCCTGCTGCGCTGCGGCCGCATCACCCGCGCCTGCGATCTCTCAGCCGCCGCCGGCGCTGGCCTGACCCTCGCTCCAGCGGCGCAAGCGGTGAGTGCCGGGGCGGAGGTCGCCGCGGCCATGCTGCACGCCAGCCTGCACGTCCTCGCCTGCCGCGAGGGCCTGCTGCCTGCTCCGCGGCGCTGTTCGTCGACTGTTCCACCGTCGACGTTGCCGCGGTGATGGGTGTTGTCCCTGACCTGCGGCGTCAGATCAGCGGCAACGTTTCCGGCTCCCTCGCTGGCGGCCAGGCGAGCGCGGGCTGGCCGAAGCCGGCTGCGGTGACGCGGTTGCGGCCTTGGCGCTTGGACTCGTAAAGCGCCTCGTCCGCTTTCGTGATGAAGCGGTCCCCCAGGTCGCGCTCCAGCGGCCGGCCTGCCGCCACGCCGACGCTGATGGTGACGACGCCGGACGGGCTGCCCTCATGCGGGATGCTCAAGCCAGCGACTGCGCCGCGGATGCATTCGGCCACCCTTGTCCCGCCTTCAAGGCTGGTGTCGGGCAGCAAGATGACGAACTCCTCCCCGCCGTAGCGCGCCGCGAAGTCGAACGGCCGGCTGGAATTGTTCTTGATGCAGTCGGCGATGCCGCGCAGCACCTCGTCCCCCGCCTGATGGCCGTAGCGGTCGTTGTAGGACTTGAAGCAATCGGCATCGAGCATCAGGACCGCGAGGCTGCCCTCCGTGCGCACGCCGTGCCGCCACGCCCGGCTGAACTCCGCCTCGAAGGCGCGCCGGTTGCCGAGGCCGGTCAGCCCATCCGTCGCAGCCATCACGGCCAGCGTCTCGGCCCGCTCCGTCAATGCGCCCTCCGCGGCGACGCGGCGCAGCACCTCCCGCCGGAAGCACACGCAGAGCACGCCCGTTGCAACGCAAAGGAGGCTCAGGATGCTGACCATGACGAGGGTCCGGTTCTGCCAGGACCCATTGATCTCGGCGACGGAGCGGCCCACCGTGATGACCAGCGGCAGGGTGCCGACATGGCGGAAGGTGAAGAGCCGCTCGACCCCGTCCACCGACGATTTCGCCACGTAGCTGCCGGACTGCGTCGCCACCACCTGGCTGAAATGCTCGGAGGCGGTCATGTCGCGGCCGAAGTCGGCTTGGTTGTAGGGCAGGCGGGCGATCATGCGGCCCTGGGTGGTGTACACCGAGATGTTGCCGCTCAGGCCGGTGTTCAGTTTCTCAAGCAAGCGGTTGAAGTAGGCGACGTCAAGCACGCCCGTGACGACGCCGCCAAACTCGCCGTCGCTGGTCGTCACGCGGCGGCTCAGCACGAGGACCGGCTTGCCGCTTTGCGAGCGGCTGCGCATGGGCTGGCTGACGTAAAGCCCAGCCTCGGCATGGTCGCGCTGCGCCGTGAAGTACTCCCGGTCCGCCAGGTAGGGCCGGGTGGCCTGCGTGGCCGTGTAATCCTCGAGGATGGCGCCGGACGCATCCATCACGCGCATCACGCTGAGGTCGTCCGCGCTGGCGGCCCGGTCGAAGATGGCCGCCCTGCGGATCGCCGGGCTTACCTGGTCGATCCCCGGCAGCTTGAGCGCCTCCATCGCCCCTTGCAGCGACAGGTCGTAAACCGCCAGGGTGCGGGCGATGTCCCGTTCCAGGGCGAGCGCGAGGTTGGCCGACGACTGGCCCGCCTGCTCCCACGCTTCCGCGCGCGCCTGCATCACCACGGCGGCGGTGAGCGCCAGCATGACGGCGATCACCGCCGCGCCGAGGGCGGTCAGCCACTGCATGGCTCGGCTTGGGGCAGCCGGTCGCCGCTGCCAGGTCCAGTTTGCCGCCATCGCCCGGTCCGTTCCATCGTTTTGCATTGGTCACCCAGCTGTCCCGGGTGCCCCAAGCATCGTTTGGAATGGATAAGGAACCGCAAACGGCGCCGCGCTCGGGCTGGCGTGAGCCCGGCAGCCGGTTGGCGCGGCCCTGGGCCGGGACGGTTTGCCGCCAGCCTCCTTGTGTGGTCTGACCGGGCAAACGCAACGGACCCAGACCCATGCCCACCGACGCCGCCTCGCCCAGCCACATCCGCGTGCTCGGCTGCCCGATCGAGTGCGGCTCCGGCGTCGGCGGGCCGCTGATGGGGCCGGCGGCGTTCCGTACGGCCGGGCTGCTGGACGCGCTGCGGGACCTGGGCCACCACGTGACCGACCATGGCGACGTTCCGCCGCCGCCGCACAACGGGGAAGGAACATCCCAGTGCCGGCGCTGGGACGAGGTGCAGGGATGGACGCGGGCGTTGGCCGAGCAGGGCTTCGCCGTGGCGCAAGCCGGCGGAACGCCGCTGTTCCTGGGCGGCGACCACGCGATGTCGTTCGGCACGGTCAGCGGCATCGCGCGGCACTGCCGGGCACGGGGGCGCAAGCTGGCCGTGCTGTGGCTGGACGCGCACGCCGACTTCAACACCCCCGCCTCCAGCCCCAGCGGCAACATGCACGGCATGCCGGTCGCGTTCCTGACGGGGGAGCCGAGCCTGCGCGCGCTGCTGGACGCGGCTGGCCCGGCGGCCGTCGAACCGGCCGCCATGCACCTGTTCGGCCTGCGCTCGGTGGACCGGGAGGAGCGGCGGCAGGTGGCCGCGGCCGGCATCGCCTGCACCGACATGCGGATGATCGACGAGTTCGGCGTGGCGGCCCTGCTGCGCCGCATCCTGGGCCAGCTAGGGGACGCGCACCTGCACGTCAGCCTGGACGCCGACTTCCTGGACCCGGCGCAGGCGCCCGGCGTCGGCACGGCGGTGCCGGGCGGGGCGTCCTACCGGGAGGCGCACCTGGTGATGGAGATGCTGCACGACAGCGGCCTGGTGGGTTCGGTGGAGGTGGCGGAGCTGAACCCGTTCCTGGACGAGCGCGGCCGTACCGCCCGGCTGTTGACGGAGCTGGTCGCCAGCCTGTTCGGCCGCTCCGTGCTGGACCGGCCGGCCGGGCGGACGCGGGCGATCGAGGTGGGGGAGTGAGGCCGAGCCGCGCGCCGTTGGCGGTGCGTGCGGCTCCCCTCACCCCGACCCTCTCCCGCAAGCGGGAGAGGGAGCAGGACGGTCAGGCGCGGCGGCGCAGGGTGGCCAGGCTGAGCAGGCCGGCCGCGAGCAGGGCGAACGAGGCAGGCTCCGGGACGGCGGTGCCGTTCGTGGCCAGGTTGCCGATCTCGAAGCCATCGACGCTGGAAATGGCGACGCTGGTGAAGGCGGCCCCCGAGTAGGACAGCGTGCCTGATGGAAACAAGTCGCTGCCTGCAAGCGCGGACGCCACCACCGTCGGCACGCCGACGTTCGGCGTGAGGGTCAGCGTGTCGCCGGAGGTGAGGAAGGCGTCCAGGTCGAACGCGAACGAGATCGCAGTTTGCGGAGCCGCGAACGCGATGTCCAGCGCCGAGACCACCCCTCCCGATGACAGCACCGGCACAGTCGAGAGCGGGGTGGACAGGCCGGAGCCGCTCGCGCCCACGGTGAAGGCGCCAGGGT
>CAXTNC010000263.1:0-3572 GCA_964245495.1 uncultured Acetobacteraceae bacterium
GGCGCAGGACCGCGTGCTGGGCTGGGCCGCGGCCGAGCTGATCGGCCATCCCGCCGCGGCGCTGCGCATGGACGGCGACGGCGCGGCCGACCCCTTCGCCATCGGCCCGGCGTTCCGCCGCCGCGCCGTCCGCCTGCGCGGGGCGGACGGCGCGGCCGTGTGCCTGGACCTGACCGCCGCCCCCGTCCTGGCCGGCGGCCTGCGCGCCGGGATGCGCGGCGTGGCCCACGTCGTCCGGCCCATGGACTGCCGCGGCGAGGTGGTGGAGCGCATCCTGTCCGACATGCGCGGCGAGGTGCTGGCCCCGCGCATGATGCAGGTCGTGCTGGAAGGGCTGATCGCCGCCCTGGGCGCGTCCGGGGCCGCCGTGCTGGACCTGCTCGCCCTTCCCGGCGCCGACCCGGCGCTGCACCGCGCCGGCGGCTGGCCTGCTGGCCTGCTGGAAGCCCTGCCTCCCGTGCTGGCCGACGCCGCCGACCCGGTGATGGCCGTCGTGGCGGGCCGCCCCGTGCTGGCCTGCCCCAGCTTCACCCGCTTCGGGGACCGCGCCGCCCTGGCCGCCTGGGGCGCCCCCGGCGGCCCCGGCTGGGAGGACGGGGACGTGCAGCTGGCCTCCGCCGTGGCCGCCATCGTGCGGGTGGCCCTGGAGCACGAGGCCATGCAGCGCGAGCTGGCGCGCCAGGCCCGCACCGACCCGCTCACCGGCCTGCTGAACCGCAGCAGCTTCCTGGAGCAGGTGAGCCGCCGCATCGACCGGCTGCACTGCGAGGAGATGCCCGGCACCCTGATCGTCCTGGACCTGGACGGCTTCAAGGCCGTCAACGACGGCTGCGGCCACGACGCGGGGGACCAGGCGCTGGTGCAGGCGGCGGCGCTGCTGCGCAGCGTGGTGCGCCCGGCGGACCTGGTGGCGCGGCTCGGCGGGGACGAATTCGCCGTCTGGCTCGACAGCTCGGACGGGCTGACGGCGGCGGAACGCGCCGAACGGCTGCGGCTGGACGCGCCGGGCCTGTTCGCCGCCGTTCTGCCGCCGGACGCGCCCGGGCTGTCCGCCTCCATCGGCATCGCCTGCCGCCATCCCCGCGCCGCGGAAACCCTGGACGAGGTGGCGCGCCGGGCGGACCTGGCCATGCACGAGGTGAAGCGCGCCGGGGGCGGGCACTGGCGCGTGGCGCTGGACCCCTGGATGCCATGACCCTTGGCGTACGGGCGGCATTGGGCCGATACTCCGGCATCCACCCCCGGAGGCCCTCGCCATGACGACCAAGTTCGGCCTTGCCCAGCCCGTCCGCCGCGTCGAGGACCCCCGCCTGCTGAAGGGTGACGGCCGCTACACGGACGACATCACCCTGCCCGGAATGCTGTGGGGCGCCGTGCTGCGCTCCCCGCACGCGGCGGCCACCCTGGGCGCCATCGACACGGCCGCCGCCCTGGCGCTGCCCGGCGTGGTGGCCGTCTACACCGGCGCCGACCTCCTGGCGGACGGCATCGGCGGCCTGCCCTGCGCCATCCCGCTCAAGAACCGCGACGGCTCCCCCCGCTTCGACCCGCCGCACCCGGTGCTGGCCCAGGGCGCCGTGCGCCACGTGGGCGACCCGGTGGCCTTCGTGGTCGCCGAAACCCAGAAAGCCGCGCGCGACGGCGCCGAAGCGGTCGACGTGGCCTACGGCGTGCTGCCCTCCGTGACGGACCTGGCCGCCACCATGGACGCTGGGCAGCCGGCGGTCTGGCCGGACGCGCCCAGCAACGTTTGCTTCGACTGGGAAACCGGCGACAAGGCCCGGGTGGACGCGCTGTTCGCCCAGGCCGCGCACGTCACCCGGCTCACGGTGGTGAACAACCGCATCGTGGTGAACAGCCTGGAGGCCCGGGCCGCGCTCGCCTCCTACGCGGACGGCCGCTGGACGCTGCACACCAACACGCAGGGCGGCTGGATCATCAAGTCCCTGCTGGGCAAGTCCGTCTTCGGCGTGCCGGAGCAGCAGTTCCGCGTCGTCACCCCGGACGTGGGCGGCGGCTTCGGCATGAAGCTGTTCCTGTACGCCGAGCACGCGCTGACCTGCTACGCCGCCCGCAAGCTGGGCCGCCCGGTGAAGTGGGCCAGCGAGCGGTCCGAAGCGTTCCTGTGCGACACCCAGGGCCGCGACAACATCACGGCGGGCGAGCTGGCGCTGGACAGGGACGGCCGCTTCCTCGCCCTGCGCAGCCGCAACGTCGCCAACATGGGCGCCTACCTGTCCACCTTCGCCCCCTTCATCCCGACGCTGGCGGGCACCAAGGTGCTGGCCAGCGTGTACGGCTTCCAGGCGATCCACGTGAACGTGCTGGGCGTGTTCACCAACACCGTCCCGGTGGACGCCTACCGCGGCGCCGGCCGCCCGGAAAGCAACTACCTGGTGGAGCGGCTGATCGACGCCGCCGCCCACGAGGTCGGCATGGACCGGGTGGCGATCCGCCGCCTCAACATGGTGAAGCCGGACGCCATGCCGTACCGCACCGCCATGAACCAGACCTACGACAGCGGCGACTTCAACCGCGTGCTGGACGCAGCGTTGGACAAGACGGACTGGGCCGGCTTCGAGGCCCGCCGGGCCGCCAGCGCCGCGCGCGGCATGAGGCGCGGCATCGGCCTGTCCTATTACCTGGAAGCCACCGGCGGCGCGCCGACCGAGCGGGCGGAGATCCGCTTCGCCGACGACGGCTTCGTGGACGTGTTCGTGGGCACCCAGTCGAGCGGCCAGGGCCACGAGACCGCCTACGTCATGCTCACCGCCGACCAGCTCGGCATCGACGGCGACAAGATACGCATCCGCCAGGGCGACACGGACGCCATCCCCACCGGCGGCGGCACCGGCGGCGCGCGCAGCCTGTACTCCGAGGGCCAGGCCATCCTCGCCACCTCCGCCACCGTGATCGAGCGCGGCAAGCAGGCCGCGTCCGAGGCGCTGGAGGCCGCGGTGGCCGACATCGAGTTCGCTGGCGGGCGCTTCTCCATCGCCGGCACCGACCGCGGCATGGACATCCTCAGCCTGGCCGCCAGCCAGCGGCAGCGCGCCGCCCGCGGCGAGACGGCCACCACGCTGGACGCCGCGGAGGTGGCCAAGATCGACAGCCACACCTTCCCCAACGGCTGCCACGTGGCGGAGGTCGAGATCGACCCCGACACCGGCATGGTCGCCGTGCTGCGCTACATCGTGGTCGACGACGTGGGCCGCGCGATCAACCCGCTGATCGTGCGCGGCCAGGTGCACGGCGGCGTGGCGCAGGGCTACGGCCAGGCCGTGCTGGAGCGCACCTCCTACGACCCGGCCTCCGGCCAGCTATTGTCCGGCAGCCTGATGGACTACGCCCTGCCCCGCGCCGCCGACCTGCCGGACATCGAGGTGGACCTGATCGAGGTGCCCTGCGGCACCAACCCGCTCGGCGTCAAGGGCGCCGGCGAAGCGGGCGCGGTGGGCAGCCCGCCTGCAGTGATCAACGCGATCGTGGACGCGCTGGCGAGCGCCGGCGTCACGGCCATCGACATGCCGGCGACGCCGGAGAAGGTGTGGCAGGCGTTGCAGGCGGCTTAG
>CAXTNC010000264.1:0-3555 GCA_964245495.1 uncultured Acetobacteraceae bacterium
GCCACGGCGTCCGCCACCAGGGCCGGCGTGGCGTCCACCGCCTCGCCCACCCGGCCGACGGCCGCGACCGGGTTGCGGACGGGGCGCGCCGGGCCGTCCGCCTCGCCCGTGCCGAGCAGGGGGACGGCGCGCCACGGCCCGGCGTCGTGCAGCAGCGCGTCCGCCAGCTCGCCGAGCCGGCTTTCGTCCGCCAGGTCCAGGCCGGCGGAATTGGCCCGCCCCGCGCCGAACAGCGCGGCGGGCAGGGCGATGCGCGGGTGCGGCGCGCCCACTGGATCGGCGGCGCGGGCCTGCTCCACCGGGTCGGCGGCCAGCTCCTCGACGGAGACCGCCGGGTCGGCGATGCGGTTGACGAAGGAGGAGTTGGCGCCGTTCTCCAGCAGGCGGCGCACCAGGTAGGCCAGCAGCGTCTCATGGGTGCCGACGGGGGCGTAGATGCGGCAGGGCCGGTCCAGCTTGGCCGGGCCGACCACCTCCCCGTACAGCGCCTCGCCCATGCCGTGCAGGCATTGGAACTCGTACTGGCCGGGGTGGAAGCCCGGGCCGGCCATGGCGTGGATGGCGGCCAGGGTGCGGGCGTTGTGGGTGGCGAATTGGGGGAAGATGGCGTCCGGCGCGTCCAGCAGGAGGCGGGCGCAGGCGAGGTACGACACGTCCGTGTGCAGCTTGCGGGTGAACACCGGGTAGCCCGGCAGCCCGTCCACCTGGGCGCGCTTGATCTCGCTGTCCCAGTAGGCGCCCTTGACCAGCCGGACCATGAGGCGGCGGCGGTGCTGGCGGGCCAGGCCGATGAGATGGTCCAGCACGAACGGGGCGCGCTTCTGGTAGGCCTGCACCACGAAGCCGAGGCCGTCCCAGCCGGCCAGCGCCGGGTCGGCGCAGAGGCTCTCCAGCAGGTCGAGCGACAGGTCCAGCCGGTCGGCCTCCTCCGCGTCGATGTTGAGGCCGATGCCATGGCCGCGGGCCAGCGCGGCGAGGGATTGCAGGCGGGGCAGCAGCTCGGCCATCACCCGGGCGCGCTGGGCGCGGGCGTAGCGCGGGTGCAGGGCGGACAGCTTGATGGAGATGCCGGGGCCGCCGTGGATGCCGCGCCCGGCGCTGGCCTGGCCGATGGCGCCGATGGCGGCCTGGTAGTCCGCCCGGTAGCGCGCGGCGTCGGCGGCGGTGGCGGCGGCCTCGCCCAGCATGTCGTACGAGTAGCGGAAGCCGCGCGCCTCCATCGCCCGGCTGTTGGCCAGCGCGCCCTGGATGGTTTGCCCGGTGACGAACTGCTCGCCCATCATCCGCATGGCGCGGTCCACGGCGGCGCGGATCACCGGCTCGCCGCCGCGGGCGACCAGCCGGGTGAGCGAGCCGGCCAGCCCGGCTTCGTCGTGACTCGCCGTCAGCTTGCCGGTGACCACCAGGCCCCAGGTGGCGGCGTTGACGAACAGGGACGGGCTGTGGCCGACGTGGGAGCGCCAGTCGCCGGCGCTGACCTTGTCGCGGATCAGCGCGTCCCGGGTGGCGCGGTCCGGGATGCGCAGCAGGGCCTCGGCCAGGCACATCAGCGCCACGCCCTCCTGCGAGGACAGGGAGAACTCCTGCACCAGGCCTTCCACGGCGCCGCGGCGCTTCTTGCCGCGCAGGGCGTGGACCAGGGTGGACGCGAGCCGGCGGGCCTCCTCCGCCTGCTCGGCTGGCAGGGTTGCGGCGGCGATCAGCGGCGGCAGGCACTCCGGCTCTGGGCGGCGGGCGGCTGCCGTGATGGCGGCGCGCGATTCGCCCTGCGGCTGCAGGTCATGGGCGAAGGCGGCGAAGGGCGGCTGGCCTGCCTCCGTGGCGGCGCCAAGCTCAGCGGTGAGATCCATGTCCAAATCCAGCCTCCGATTCGATGCCGCGTCCGACGCTACATGGTGGTCCGCCCAGGCCGGCGGGTGCCTTGCGCCGTGTGTCCCGGTCAAATCCATTGCAACTGTTCCGCTTCGCCGCTAGTGTCTAGCAGGGAACCGGGGCAGTTACCGCCGCCCCGGCCCCATTCTGCCTAGAAGAAGACCCAGACCGTCACGGTCCAAACCTTTTTCCAGCGGAAGGAAATCGCGATCTTCAACATCGCTTTCTCCTTCATGCGCCAGGTGGATCATCCCACCTGGCGCGCCTTCATGCTCCCGCCGTGTTTCATCGCCATCATGCTGGGCCTTGCCTGGCACGGTGGCGGGTGAATGGCTGTCCCCTACGGCCTGTCGCGGGCGGGCGTCAGCACGGGGCGGGAGGCCAGCCAGGTCGCCCCGGCGATCAGCAGCGCCGCCGCCGGCAGGGCGGCGAACACCGTGGTCCCGAAGCGCGGCAGGCCGAGCGTGGCCGCAGCGGCCCCCAGCACCAGCCCGACCCACGGCACGCCCTGCTCCAGCCAAGCCCAGCCGTGGCGCTGGCCGCACAGCAGCAGGCCCAGGCCCTGGCCCAGCTTCACCAGCGCGCCGGTGACATAGGTGATGCTGACCTTGACCGTCCCGGCGTGCTGGATGGCCGCGTTCAGCAGGCCCATGGCGAAGGTGAGCGCCGGGACGGCCGTGCCGGGCGCGGCGAGCGGGATGGCGAGCACGGCGGCCACCAGCACGAGGACGACGGGCAGGTGCCAGCGCCCGACCAGGGTGGCGGCCACCGTGCCGGCGACGCCGCCTGCCACGAACAGCGCTAGGATGCCGGCGATCAGCCCGGCGCGCGGCCAGTCCGCGCGGGCCAGAGCGGCGGCGAGCTGGGTGGTGTTGCCGCTCATGAACGAGACGTACAGCGTGCTCAACACGCTGAGGCCGCACGCGTCCACCGCCCCGGCCAAGGCCGCCAGCAGGACCACGATCACCAGGCCGGCCGGCTTGTTGTCCGTGATGTCGGGCGCGGCTTGCTGGTTCATGGGTCCCACGACATGGTGGTGGCCGGTGCGGAGGGTTCGCGTTGACCGAAATCTGGCGGCTGCCGGCAGGCACCTTGGCCCACCTGGTGCGCTCGCGCGAGGTCTCGGCCCGCGAGGCGGCGGAGGCGGCGCTGGCCCGGCTGGAGGCGGTGAACCCGGCGATCAACGCCGTGGTGGAGCACCGCCCGGCCGACGTGCTGGCGCAGGCGGACGCGGTGGACCGCACGGTGGCGGCGGGCGGGGACCCGGGGCTGCTGGCCGGCGTGCCGGTGACGGTGAAGGTGAACACGGACCAGGCCGGGTTCGCCAGCACCAACGGGCTGCGCTCGCAGCGCGACCTGGTCGCCGCGGCGGACAACCCCGTGGTGGCCAGCCTGCGCCGCGCAGGGGCGGTGATCCTGGGGCGCACCAACACGCCGGCGTTCTCCTTGCGCTGGTTCACCGACAACCTGCTGCACGGCGCGACCCGCAACCCGCGCGGCCGGGGGCTGACGCCGGGCGGCTCCTCCGGCGGCGCCGCGGCGGCGGTGGCGGCGGGGATCGGCCACCTGGCGCACGGCACGGACATCGGCGGCTCCGTGCGCTACCCGGCCTATGCCTGCGGGGTGCACGGGCTGCGGCCGACGCTGGGGCGGGTGGCGGCGTACAACGCGACGGCGCCGGAG
>CAXTNC010000265.1:0-3494 GCA_964245495.1 uncultured Acetobacteraceae bacterium
GGACCACGCCGCCGTGCCGAGCAGCCCCAGCCCGAACGCCGCCAGCGCCCAGCCGTGCGCCGGCTGCCAGTCCAGCAGGGGGACCTTGATGCCGCGGTTGGACAGGAACACGCCGGGCAGCGGGTTGGCGGCGTTGCGCACGGAGGGCAGCGTTTGCATCAGCGTGTACCAGAAGAACAGCTGCAGCAGCACCGGCACGTCCCGCAGCGCCTCCACGTAGACGGCCGCCGCACGCGCCAGCAGCCAGTTGCGCGACAGCCTTCCCACCCCGATCAGCGTGCCCAGCACTGTCGCCAGCACGATGCCGACCACCGCCACCTTGAGCGTGTTCAGGATGCCGATGACCAGCGCGTCCCCGTAGGTGCTGACCGCCGGGTTGTACGGCAGCAGGCTTTCGCCGATCGGGATGCCGGCGTTGCGGCCGAGGAAGGCGAACCCGGTGGCGATGTGGCGTGCGGCCAAGTTGGCGCGCGTGTTGTGCACCAGGTAGGCCACCAGCGCGCCCACGGCCGCCAGCACGAGAACCTGCCAGAGGGTGTTGCGCAACGCCGGGTCCGACAGGGACAGCCGCATCCGGCGGCGCGGGGCGGCGCGCGCCGTCAACGGATCGGCGGCGGGTATTGCAGGCCGCCCTTGTTCCACAGGTTGTTGATCCCCCGCGGCACGCCCAGCACGGTGATGTTGCGGTCCCAGATCTCGCCGAAGTTGCCGACCTGCTTGACCGCGTTGTACGCCCACCTGTTGTCCAGCCCGAGCGCCTTGCCCATGTCGCCCTCCGTGCCCAGCAGCCGCTTGATGTCCGGGTTGGCGGAGCTGGCGAAGCCGTCGATGGTCTTGCTGGTGATGCCGTCTTCCTCCGCGGTCAGCTCGGCGTAGTGCGTCCACTTCACCACATCCAGCCACTTGTCGTCGCCCTTGCGCACCATGGGGCCAAGCGGCTCCTTGCTGATGATCTCCGGCAGCAGCACCAGCTCCTCCGCCTTGGGTCCCTGCTGGAAGCGGAACCCGGCGAGCACGGAGCTGTCGGCCGAGTAGGCGTCGCACCGCCCGGACAGGAACGCGGCCTGTATCTCGGTCTGGTCCGCGATCTCGACGGGGGTGAACTTGATCTTGTTGTTGCGGAAGTAGTCGTCGATCGCGAGCTCGGTGCTGGTGCCGGGCTGCACGCAGACCGTGGCGCCGTCCAGCTGCTTGGCGCCCGCCACGTCGGCCGCCTTCTTCACCAGGAAACCGGTGCCGTCGTAATAGCTCACGTCCGCGAACTCGAGGCCCAGGCTGGCCTCGCGGCCGAGCGTCCAGGTGGTGTCGCGGATCAGCACGTCCACCTCGCCCGATTGCAGGGCGGTGAAGCGGTTGACGGTGGTGAGCGGCACGAACTTGACCTTCGTCGCGTCCCCGAGCACGGCGGCGGCGATGGTGCGGCAGTTGTCCGCATCGATCCCGCGCTCCACCCCCTGGCTGTCCGGCAGGGAGAACCCGGCGACCCCCGTGGTGACGCCGCAGCTCAGCTGCCCGTGGGCGCGCACGGCGTCGATGGTGGCCGAGCCGGAGCCTTGCGCGTGCGCGGCGGCGGCCAGGCTGGCTGCAAGCGCGAACACGCCGATCGCCTTGAGACCCGTCATGCCCATTCCCCCGCTGATCGCAGGGCAGCCCTGCGCTGCACGCGACATCGCCGCGATCGCATCGCGAGTCAATCAGCCGTCAGCGAAGGGTCAGCAAATGCGGTGCCCACTGGCGCCGCGCACGACTCTGCGCGACTTGGAACGCCATGCTGCACCTGATCAAGATGGGCGTCGGCGTGCGCAGCCCCGCCCACCTGCGCGCCCTGCAAGCCCACCGCACCGCGCACGACCCGCCGCTGGCCCACCTGACGCGCAACCGGCCCCGCCGCGCGCCCGAGGTGCTGGACGGCGGCTCGCTCTACTGGGTGATCGGCGGCACGCTGCTGGTCCGCCAACGCATCACCGGCCTGGAGCCCGCCCTGCGCCCGGACGGCAGCCCCTGCACCGCCATCCTGCTGGACCCGGCGCTGGTTCCCGTGCAGGGCCGCCCGGTCAAGGCGTTCCAGGGCTGGCGCTACCTGGAAGCCACCGATGCGCCGGAGGACTTGGCGCCCGACGCGCCCGAAGCCGCCATGCCGCACGCCATGGCGCAGCGGCTGCGGGAGCTGGGGCTGCTGTGACTCATGCTACCGGAAGGCACATCTTTGACCCAGCGGATCGCTTCGCCAAGAGGCTCGCAGTGACGGCGACGTATGGGTGATCGGTTAGTATAGGGGCGGCCAAGCCGCCCCTCGTCACAACGACCCAAGCTGAAGCTGCCAAGGAAGTGCAATGAGCTTCGACATCGTTCTCGCCCGGTTTGTTGCAGGAGAACCGGTAGCCGCGCCGAAGGAGAGAGCTCTTGATGTCATGGCGCGGTATGCGAACCGGGTAGGCGACCTCAATGAATGCGATGTCTTCATGTCCGACGGCTCATCAGTCGAAGTACGCACCTCTGGGCTTGCAAACGAACAAGCCTTTCAAGACGCACTATTCGTCCTGCGCAGAAATTCCTTTTCGGCGTTGGTGATCGAAATGATCTTCGATTTAGCTAAGGCGGCAGACATGGTCATTATCAGCAGCGGAGGCCAGGACGATAGCGAGACAAATTTACGCGTCATCCTGACTGATGAGGCACAGAGGAGTAACCTGCTACCTTCGCTAAATAGGAATCCGGTGCTTTGCCACTCACCAATTCAACTTCAAGAGTTATTGCGAGACGGCTACAGAGCTTGGACAGGATGGGCCTTCCTGTAGTAATGCCAACGGCAGCAATCAATAATCATCATCGCAAGCAATACAATGCAGCATTATAACCACAAAATGTACATTACAGCACCCCCAGCGGCTCCCGCCGCCGCGGCGGCGGAAACGCGCGGTCGATCTCCGCCAGGTCCGCCGCCGACAGCTCCAGCCCCGCCGCCGCGGCGTTGTCGCGCAAATGCGCCTCGTCCGAGGATTTCGGGATGCTGATGACCCCCGGCAGCCGCGCCGACCACGCGATCGCCACCTGGGCCGGCGTCGCGCCGTGCCGCTGCGCCACCGCCCCCAGCGTCGGGTGACGCAGCAACGTCCCGCCTTGGCCCACCGGCGAGTAGGCCATCACCGGCACGTGCCGCCCGGCGCACCAGGGCAGCAGGTCGAACTCGATGCCGCGCGCCTCCGGGTTGTACAGCACCTGGTCGATGGCGGCCGTGCCCAGCTCCTCCAGGTCGTCCACGTCGAAGTTGGACACGCCCCAGCGCAAGACCTTGCCCTGCTCGCGCAGCCGCTCGAACGCCTCGACGGTTTCCGCCAACGGCACGCTGCCGCGCCAGTGCAACAGGTACAAGTCCAGCCGGTCGGTGCCGAGGCGTTGCAGGCTCGCCTCGCAGCTGCGCCCCATGGCCAGGCGCGTCGCGTTCTGCGGAGTGACCTTGCTGACCAGGAACGCCTCGTCCCGCCGCCCGGCGA
>CAXTNC010000266.1:0-3482 GCA_964245495.1 uncultured Acetobacteraceae bacterium
GGTGTACTCCTTCAACCTGGGCACCGGCGCGCAGCGCGTGCTGGGGGAGTTCGAGGGCATCACCTTCGCCCCCCGCTTCTCGCCGGACGGCAGCCACGTCATCATGTCCGTCACCCGCGGCGCAGGGTCCGACATCGTGACGGTGGGGCTGGGCGGCGGGGCCGGGCGGCGGCTGACCAGCTCCGGGGCGATCGACACCAGCCCGTGCTACAGCCCGGACGGCTCGCAGATCGTGTTCAACTCGGACCGCGGCGGGGACCAGCAGCTGTATGTCATGGGGGCGGGCGGCGGGGGCGCCAAGCGCATCTCGTTCGGCAGCGGGCGGTATGCGACGCCCGTGTGGTCGCCGCGCGGCGACCTGATCGCCTTCACCCGGCTCGGCTCCTCGTTCGGCATCGGGGTGATGCACCCGGACGGCTCCGGCGAGCGCATCCTGGCCGAAAGCTTCGACGTGGAGGGGCCGACCTTCTGCCCGAACGGCCGGGTGCTGATGTATTTCTCGGAAAGCGCCTCGCGGGACAGCCGCGGCGCCGGCTACGGCTCGCGGCTGGCGTCCATCGACATCACCGGCTTCAACGGCCGGCCGGTGCAGACGCCGACCGATGCGTCGGACCCGGCGTGGTCGCCGTTGCTGGGGTGAGAGGTGTTTAGTAACCACATCTTGAAGTGACGTCCGGTGTGAACGAATGATTTCGAAGCTGTCCATGCGGGCGCCAGGACTGGACCTTGCTCGGGCGAGTGCAATCTCTGCCGTTCTGGTCTGCCATCTCCTGGTTCTCGTTCCGGCGTCTCCCCGGCTTGGAGCTATGCTGAGCTACACCGGCGAGGCTGGCGTAAACCTCTTTTTTGCGCTGTCTGGTTTCCTGATAGGCCGTATCGCTTTGCGGCGCGTTCATACGACGCGGGATGCTGTGCATTTCTGGACGCGCCGCTGGTTTCGCACCTTGCCGGCCGGCTTCGCAGTGGCTGCATTCCTCGCCACGCTGCTGCATCCGTCCCTGATCCGTTTTCTGGAAACCATCACCTTCACCAGAGGGTTGGTTCACCCTGCAACCGATTCTGCATTCCTGCCGCATTACTGGAGCCTGATGATTGAGGAGTGGTTCTATTTGTTGCTGCCGCTGCTCCTCCTCACGATTGGCCACAGACACAGGGTAGCCTGGCTTATCTTGGCGTGGGTCGGATTGGCGTTGTTCCATGTTCTTGCTGCATCGGCGCTGCACCTTGGCTACTGGCAGCAAGCAACCCTGACCTGGATGCGGCTCGACGCCATCTTGGCCGGTGTCATCGTCGCTGGCGTTGAACCCAAGCTTGGGAGCGCTGCGAGAGACTATCTCTGCTTGGCTGGTTGGTGCGGAGTTGTCGGACTGTTTGCCATCATGGGTCTAGCCAACCCAGCACCGATATATGACCCGCTTCTGTTAATGATTACCCCGCGGGGGATGGGAGACTTGGCACATGCTGCCCAGGCATCTTTGATGCCAGCTTTGTTTGCAATGACACTCCCTGCCATGGCCGCGTGGAGACCAGTTAGGCCTGATGGATTTGCTTGGAGAGTCGTTCAAGTCACTGCACTGCTGACTTACGCGCTTTACCTTGTCCATTGGGACATTTATCTGTCCGTACTGAAGGCCACGCAAGCAGGCTACCTCAGCCTTGCATCAAGTTGCATTTTAGCATTGGTTTTGAGCGTGTTGCTTGCCTGGCTCGTGCATGTGGCCGTGGAGCGGCCGTTCATGAGGGTTCGAGATCGTGTAGCCCCGGAGAAAAAGGTCTCCTTACAAGCGCAGGCTTAGGCCTAAACTTAGCGTATTGCAAATGGCACCTGGGCGCAAGTCAGCATCGCAGCATAGCGGCTACGGCAGGATCGCGTCCCCGCCGTCAACCAGAAGGGGCCGCCGGCTGGCGACCACGGTGGGGCGGCCCCAGTTGACCTGCCCTACCGCTTGGCAGTGGCCGCACACCGGGCGCCATTGCGGATGCACCGTGCCGCAGCTCTCGCAGTTCCATTGCGGGTCCGGCTCGGCCTGCGCCGCCTGGCGCAGCGCGTCGGCGGCGGCGGGCGCGTCGCCCTCGGCTTCGGCGATGGAGTTGAGCAGCAGCCAGAGCCGCCGCTGGTCCATCCCGGCGGCGTGGGCCGCCTCGGCATGGCGACGGGCATCCTCCAGCCGGCCGGCGTCGAACGCGGCGCGCGCGCGCAGCAGCTGGCTTTCCGGGTGGGACGGGGCGGCGGCGGCCAGCCATTCCGCGCGCTGCTCGCGGGGCATCGGGTCGGCCTCGCCGGCCAGGCACGCTTCCGCCAGGTCCGGGTGCGGCCGGTGGCCCCAGCTTTCGCGCAGCACGTTCTGCGCCCGCTTGTCCCGCCGGGCGTCGCGCAGGCGGCGGGCGTAGGCCAGCGCGGCGGGGGCGAAGGCCATGTCCGACTTCCAGGCCTGCCGCGCCAGCTTCAGCGCCTGCATCGGGTCCGCCTCATGGTCCGCCGCGGCGGTGGCGAACGCCGTCACCGGGTCGCCCGGGCTGGCCAGCGCCAGGGCGCCGCGCCAGTCGCCCGCCCGGGTGGCCAGGCGGGAGCGCTCCGTGCGCAGCCAGGCGGCGCCCGGGTTGACCTGCTCCGCGCGCGCGGCGATGGCGGCGGCGGCTCCCATGTCGCCCTGCGCGATGGCGCCCTGCATCAGGCCGCGCAGACCCAGGAACGCCGCGTCCTTGCGGGCGGCGAGCAGGTTGAACGCCTCGTTCGCCTCGCCCTGGTTGCCGCCGAGCCGCCCGGCGTAGGCGGACAGCAGCAAGGTCTGCGGCGTGTCGCCGAGCAGGCTGCGGCTGCGCTGGGCCTGCCGCCGCGCCGTGCCCGCGTCGCCGCCGGCCAGGGCCACGAGGGTCTGCGTCACGGCCTCGTCGCCCTGCGCCCGCGCCCGGGCGCTGCGCATCCGCCGGGTGCGGGAGGGCAGGCGGACCACGAAGGCCAGCAGGCGGATGAGGGCGTACAGCGCGGCGAACGCCAGGATGGCCAGCAGGATGGCGACCGGGGTGCGGGTGCTCAGCGTGGCGTCGCCCACCTGGATGGTGAACGCGCCGGGCAGCCCGGCCAGCCACCAGGCGAACGCGACCAGCGCGATGGCTGCGGCCAGGAAGGTGATGACCCGGCGCATCAGCCGTTCGCCGTCATCAGGGCGCCGCGGGCGTCCAGCAGGGACTGCGCCTGCGCCCGCCACGGCGCCATGGCCTCGGCCGCCGGCCCGGCCAGGCCGTCCAAGGCCGCCACCGCGCCGGCCAGGTCGCCAGCGTCCAGCTGGATGCGCGCGTGCTCCAGCACGCCGGAAACGGCGTCGCCCACGATCACCCGGTCGCCCTCGCGGACGGTGAGGCTGGCCTGGGCGCGGTCCCACAGCCGGGTCAGGAACGGGGTGGCGTCCTTGTAGGGCTGGCTGGCAGCCTGCGCCGCCTGGGCCGCCGCGTCGAACGAGAGGCGCAGGGCGGCTTCGGTG
>CAXTNC010000267.1:0-3451 GCA_964245495.1 uncultured Acetobacteraceae bacterium
TCCTCAGCGCCGCGTGTAGAGGGCCAGCTTGAGCGCCGGGTCGTCGTTGGCCTGGAAACTTGCATATTCGTAGCGCACGACGCCAAGCGTCGGATGGCGCAGGCGCTTGGTGCCGGATAGCGGTGCAGCGACCCCGTGCTCGGACCACCAAGCATCGAACTCCGGACAACTCGCGCGGATCCGGTCCACAAGGGCGATGAAGGCCATGTCGCCGGGCCAGAGGTCGTGCGCCGCACGGAACAACGATGCCATTCGCCTTGCCTCCTCCGCCCAGGTCTCGCCGAACAGCGTCCTGGCGGCTGGGTCGGTGAACATCCAGTGCAGGATGTTGCGGTCCTCGGGCGCAAGCTGGCCGAAGTCCCCGAAAAGCGTTGCAGCGGCCTCGTTCCAGGCCAGGACATCCCAGCACTGCCCGGTGAGATAGGCAGGCTCCGGCAGGCTGGCGACGATGCGGCGCAGCGCATCCGGTGTGTCCTCGCGCCGGAACGGCTGTCGCCCACCTGCCGCGGCAAGCGAGCGCAGGTGGGCCAGCTCCACCCGATCAAGCCGCAGGGCGCGGCCGAGTGCCTCCACCGTCTCGGCCGAGGGAGAGACGGCACGGCCCTGCTCCAGCTTGACATACCACTCCGCGCTGATGCCGGCGCGTTGCGCCACTTCCTCGCGCTTGAGGCCGGGCGTGCGACGCCGCTGCCGGGTCGCATTGCCGACCTTGTCCGGGGTCAGGCGCGTGCGACGGGAACGCAGGAAATCTCCGAATGGGCGGTTGCCTGCCATGCCATGCTCCCGAGGGTAGTATCGTTGAAGACCAGTATCCGACCGGTTCTCCCTCAATGCCCGGAAAACGCCATTTCGAGGCTTCGTTGTCCAGGGAGTTCGCACATGAAGGCCGCCGTCCTACACAGCTTCGGGATGCCGCTGAGCGTCGAGCAGGTGACCGATCCGGTGATCGGCACAGGGGAGGTGCTGGTGGACGTCGTCGCCGCACCGGTGCTGTCCTACACGGGCGAGGTGCTAAGCGGCGCGCGGCGATACCTGTTGCCCACGCCGGTGGTGCCGGGCGCCGGCGCCATCGGCCGGGTGCGCGCGGTCGGTCCAGACGCCACTCGGCTGCAGCCCGGGGAATGGGTGTTCTGCGATCCCACGGTGCGGTCGCGCGACGGCGCCCCCACGCCCGACATCACCCTGCAGGGCGCGAGCGCCCGAGGCGAGGGCGGGCAGAAGCTCCAGCGCTACTTCCGCGACGGCACGTTTGCCGAGCAGGTCCGCGTGCCAACAGAGAATGCCGCACCCATCGGCACGATCGAGCCGGCGGAGGCTGGACGGTGGTGCGCGGTCGGCACGCTGCTGATCGCCTATGGCGGGCTGCTCGCGATGGACTTCCGGCCCGGCGAAACCTTGCTGGTGAGTGGAGCCACCGGCAACTTCGGCTCAGCCACGGTGGCCCTGGCCTTGGCTATGGGCGCGCGCTGCGTCGTCGCACCCGGCCGCAACACGGCGGTGCTGGACGACCTGCGCCAGCGCTTCGGCGAGCGCCTGGTGCCGGTGCGGCTGACGGGCGACGGCGGCACCGACACAACGGCGATGCGCGTTGCGGCGCCAGGCCCGATCGATGCGGTGCAGGACTTCCTTCCGCCCTCCGCAGGCGCTGCCGTGGCACGGGCGGCGGTTATGACCCTGCGTCAGGGCGGGCGAGCCGTGCTGATGGGCGGCGTGGGCATGCTGGGCGGGGAGGACTTGGCGCTGCCCTATCCCTGGATCATGCGCAACCTGATCACGGTGCGCGGGCAGTGGATGTATGACACCGCCGCCATACCGGGCCTGGTGGGCCTGGTTCGCGGCGGGCTGCTAGACCTCCGCCACTGGGCAGTGACGGCGTTTCCACTGACCGGGGCCAACGACGCCGTCACGCACGCGGCGGCCAACGCCGGGCCGTTCAAGCTGACGGTGCTCAAACCGTAGTTGCCGGGAGCAGGGGTGAGTGCGAGCCCGACACAGGAGATCGAATGTCCGGGTTGGGTCGAGAGCGGATGGACAGACCCAGCCGGATTGCAAATCGAGACATTACCCGGACAGCTTGCTTGGCGTAGCCGTTCAAAGGCAATGCACGGACAGGAAGTTGCCGGAGACTCTCCATCGACTTGCCAGAAGCGTTTCTCGTGCTGAGGACGGGAGCAGCATCGCATTCATCCGCGCCTATGCCGCCGGCCGTTCCTGCCCGATCCGCCGCCGCACCATGCTCGTCTCCAACCCGCTTAGGGCAGCGTCGAGTCAGATCGAACCCCATTGCACCAAGTCAGCCGTTCACAGGTTTCACAGAGTTGATTGCAAGCCTGGAACCCGAGCTTCTGCGGCCAGCGCGGTCCAGGGAACATTGCGAAACGTCCTTGAACCGCGCGCCGCGACTGCTCAGCCTGGCGATCGTGGGGCAGGCTGGCTCATTTGAGTCTTGCTACGCTGCCGGAACGGCCGGCGCCGTGCCGAACACCGTGCCGGCCGGCGGGGAGCCAACCGGCAGCCCGGTGACCGTGCCGCCGCCGGTGACGGCGATGGAGGCGCCCGGGTCGGTCCACACGACCTTGCAGCTGCTCATGTCCAGCGTCATGCCCGGGCAAACGTAGAACGTGGTGTTGTAGCGCCCGACGTAGAACGTCACGTTCTTGACCGTGCTGGCGAGGTTCACCCCGTTGGCCTGGCTTTCGTCGCCGTAGCTGAACACGTTCTCGTTCGGCGCGCCCTTCGGCACCACCACCGTGCCGCCATTGACCGTGAGTAGCCCGGCATCCGGATAGTTGATCCAGCGCCCGCCGGCGATCACGTCGAAGCCGCCGTTCACCGTGAACACCGGGGAGCGGGACTTGCGGTGGTTGCCGTACAGGTTGCCGTAGTGGACCGAGCCGTTGTCCGTGGTGGCCGGTCCGTTGAGGTAGTAGTCGTGCGTCAGGCCGGACTGGTCGGCGCCGTTGCTGGCGGTGCGGCCGAACACGCAGCCGGTCAGCACGGTGGTCACGGCCGAGCCGGGCGCGGAGGTGGTGGAGGGCACGAAGATGCCGTCGTTGCAGCCGTCGAACGTGCAGCCGCTGATCGTGACCGTGCCGGTGAAGCCCTCGGCGTAGATGCCCGCCTGGTTCTCGTAAGAAGCGTCGTAAGGCAGCCCGCCGCAGTTCCGGTAGGCCAGGCCGGACAGCGTGCAGGAGGCGGAGACGTGGTGCATGGCCTTGCCCCAGGCGAGCTTGTGGCCCTGGGTGTAGCCGCCCTGGCCGTCGAATGCCGGCACGCTGCCCGCGGCGCCCGCGATGGCGACGGGGCCGGGGATGCTCACCGCGTCCGTGTAGGTCCCGGCGTCCACGGTGATGGCGCCGTTCGGCTGCATGGCCGGCAGGGCGGCGGTGACGGTGGCGAACGCCTGGCCGGCGCCCACGGTGGCGGATGCCAGCAGCGGGCCGCTGTAGGG
>CAXTNC010000268.1:0-3418 GCA_964245495.1 uncultured Acetobacteraceae bacterium
CGCCAGCGCCACCGGGTGCGCCGGCACCCGCACCGCCAGCGTGTCCAGCCCCGCGCCTGCCAGCAGCGCCACCGGGCAGGTGACCCGGCGCGGCAGCACCAGCGTCAGCGGCCCCGGCCAGAACGCCGCGGCCAGGCGGCGCGCGGCCTCCGGCGCGTCCACGTGGCGGAAGGCCGCGTCCGCGTCCGGGTAGTGGCAGATCAGCGGGTTGAAGTGCGGCCGGCCCTTGGCCTCGAACACGGCCGCGACGGCGGCGTTGCGCGTGGCGTCGGCGCCGAGGCCATAGACCGTTTCGGTCGGGAACGCGACCAGCCGGCCGTCCAGCAGCAGCGCCGCCGCCCGGGGGTCGCCGGGGGAAAGCCGCAGCGTCATGCGCCGCGGCAGACGAAGGGCGGGTTCTCCCAAGCCGGCTTGCCGTAGCCCAGCGGCGCGCCCGCCATGTCCAGCAGCCGCCCGCCGGCGGCTTCCAGCACAGCCTGGGGAGCGGCGGTGTCCCACTCCATGGTGCGGCCGAAGCGCGGGTAAAGGTCCGCCGCTCCTTCCGCGATCCGCACGATCTTGAGCGCCGAGCCGAACTTGGCGACCGACGCCACGCGCTGCCCGGCGAGGAACGCGTCCAGCCGCGGGTCGTCGGCGTAGTGCCGGGAGGCGAGCACGGCCAGCCCCTCCAGCGGCGGGATGCGGGCGGCGATGGGCTGCTCGCCGGAGCTTGTGCGCTTCCACGCACCTTGGCCGACGATGCCGCCGAACAGCTCTCCCGTCACCGGCACGCCCACCACGCCCAGCACGGGCGCGCCGCCGCGCACCAGGCCGATGTTGACGGTGAACTCGTCATGGCCCGCCGCGAACTCCCGCGTGCCGTCCAGCGGATCGACCAGCCAGCAACTCCCGGCAGCCTCGTGCCCGCGGCCGGCCGCCGCTTCCTCCTCCGCCACCACGGGGATTTCCGGCGTGGCCCGGCGCAGCCCGGCGGCGATCAGCGCCTCGGCTTGCAGGTCGGCCTCCGTCACCGGGGAACGGTCGGTTTTGTGCCGGGTGTCGAAGCCGCCGGCCCGCACGGCCAGGATCACGGCGGCGGCTTGCCCGGCGAGGTCAGCCGCGAGGTGGAGCAGGGCGGTGTCGTCCATCGTTGCCGATATAGGGCGCAGCGCCCCTGCCACCACGCTCCACCTGATGCTTTACCCTGGCAAACCCGCCCAGCATCGCTAGTGTTCTCGCCGATGCATCTTGAGGAGCTTGCCATGCTCGCCGTCACCTTCGCGCCCGCCGCCCTGCCAGCCTCCGGCGCGCTCGCGCTGCTGATGGGGGAAGGGGCGGAGCTGACCGGACTGGCGCAGGCGGCGGACGAGGCGGCCGGCGGCGCGCTCGCCCGCGCCTTCGCCGCGGCCAAGTTCACCGGCAAGAAAGGCTCCAGCTGCACGGTGCTGGCGCCGGGCGCCGGGCTGTCCCGCGTGGTGGCCGTGGGCCTGGGCCGCTTGGACGCGCTCACCGCGCAGGCCGGGGAAGCGGCGTGCGGCAGCGTGGCGGTGGCGCTGGCGGGCGAGGAGCAGGCCGCACTGGCGGCAGGCGCGCTGCCTCCGGCGCACGCCGCCGCGGCGGCGATGGGCGTCGTGCTGCGCGCCTACCGGTTCGACCGCTACCGCACCAAGGAGAAGGCCGAGGACAAGCCCAGGCTCGCCGCCCTGTCCGTGCTGTGCGGCGAGCCTGCCGCGGCCACGGCCGAGTGGGCGGCGCTGGAGCCGGTGGCGCGCGGCGTGTTCCTCGCCCGCGACCTGGCCAGCGAGCCGGCCAACGTGCTGTTCCCGGCGGAGATGGCGGAACGCTGCCGGAGCTTGGAGCAGCTCGGCGTGACGGTGGAGGTGTTCGGGCCGGCGGAGCTGGAGAAGCTCGGCTTCGGCATGATGATGGGCGTCTCGCTCGGCAGCGCGCGCGAGCCGCGCATGGTGGTGATGTCCTGGAACGGCGCGGGCGGGGATGGCAAGCCGCTGGCCTTCGTGGGCAAGGGCGTGACCTTCGACAGCGGCGGCATCTCCATCAAGCCGGCGGGCGGGATGGAGGACATGAAGTGGGACATGGCGGGCGCCGCCGCCGTGGTCGGCGCCATGGCGGCGCTGGCGGGCCGCAAGGCCAAGGTGAACGCGGTGGGGCTGGTCGGCCTGGTGGAGAACATGCTGGGCGACAAGGCGCAGCGCCCCGGCGACGTGGTGACCAGCTGTTCGGGCCAGACCGTCGAGGTCATCAACACGGATGCGGAAGGCCGGCTCGTGCTGGGCGACGTGCTCTGGTACTGCCAGGAGCGGTTCCAGCCGGCCTTCATGGTCGATCTCGCGACGCTGACCGGCGCCATCATCGTGGGCCTGGGCCATGAGTACGCCGGGCTGTTCAGCAACGACGAGGCGCTGGCGCAGAACCTGCTGGCAGCCGGCGCCGCCAGCGGCGAGAAGCTGTGGCGCATGCCGCTGGGCGACGCCTATGACAAGCTGCTCAAGAGCGACATCGCCGACATGAAGAACATCGGCGGCCGGCCCGGCGGCGCCGTCAGCGCCGCCTGCTTCATCCAGCGCTTCGTGAACGGGGTGCCGTGGGCGCACCTGGACATCGCCGGCATGGTGTGGGGAGCCAAGGACGCCGCCACGTCGCCCAAGGGCGCCACCGCGTTCGGCGTGCGGCTGATCGACCGGCTGGTTTCCGGGCACTACGAGGCCGCCCAGCCGGCCGAATGACCGCGCCCGTGAGCGCGATCGGCTTCTACCACCTCACCCGCAGCACGGCGGAGCAGGCGCTGCCCAAGCTGCTCGGCCGCACCCTGGCCGCCGGGCAGCGCGCCGTGGTGCTGTGCGGCAGCGAGCCGCGGCTGCGCGCGCTGGACGAGGCGCTGTGGGCCAGCGCCGACCCCGACTGGCTGCCGCACGGCAGCGCCCGCAGCGGCGAGGCGCAATGGCAGCCGATCTGGCTTACGCTGGCGCCGGAAGCTCCCAACGGCGCGCGCTACCTGTTCCGCCTGGACGGCACGGACGCCGACCCGACGCCGTTCGAGCGCGTGTTCGACCTGTTCGACGGCGGAAACGAAAGCGCAGTCGCAGCCGCCCGGGATCGCTGGGCGGCTGCGAAGGCGGCCGGGCACGCGCTGACCTACTGGCAGCAGGACGAGCGGGGTTGGCGGCAGAAGGCTTGACGGCGCTTTGCCGGGCGCGCCGGGTCCGTTACACGGCTGCGATGACCATGAGCCTGCCATGCTGAGATTCGCCCTGCTGGCGGTCGCCGCCGCCATTCTCGTCGCCATCGGGCTGATCCTGCTGCCCACGGGGCACGGGCCGCGCCAGGAGGCCCGCATCATCGCCCCCGGCGACACGGGAGGGCCGCCCGCCGGGTTCGTGATCCACGATGCGCCGCCTGCCGCCCCGGCTCCGGCCGCGCC
>CAXTNC010000269.1:0-3397 GCA_964245495.1 uncultured Acetobacteraceae bacterium
CCCACGATCTCCGCCGGCACCTCCCGGCCGTCCCGCGCGGCCAGGGTCAGCCGGTCGCCCACGCTGAGCAGCGCGCCCATGCCCGCCACATCGACGGACAGCCCCGAAACGGCGGCCACGCGCCCCTGCGCCGCCACGGCGCCGGCCGCGGCAACCTGGGCGTGCGCCCGGCCCAGTTGCTCATAAAGCGTGGAACGAAGCATTATTGATTGCACCTGCGCACCTGCAACGGTTTAGGCGACGTTCAGGGTTCATGTCCGCCGACCCCAAGGCATGGCTTGAAAAATATGCACGCATGAAGTGAAAAATTGGTAGCCATGCACACGTATGAGTGGTAACGTTCCTGAAGTGAATGGGACCGGGAGTTCAACCAATGCGTGTTCTGCTCGTCGAAGATGATGTCACTGCGGCCCGGGGCATCGCCCTCATGCTGAAATCGGGCGGCCTGATCGTGGACACCACCGAAACGGGGGAGGAAGCGCTCGAGCTCGTCCGCCACTACGACTACGACATCGTCGTGCTGGACCTCATGCTGCCCGACATGGAGGGCTACGAGGTCGTGCGCCGGATGCGGGCCGCGCGGATGGAAACCCCGGTGCTGATCCTGTCCGGCCTGTCCCGCCCCGCCGCCAAGGTCAAGGGCTTCGGCGTCGGCGCGGACGACTTCATCACCAAGCCGTTCGACAAGGCGGAGCTGATGGCGCGGATGCAGGCCGTCGTCCGCCGCAGCAAGGGCTACAGCCAGCCCACCCTGCGCGTCGGCGCCATGCAGCTGAACCTGGACAGCCGCGAGGTGCTGGTGGCCGGCGCCCCGGTGCACCTGACGGGCAAGGAATACTCCATCCTGGAGCTGCTCGTGCTGCGCAAGGGCATGGTGCTGACCAAGGAAGCCTTCCTCAACCACCTGTACGGCGGCATGGACGAGCCGGAGATGAAGATCATCGACGTGTTCATCTGCAAGCTGCGCAAGAAGCTGGCGCAAGCCGGCGCCGGCAACCTGATCGGCACCGTGTGGGGCCGCGGCTACATGCTGCGGGACCCGGCGGCCGAGCCGGCGCGCTGCCAGCCGGACATGGCGGAGCCGTCGCCGGTGCGGAGCCTGAGCGCGGCCTGACCAAAGGCGCTGACCCTCTTCCGTCAAAGAAGGTCAGCGCAGGGCGGGGATCGCGGACGGCCGTTGCTTCAGCGCAACACGTTTTGGCGGCCAAGCAACGTTTCGTACACCCTCCAGCCAGTATCTTGGCCCTGCGGAATGATCCGGCACAGAACAGGATTGGACACCATGAAAGCCTACCTTCCTTTCGCAGCCCTGCTCCTCGTGTCCGGCTGCGCCTCCATCATCTCGGGCACCACCCAGGAGGTCGCCGTCAACAGCTCCCCGGACGGCGCCACCTGCGACATCATGCGTGACGGGGTCCGCGTGCAGCGGGTCGTCACCCCGGCCAGCGCCATCGTGCAGCGGACCAACCGCGACCTCGTCGTCTCGTGCACGAAGCCCGGCTACCAGGCAGCCACCGCCACCGATCCGTCCGGCGTCGAGCCATGGGTGTTCGGCAACCTGCTGGCCGGCGGCGTCATCGGCCTGGTCGTCGATCTCTCGACCGGCGCGGACAACAAGTACGCCTCGCCGGCGTCCGTCGTCATGCAGCCCAACCCGCCTCCTCCCGTGGCGCAGCAAGGCGGCATGAAGCCGGTCAGCTAGAGCGTCATCCGACCATGCGGGGTCACCCGTCGGATGAGGATGCTCCTCAAAACAGAGAGCTGGAGCTTGCTTCCGATCCGCTTCGATCGGGAAAAGCTCCAGGGCGCCCGGCAGCAACGGATCCGGATGGGTTTGCTGACGGGAGTTGGATGCATGGGTTCATGCGTGCCGGAACCCCATGGCGCCGCAAGCACGCAACAGCCTCTGCCCGTGCATCAAACGGCCTGCTTCCGGACCCATGTCCGGAAGCAGGCGCCCAGGCAAGCTGCGCTGCGCGGCTGGGCGGCGCCGGCCTGCTCAGACCTGCGCCATGCCGCCATCGACGTGCAGGTCGGAACCGGCCATGCAGCTGGATTGGCCGCTCGCCAGGAACAACGCTGCCGACGCGATCTCCTCCGGTCGGGCGAGACGGCCCAGCGGGACACGGCTGAGGATCACGGCGCGGACATCGTCGGACACATCGGCCAGCATGGGCGTCTCGGTCGGGCCGGGGCTGAGGACGTTCACCCGGATGCCGCGCGGCGCCAGCTCGACGGTCCAGGTCCGCACAAACGAGCGCAGCGCAGCCTTGGTCGCCGCATAGGCGCCGCAGGGCGGGTTCGCCATCTCGCTTGCGGTCGATCCGACGACGACCGCCGCACTCCCTGGGGGCATGTGCGGCACGGCCGCCCGCACGGCGAGCAGCGGGCCGCGCACGTTCAGGGCGAAATGGCGGTCGAAGAGTTCCGGCGTGCTCGACAAGAGGCCCTCAGGCTCCGCCATGGCTGCGTTGGGCACCAGGGCGTCGATTCGCCCGTGTCCTGCCGCGACGGTTGCGACGGCGCGCTCCATGTCGGCCGGATCGCCCGCGTCCGCCACGATGGCCTTGGCGCCGCGCCCGATCTTGGCCGCCGCGCCGTCAACGTCAGCCTGCCTGCGCCCGGTCAGGAACACCAAGGCGCCCTCGGTGGCCAGGCGGTCCGCGATGGCCGCGCCGATGCCGCTCGCACCGCCCACCACCAGCGCCACCTTGTCCGTCATCTCCGTCATCCGGGTCTCCACCGTTGGAAACCTCTAGATATACAGGCTAAACCTGCTATCAATGACGCACCATGGATAGCGTAGATGGCACCGACGATGTCGGGGGCAATGGCGTGATCGCCCAGGCCTTGGCCGACCTGGCGCGCGCACGCCCTGTGCTGGAGAAGATCGCCGACAAGTGGACGGTCCTGATCCTGACGGTGCTCTGCCCCAAGCCATCGCGCTTCAACCAGATCAAGCGCCGGCTCGACCCCATCACCCACAAGGCCCTCGCCGATGCGCTCAAGCGGCTGGAGCGGCACGGCCTGGTCACGCGCACCGTGCTGCCGACCCAGCCGCCGGGGGTCGAATACGCGATCACCCCGCTCGGGGGTTCGTTGCGCCTGCCTTTCGAGCAGCTGTGCGGCTGGGCGCTCGTTCATGGCGGCGAGCTTGGGGAAGCCCAGCTCGCGCATGATCGCGCGAAGGACGCCGCACGGGCGGACGAGCGCCTCCGGGAAGCGCATGAACCGCCTGGGGCGTAGTTGGGCCGGAGCGGCGACAGGCTGCGTCGCGGCCGTCCGAGTCGAACTTTCGGGTCCATGGCTGCCGCAGCCAAGCCGCCTCCCAGCCGCGGCCCGGGGCGCGCCGCCCCGGGCCTGCGCTTCAGCCCTCGTCGGGCGTGCCGGCCGCAGC
>CAXTNC010000270.1:0-3345 GCA_964245495.1 uncultured Acetobacteraceae bacterium
CGGTTGCCGCCCGCCCCGCCCGTATAGGATGCCGGCCATGCCCGCAGCATCCGCAGCACTGCCGCAGTTCGCCGTGCGCCTCGCGCCCCCGGACATCACGCCCTGGCTGGCCGGCAACACCGGCGTGCCCGGCTTCACCACCGTCGACTCCGGCCGCCCCGGCCCCCACGTCGCCGTCGTGGCCCTGGTACACGGCAACGAGCTGGCCGGCGCCATCGTGCTGGACGCGGTGCTGCGCGAGGGCCTGGCCATCGAGCAGGGCCGGCTGACCCTGGGCTTCGCCAACCTCCATGCCTTCGCGCAGTTCGACCCGGCGCAGCCCACCGCCTCGCGCTTCGTGGACGAGGACCTCAACCGGGTGTGGGACCGCAGCCTGCTGGGCGGGCCGCGCCGGTCGAGCGAGCTGGACCGCGCCCGCGCCATGCGCCCGGCGCTGGAGGGGGTGGACGTGCTGCTGGACCTGCATTCCATGCTGTGGCCGTCCGACCCGCTGCTGCTGAGCGGCCCCACCGCCAAGGGATGCGCGCTGGCGCAGGCGATCGGCACGCCGGGCCTGGTGGTGGCCGACCACGGCCACGCCAGCGGCCCGCGGCTGATCGACTACGCGCCGTTCACCGGGCCGGGCCGGGCCGCCGCCGTGCTGGTGGAGGCGGGCCAGCACTGGGAGCCGGACACGGTCGCCTGCACCCGGGCCGCGCTGGACGGCCTGCTGCGGCACACGGGGCTGCGGCCCGGACCTCCTCCTGCCTCGGACCCGGCCGCCGCTGCCCACCAGGCGCAGGTGACGGTCGCGGTCACGGCGGCCACGGCGGCGTTCGCCTTCGTGCGCCCGTTCCGCGGCGGCGAGGTGATCCCCCGCCGCAACACCCTCATCGCCCTGGACGGCACGGCGGAGATTCGTACCCCGCACGACGACTGCATGTTGGTCATGCCCAGCCTGCGCCCCAGCCGGGGCCACACCGCCGTGCGCCTCGCGCGCCTGCTGTAGCCCTGCGCCTCGCCCGCCTCCTGCAGGATGGCCGGCTCCCTATATGCTGCGCTGCACCAGCCGGAGACCGTGTCGTGCCCCTCAGCCCCCCAGCCGTTCGGGACCTCGCCCACACCCGCCGCATCGAGCTGCATGGCTACCACCGCGCCGACGGCCTGTTCGACATCGAGGCGCGGCTGACGGACACCAAGGCGCACGGCTTCGCCAACGAGGACCGCGGCTGGATCGCCCCCGGCGAGCCGCTGCACGGCATGTCGATGCGCATGACGGTCAACGAGGACATGGAGATCGTCGGCTTCGAGGCCGCGACCGACTACAGCCCCTACCGCATCTGTTCCGAGATCGCGCCCAGCTACGCCAAGCTGGTGGGGCTGCGGGTCGGCCCCGGCTTCCTGCGCGCGGTGCAGGAGCGGGTGGGCGGCGTGCACGGCTGCACCCACCTGCGCGAGCTGATGCAGCAGATGGGCACGGTGGCGTTCCAGACGCTGTATCCCGTGCTGATGAAGCGCAAGCAGGCGGCGCCGGGCCGGCCGCCGCTGCTGAACACCTGCTACGCCTACCGGGAGGACGGGCCGGTGGTGGAGCGGCAGTGGCCGGAGCACCACAAGGTGCCGCAAGCCGTGACCTGACG
Organism: uncultured Acetobacteraceae bacterium; assembly: GCA_964245495.1. Lineage (GTDB taxonomy): Bacteria > Pseudomonadota > Alphaproteobacteria > Acetobacterales > Acetobacteraceae > LMUY01. The sequence continues at coordinate 1,620 of CAXTNC010000270.1, forward strand.
CGGCGGCGGGACAGCCGGGGCGCTACGTGCCCACCTCCGTCCAGCCGCCATCGGCCGCGATTTCCGCGCCCGTCAGGTAGGACGAGTCGCCGCACGCGAGAAAGAGCGCCACCCGCGCAATCTCATCAGGCTCCGCGACGCGGCCGAGCGGCACCTTGGCTGCGAAGCTGGCCTTCATCGCCGGCAGCTGCTCAGGAGGCAGGCCGCTTTTGCCGAACATGGGCGTGTTGATCGGCCCTGGAGCGATGGCATTGACCCTGATTGCCCGCCCGGCCAGTTCGGCTGCCAGCACCCGGACCATCGAGCGGGTTGCCGCCTTGGTTGCGGCATAAACTACGCTGCCCTGCAAACCGATCCGGTTGCTGGCGGACGTGGTCACAATGATGCTCGCGCCGGGCTGCAGCAGCGCGTCGGCCTTCTGCACCGTGAACAGCACGCCCTTGACGTTTGTGTTGAAGGACTGGTCGAAAAGCGCCTCCGGAACTTGCTGGAACGGCATGAACGCGGCGATGCCCGCATTCAGGAACAGCACGTCGATGCCGCCAAAGGCGCGGCCGACCTCGGCCATCGTCGTTTCAGCGTCGCCGACTGACCCGGCGTCGGACTGGATGGCCAGCACGTCCGGCCCCAGCGTGCGCCGGGCCTCCTTCAGGCGCTCCGGGTTCTGCCCGGTGATGGCGACGCGGGCGCCTTCCTGCATGAACAGCTGCGCCGCGGCGTAGCCGATACCTGTGGTGCCGCCGGTGACGACCGCGCGTTTTCCTTCGAGCCGGCCCATGATGCGTCCCTTTCTTCCGCTGCGGAAACACGGCAGCATGGTGCTGAGCCCATGCATTGGCGAGCATCGCGGCCTGGCGGGTGGCCCGGTTCGACCGCATGATGCCCTGACCTGCCAGCTACCCGCTGACCCAACCTGCCTCGATGCCGGACGGCATGAACCGGCCGCGCGCCCGCGTCTGGCCGCCCTCCGGCTCAAGCCGCAGCACATCGACGCTGGCCAGCGCCACCAGGATCACGGTGAACTGCTGGAACTGCTCCTCCGGCGGCAGGTGCGGCTGGTCCGCCGGGTCCGCGATCGGGGCGCCTGATGCGGCGCGCAGCCCGTACGGCTTGCGCGCTGCGGCCGGCAGCGCGTCCCAGCGGGCACGGGCGAAATCATCGCCGCGGCGCATCGTGGCCGATCCCTCGAAGCGCAGCTGCAGGTGGTCGGCGGCGGACCAGGCCAGGAAGCTGACCTGGCCCGCATGGGCGATGTCTCGCACCTTGTCCGCCCGCGCGTCCGTGTGCATCTCGGCGCAGGCGGGAAACCGCTCGAACCCGCGCAGCACCAGCGTCCGCAGGCCGGGCCGTCCGTCAGGCGACACCGTGGCGAGCTGGACGTTGCGCAGGTCGCCCTTGCGGTCCTGCACGGACCGCTCAAGCGCCGAGAGGCTCTCCTCGATGAAGGCGAGCGCCTGCATCATCCGCGGTTGCGCAGCAGTCGCGCCTTGTCGCGCTGCCAGTCCTTCGCCGCCGCGGCCTGGCGCTTGTCGGCCTTCTGCTTGCCTTGGCCCAGGCCCAGCAGCACCTTGGCCAGCCCGCGCTCGTTGAAGTGGATGTCCAGCGGCACGATGGTGAAGCCGTCCTTGCTGATGGCGCCCAGCAGGCCGTCACGCTGCTTCTTCTTGACCAGCAGCTTGCGCGGCGCGCGCGGCTCGAACTTGGACAGCACGCCGCCCTGGTATTC
>CAXTNC010000271.1:0-3334 GCA_964245495.1 uncultured Acetobacteraceae bacterium
GCCGAGCGGCTCGGCCTGTCCGACCCGCTCGGCACGCCGCCGCAGCCGCGCTGGCCGCTGGAGGCGATGAAGGGCGCGTGAACTACCGCCACGCGTACCACGCCGGCAACTTCGCCGACTGCACCAAGCACGCCCTGCTGGTCTGGCTGCTGCGCGCGCTGGCCCGCAAGCCCGCGCCGTTCGCCGTGCTGGACACCCACGCCGGGGCCGGGCGCTACGGCCTGACCGGCGACGCGGAGCGCACCGGGGAGTGGCGCGCCGGGATCGCCCGCCTGCTGCACGACCCGCCGCCGCCGCTGGCCGACTACGTGGAACTGGTGGAACGGCTGGGATTGTATCCCGGCTCCCCCGTGCTCGCCCGCGCCCTGCTGCGCCCCGGCGACCGGCTGGTCTGCTGCGAGCTGCATCCGGAGGACGCGGCGGCGCTGAAGCGCGGGTTCGCCCGCGACCCGGCGGTGGCGGTGCACGCGCGGGACGGCTGGGGCGCGCTGTCCGCCCTGCTGCCGCCTGCGGCCAAGCGCGGCCTGGTGCTGATCGACCCGCCCTACGAGCAGCCCGGCGAGCACGCCCGAGTGGCGGAGGCGTTCGCCACCGTGGCCCGCCGCTTCCCGGCGGCGATCGTGGTGGCGTGGCATCCGATCAAGCACCGCGCCCCCGTCCGCGCCCTGCACGAGGCGGTGCGGCTGGCCGGCGTGCGGGACGTGGCGGCGGTTGAGCTGTGGCTGCGCGAGCCGACCGACCCGGCGCGGCTCAACGGCAACGGCCTGCTGGTGCGCCACCCGCCGTTCCGCTGGGCGGAGGAGTGGCCCGCCCTGCTGGCCGCGCTGCTGGACCGCCTAAGCGAGCGTGATCCGGGTGAAGGGTGGTCGTGCGGGCGGGTGACGGCGGAGTGAGGCCGTCACTGCTTCGGTCCCCCCGGGTCGTGCGGCGTGGCGGTGGCGCGGTCCGGCGACTCCTCGCTGTCCTTGAGCCGCTCCAGCGCCGCCTTGTCGCCCTCCCTGGCGCGGCGGCGCAGCTCCTGGTTGCGTTCGGCCTCCTTGGCGGTGCCGCTCATCAAGGGCGGTCCCGGTCGGGGTAGTTGGTGTCGCCGTCCGTGACCGTCTGCTCCTTGCGGACCTCCCCGGGCTTGGCCGGGCCGCTCTTGTCCGGGTTGCCGGGCTTGGTGGAGCGGGTGCCGCCGGGATCGAGGCCTTCCACGGGATCGTTGCCGGTCGTCTTGGTGGATGCGTCGGACATGGGCGCTACTCCGCTTTCCGGTGGCCGCGGCCGTGCTGCTCCTTGGTCAGCGCCGCGTTCTGCGCCGCCGCCTGCTTTTCCGCCTTGCCGGCGGTGGCGCTGCTGGTGCCGTCCTCCGTCGTGCCGTCCGCGTCCGCGCGGGAGGTGGCGGGCATCGGCTTGCCGTGGGCCTGGTGCGTGGGCGGCGGCGGGCCGCCCTCCGGCACCATGGACTCGGCGAGGTAGCCGCCAGCCTTCGCGGTGCCGGCGTTCTGCACCTCCTCGGCCTTCTGCGCCTTGGCGGAGCGGGCGGTGCTGGTGTCGTTGTCGGACTTGGTCTTCTCGTGCGGCATGAAAGCCCTCCTGGGCATCCCGAACCGCGCGGAGCGCCCAGGGTTGCCTTGGTCTCCGCGCACTTCCTGCGCAGCCCCCCGCCTCGGTGCGGGGCGGCAACGAGGAAAAGGGAGGCCGCGCAGGCGGGCGGCCCACGTCCCTCACTCGCTGTCTGGCGGCGGGAAGCCCCGTTCGCGGGCGACCTCGCGTGCGATGGCGGCTTCCAGCTCGGCGTCCAAGTGACGTCCGCCACCGCGTGCAGGATGCGGCGCGGTCGAAGCCTGGTGTCACATCTGGGGCTGGCCGCTCATGCCAGCGGCTTGCACCTGGGCCAGGGCGTTGGCTTGCATGGGCGGAGCCCCTGGCCTTGCGTCACATCGAAACCTGCACGCCTTTCCAGAACGCGACCCGGCCCTTGATCTCCTTCGCCGCGTCTTTTGGCTCAGGGTAATACCACGCCGCGTTGGCGTTTTCCTTGCCACCCACGTCCAGCGAATAGTAGTGCGCCGTGCCTTTCCAGGGGCACGTGGAGGTGTGGCTGCTGGGTTTGAGCACGCTCTCCGCCACGGCCGAGGCGGGGAAGTAGGCATTGCCCTCAACCGTGACGACGTCGCTGCTTTCCGCGACCGTGGCGCCGTTCCAGGTGGCTTTCATTCCACCGACTCCGGCTCGCGCTCCATGCCGCCCTCGTCGCCGTCGATCTCCGGCTTCGGGGCGGGCGAAGGCGCTGCCTCCGTGATATCGAAGGTGAGCTTGCCCTCGGCCAGGTTGACCTTGACCGAGCCGCCCTTGACCAGCTTGCCGAACAGCAGCTCCTCGGCGAGCGGCTTCTTGATGTGCTCCTGGATCACCCGGCCGAGCGGGCGGGCGCCGTATAGCCGGTCGTAGCCGCGCTCGGACAGCCATTCCTTGGCGGCGGACGAGCACTCGATGGTGACGTTGCGGTCCGCCAGCTGCGCCTCAAGCTGCATGACGAACTTCTCCACCACACGGCTGACGATCTCGGGGGACAGGGCCGCGAACTGGATGATCGCGTCCAGCCGGTTGCGGAACTCGGGGGTGAACAGGCGCTTGATCGCTTCTTCGTCCTCGCCTTCGCGCTCCGTGCGGCCGAACCCGATCGCCTCCTTCGCCATGTCGGACGCGCCGGCGTTGGTGGTCATGATCAGGATGACGTTGCGGAAATCGACCGACTTGCCGTTGTGGTCGGTCAGCTTGCCGTGATCCATGACCTGCAGCAGGATGTTGTAAAGGTCCTGGTGCGCCTTCTCGATCTCGTCCAGCAGCAGCACGCAGTGCGGGTGCTGGTCGATGCCGTCCGTCAGCAAGCCGCCCTGGTCGAAGCCCACGTAGCCAGGCGGCGCGCCGATCAGGCGGGACACGCTGTGGCGCTCCATGTACTCGCTCATGTCGAAGCGGATCAGCTCGATGCCCAGGGTGGAGGCGAGCTGGCGGGCCACCTCCGTCTTGCCGACGCCGGTCGGGCCGCTGAACAGGTAGTTGCCGATCGGCTTCTCCCCGTCGCGCAGGCCGGCGCGGCTCAGCTTGATGGCAGCGGACAGCTGGTCGATCGCGTTGTCCTGGCCGAACACCATGGCCTTGAGGTCGCGCTCCAGGTTGCGCAGGGTTTCCTTGTCGTCGGCCGAGACGCTCTTGGGCGGGATGCGGGCGATCTTGGCCACGATCTCCTCCACGTCGCGCAGCGTGACGGTCTTGCGGCGCTTGCCCTCCGGCAGCAGCATCCGGCTGGCGCCCACCTCGTCGATCACGTCGATCGCCTTGTCCG
>CAXTNC010000272.1:0-3272 GCA_964245495.1 uncultured Acetobacteraceae bacterium
GACGTGGCCGGTCGGGCCGAGGGCGGCGAGGGTGGGGCGGGCGCGGAACAGGCGGGCGGCGGCGCGGCGAACGTCCGCCAGGGTGACGGCCTCGATCTTGGCCACCGTCTCGGCCAGCGGGATGATGCGGCCGAACACCTGGATTTGGCGCGCGAGCTGCTCGCAGCGGCTGCCGGTGGACTCAAGCGACATCAGCAGCCCCGCCTTCACCTGGGCGCGGGCGCGGGCCAGCTCCTCGGCGTTGGCGTCGAGCTGCACCCGGCGCAGCTCCTCCAGGGTGACGGGGACCAGCTCCTTGGCCTCGTCCTCCCCGGTGCCGGCGTAGATGCCGAAGATGCCGCCATCCATGGCGGGAGCGGTGAAGGAGTAGATGGAGTACACCAGCCCGCGCTTCTCACGAATCTCCTGGAACAGGCGGGAGGACATGCCGCCGCCGAGCAGGGTGGAAAGCATGAGGGAGGCATAGAAATCCGGGTCGCCGTAGCCCATGGCGGGGAAGCCCAGCACGATGTGGACCTGGTCCAGCTCGCGCTGCTCGCGGAACTCGCCGCCGCGGTACGCGCCCGGCGCATAGACCGGCGCGGTGGCGCGCGGCAGGTCGGCGAAGTGCTGCTCGGCCAGCGCGACCACCCGGTCGTGGTCGAGCGCGCCGGCGGCGGCCACCACCATGTTGGCGGCGGCGTAGTGAGTCCGCATGTAGCCGGTCAGCACCTCGCGCCCCATGCCGCGGATGCCGTCCTCGCGGCCCAGGGTGGGGCGGCCCATCGGCTGGTCCGGGTAGGCGGTTTCCTGGAAGTGGTCGAACACGATGTCGTCCGGCGTGTCGTTGGTCATGCCGATCTCTTGCAGGATGACGCCGCGCTCGCGCTCCAGCTCCTCCGGCACGAAGGTGCTGTGGGTGAGGATGTCGCCGATGATGTCGGCGCCGAGGGCGAGGTCCTCCTTCAATAGCTTGACGTAGTAGGCGGTCTGCTCGCGGGCGGTGTAGGCGTTGAGGTGGCCGCCCACGTTGTCCACCGCCTCGGCGATGCCTGACGCGGAGCGCCTCTCGGTGCCCTTGAACGCCATGTGCTCCAGGAAGTGGCTGGCGCCGTTCTCGGCCGCCGTCTCGTTGCGGGTGCCGGCGGCCACGTAGGCGCCGAAGGAGACCGTTTCCACCCGGTCCATCTGCTCTGTGACGACAGTCAGGCCGGATGGGAGGCGCGAGACTCGTATGCTCATGCGACGTTCCTGTGCGCGAAGGCCCGCACCTGCGCCTGGACGGCGTCGAGGTTATTGGGGGCCGTGGTGAACCGTTCCGGCCGGCCATATAGGTCGGCCAGGTGCTTTGGCAGCGGCGGGCGGCGTCCGGTGGCGCGTTCCACGGCGTCGGGGAACTTGGCCGGGTGCGCGGTGGCGGCGGCGACCGTCGGCACATGGCGGCACGGCATGGCCCGGGCGGCGGCGATGCCGATGGCGGTGTGCGGGTCCGCCCCGTAGCCGCATTCCCGGTCGAGGCGCTGCATCTCGTCGAGCGTGCCCTCGTCGTCCAGCCGGAAGCCGTGCATGACAGCCGTGGCGCGGCGCCAGGCGGCGGGCGGCACGTCCATGCGGCCGGTGGCGCGGAACCCGGCCACCGCGGCGGCGGTGGCCGCGCCCTGGCGGTCCAGCAGCTCGAACAGCAGCCGCTCGAAGTTGGAGCTGACCTGGATGTCCATGGAGGGGGACAGGCTGGGCTCGACGGGCGCCATGCTCATGTCGTTGCCGGCCAGGAAGCGGGTCAGGATGTCGTTGCGGTTGCTGGCCACCACCAGCCGCGCCACCGGCAGCCCCATGCGCCGCGCCGCCCAGGCCGCCAGCACGTTGCCGAAGTTGCCGGTGGGCACGCTGAACGCCACCTCCTGCTCCGGCGCGCCCAGGGCCAGGGCGGCGGCGACGTAGTACGGGATTTGGGCGGCGATGCGCGCCCAGTTGATCGAGTTCACCGCGGACAGGTGCAGGGCGTCGCGGAACGGCGCGTCGGCGAACATCGCCTTCACCAGGTCCTGGCAATCGTCGAAGCTGCCGTCCACCGCGATGTTGGCGATGTTGGCGGCGTGCACCGTGGTCATCTGGCGGCGCTGCACCTCGCTGGTGCGGCCCCGGGGGTGCAGGATGGCCACGTCGATGCGGGGGCGGCCGCGGCAGGCCTCGATGGCGGCGGAGCCGGTGTCCCCGCTGGTGGCCCCCACGATGGTGACGCGCTCGTTGCGGGCGGCCAGCACGTGGCCGAACAGGCGGCCCAGCACCTGCATCGCCAGGTCCTTGAAGGCGAGGGTGGGGCCGTGGAACAGCTCCAAGGACCACAGCCCGGTGTCCAATTGGACCAGCGGCGCCACCGCCGGGTGCGCGAAGCCGGCGTAGGCGTCCCGGCAGATCGCCTGCAAGGCGGCGAACGGCACGGCGTCGCCGACGAAGGGCTGCATCACGCGGGCGGCCAGCTCGGCATAGGGCAGGCCGCGCAGGGCGCGCAGGTCGGCGTGCGACCAGGACGGCCACGCCTCCGGCACGAACAGCCCGCCATCCTCGGCGAGGCCGGCCAGCAGCACGCCGGCGAAGTCGCGGGCAGGCGCCTGCCCGCGGGTGGAAACGTAGCGCATGGGGGCACGATAGGGGCAGAATGCGCCGGGGGCGAGGGGCGATGATCTTCGGCGATGCGGACATGCTGGGCTTGATCGACGTGCAGCCCACCTTCATGCCGGGCGGCGAGCTGCCGGTGCCGGACGGCCAGGCCGTGGTGCCGGCCATCAACGCCCTGCTCGCAGCACCCGGCGCCCGCGCGTTCGCGACGCAGGACTGGCATCCGCCGGGCCACCGTTCCTTCGCCAGCGCGCACCCCGGGCGCGCCGCCCATGACGTGGTGGAGCTGGGCTACGGGCCGCAGACGCTGTGGCCGGACCACGCGGTGCAGGGGTCGCCGGGGGCGGCGCTGCACCCGGCGCTGGACCTGCGGCCGGTCGAGCTGATCCTGCGCAAAGGCTTCCGTCCGGCGATCGACAGCTATTCCGCGTTCCAGGAGAATGACCGCGCGACCAGCACGGGGCTGCACGCGTGGCTGCAGGCGCGCGGGGTGCGGCGGCTGGTGCTGGCCGGGCTGGCGCTGGACTACTGCGTCGCGTGGTCCGCCGAGGACGCGGCAGCGCTCGGCTACGAGGTGACGGTGGTGGCCGGCGCCTGCCGCGGCATCGACCTGGGCGGCGTCACGGCGGCGGCGGCGATGGCCCGGATGCGGGGGTGCGGGGTGCGGGTGGTGG
>CAXTNC010000273.1:0-377 GCA_964245495.1 uncultured Acetobacteraceae bacterium
GGTCATTCCCAGCGCGCCAGCGGGTGGGGCAGCACGGCGCCGGAGCGGGCGCGGTAGACCACCAGGTTCTCCACCACGCGCTGCACGTAGTTGCGCGTCTCGGTGAACGGGATCAGCTCGATCCAGTCCACGATGTCCACCGCCCCGGCCGTTCCCGCTTGAGCAGGGTCGCCGTTCGCGGCCAGCCACTCCGACACCCGGCCCGGCCCGGCGTTGTAGCCGGCCACCGCGAACGGCACCGCGCCGCCGAACCGGGACAGCAGCCCCGCCAGGTAGGCGGTGCCGAGGCGCATGTTGTAGGCCGGGTCGGCAGTGAGGGCGGGCAGGTCGAGCGGGCCGCAGCCCAGGCGGCGGGCCACGTCCTGCGCCGTGCCAGG
>CAXTNC010000273.1:387-3255 GCA_964245495.1 uncultured Acetobacteraceae bacterium
ACCGGCGCTACTGGGCGCGCCGACCACGGTCCGCGAGCCACCATGCAGCAGGGAGCCGGGGATCAGGTTCAGCAGGATCGCCGCCAGCGCAGTCACGGGAATGATCAGCCCCAGCGCCAGCGCCGGCTCCACCGGGCCGGGCGGCGGCTCCACCGCCAGCGGCCAGCCGGCCTCCGCCAGCGTTTCGCCCTCCCCCCCGGCGCGGCGGGCGATGGCGATGGCCAGGTCCGGCATGTTGAAGCCCACCGCCAGCCGGGCGGCCAGGGCGCGGCCTGCCCCGTCCGGCGCCGCCTCCCCCAGGCGCAGCACGAAAGCGCGGGCGCGGCGGCTCTCGCCCCACTCGACCAGCAGGGCGGCGGCGCGCACCCCTTCGGAGGCGACGAACGACAGCGCGCGGTCCGGCGTCCAGCCCGGGTCGTGGCCGGCGCGGATGCGTCCGGCCAGCGCCGCGTCGTCCTCGCCGAGCGCGCGGGCGGCGAGCTGGCCGTAGTAGGTGGTGGGCCGCGCGGCGGCGGCGGCGTAGGCGGCCTGGGCGGCGGCGGGGTCGTGCAGCGCTTCGGCCGTGCGGCCCAGCCAGTAGTGGGCGCGGCCCTGGGTGATGGCGGCGGGGCTGAGCCGGGCCAGTGCCCCGAAGTGGCGGGCGGCATCCTGCGCGTCCCCCAGCCGGCGCAGGGCGACGAAGCCGGCAAGGAACTCGGCGTCCATCGCCTGCGGCGGGGCCATGCCGGACGCCCCGTCCGCCAGCGCGTAGGCGCCGGCCGCGTCTCCGCTGCGCAGGCGGCGGCGAGCGAGCAGGTTGCGCTCCTCCCAGAACGCGCTTCGGCGCTCCGGCGGGGCGGCGCGCTCGGCGGCGGGGCCGAGCGACAGCCACACGGCCTGCGCCCCCGCGTCGTCGTTGGCCCGGCGCAGCCACCGCGCCAGGTCCAGGACCAGCGCCGGGTCCCTGGCCGCGGCGGCGGGCAGGGCGGCGGCCAGGGCGCGGGCTGACGGGTCGTCCTGCTTCAGCGCCAGCCTGGCCTCCGCGGCGGGGCGCTGGGCCGCGTCCAGCCGCGGGACTTGCCGCCAGGCCGGGCCGTTCACGGCGCCGCTGTCCGTCCAGGCCAGCCGGTCGAAGCGCCGCCACTGGTCGGCAGGGGTCATGGCCTTGCCCCACTGGCGCATGAAGGCCGCCTCGTCCGCCGGGTCGGCGATGCCGGAAAGCCAGGCTTGGCGGGCCTTGGCCGTGGCGTCCAGCACCTGGCCGGCAGCGGCGTCGGCCGTGGCGCAGCGCAGCAGGGAGGGCGCTTCCTGCACCGTCCGGCGGGCGCACGCCTCCAGCACGGCGCGGTCGTCCGGCTCGGCCGCCATCGCCTCGGCCAGGCGGCGGGACAGCAGCGCCTGGTTCGGCCAGCCCGGGTTGTCCGCCATGAAGGCGGCGATCTCCCCGGGACGGCCGCCGCCGGGGGCGAGCAGGCGGAGGTGGAGGACCAGCTTGCGGGCCACCGGGTCGGGCGCTGCCGCGGCCAAGGCGTCCGCGTCGGCCCAGCGGCCGTCCCGCAGGGCGGCGGCCATGTCGTCCGCCCCATCGTCCGCCTGGGCGGGGGCGGCGAGCAGCAGCAAGGCGAGCAGGGCGGCGGGGCGCGACATGCCCAGCATCCTTACCACGGGGCGAGGCGTTCTTGCAGCCCGTCCGGCGCTTGCCTAGGTTCACGCTTCCCCGTCCGGACCGCCCGCCCATGTTCTCTGGCTCTCTCACGGCCCTCGTCACCCCCATGCGCCCCGATGGCGCGGTGGATGAGGACGCGTTCGCCGCCTTGGTGGACTGGCAGGTGGCGCAGGGCACGCAGGGCCTGGTCCCGGTCGGCACCACGGGGGAAAGTCCCACGCTGACCCATGCGGAGCACCGCCGGGTGGTGGAGATCGCCATCGAGGCGGCGGCTGGGCGCGCGCCGGTGATCGCGGGTGCCGGGTCCAACAGCACGGCGGAGGCCATCGCCCTCGTGCGCCACGCCAAGCAGGCGGGGGCGGACGCGGCGCTGGTGGTGACGCCGTACTACAACAAGCCGACGCAGGAAGGCCTCTACCTGCACTACACGGCCATCGCGGACGCGGTGGATCTGCCGATCATCATCTACAACATCCCGCCCCGCTCCGTGATCGACATGACCGTTCACACCATGGCCCGGCTGGCGCAGCACCGGAACATCGTCGGCGTGAAGGACGCCACCGCCAGCCTGACCCGGCCGCTGCACACCACCCAGCACTGCGGCACCAGCTTCGTGCAGTTGTCGGGCGAGGACCACACGGCCCTGGCCTTCCTGGCGGCCGGCGGGCAGGGCTGCATCAGCGTGACCGCCAACGTAGCGCCTGCCCTGTGCCGCGCCATGCACGCCGCCTGGGCCGACGGCCGGGTGGCGGAGGCGATGGCGGTCCAGCAGCGCCTGCTGCCGCTGCACGACGCGCTGTTCGCCGAAACCAGCCCCGGCCCGGTGAAGTACGCCGCCAGCCTGCTGGGCTACGGCAGCCCGCACTGCCGCCTGCCGCTGGCGCCGGTGTCGGAGGAGACGCGGGCAAAGGTGCGCGCGGCGATGACCGGCGCAGGGCTGTTGAACTAGCCAATGCCGGAAAAGCGAAAGGCCGGCCTGATCAGCCACGGCCTAGCGGCGCAGAACCGCAAGGCGCGCTTCGACTACACCATCAAGCAGACGGTGGAGGCAGGCCTGGTGCTGCGCGGCCCGGAGGTGAAGAGCCTGCGCCACGGCCGCGCCACCATCACCGAGGCCTGGGCCGGCGAGCGGGACGGCGAGATGTGGCTGTTCAACTGCTACATCCCGGAATACCAGGGCGGCGTGCTGTCCAAGTTCGAGCCGCGCGCGCCGCGCAAGCTGC
>CAXTNC010000274.1:0-3243 GCA_964245495.1 uncultured Acetobacteraceae bacterium
AGCCCAGCCCGGGCCGGATCGAACTATACTACGCGCCGGGCGGCCGGGGCGTCCAGGGGGGCGGCGGGCCGGGGCTGGAGCCGGACGGCGTAGCGCGTGCCGTCGCCTTCCTCCACGTCCAGCGTGGCGCCGAGCTGGCGGCTGAAGCCGCGGATCAGCTGCAGGCCGATGCCGTCCCGCCTGCCAGGCTCCGGGCTTCCCTGGCCCGCGACGATGCCCACGCCATCATCGGAGATGACCAGGTCCAGCGCGCCGCCGCCTTCGGTCAGCGTCACGCTGACCGTGCCGCGACGGCCGTCCGGGAAGGCGTACTTCATGGAGTTGGTGACCGCTTCCGTCACGATGAGGGACAGCGGGACGGCCTGGTCGCTGGACATGCGCAGCTCCGGCGCCTCGATGACGAGGCGGATGCGCTCGCCTTCCTTCTCGCCCATGGCCCCGAACAGCTGGCCGCACAGCTCCGTCAGGAAGGAGCGCATGTTGATGGTGTGCGGGGTGCCGTCCGCGTACAGGTGGCGGTGCAGGGTCGCCAGGGCGCGCACGCGGTCCCGCGCGGCCTGGAACTCGGCCCGCGCTTCCGGCACGCGGATGCGGGTGGCCTGCAGGTTGAGCAGGCTGGCGACCACCTGCAGGTTGTTCTTCACCCGGTGGTGGATTTCCAGCACCAGCAGGTCCTGCCGCTCCTTCGCCTGGCCCAGCTCGGCCTCCTTCTGGCGCAGCACGCCGGTCGCGTCGCGGAACGAGCGCGCCAGGTCCGCCACCTCGTTGGGGGCGCCGGCCAGCGCGCCGGGGTCGAACGGGCTGCCGGCCTGCCAGCGCCGGACGGCGGCGGTGAGGCGGCGGACGGGGCTGCCGAACGCCACGTCGGCGCCCAGCGTCACGGCGGCGAAGCCTGCCAGCAGCAGCAGGGCCAGCTCCGCCATGCGGACCAGGAGGGTGCGGATGCCTTGCAGGCGCTCGCGCTGCGCCGACGTGGCCGCGATCAGCCGCCAGCCGTTGGGCAGCAGCGTGGTGGCGTAGGCGTAGCTCAGCCCCTGCGCGGACCTGGCCCGGATGGCGGTCTGCTCCGGCCCGATCAGGCGGACCATGCTGGCCAGGGTCGGCAGCGCGGCGGGGGCGTCGCCGCGGGAGGCGAGCACCGCGCGCCGCTCGTCGAGCAGCCAGATGGCGCTGCCGGGCTCCATGATGTCCAGCAGCAGCCGGGTGGCCAGCCAGGCCGGCCGCAGCACGGCGACGGCGACGGACCCGGCGTCCGCGCGAACGGCGAGGACGGGCGAGGCGCCGATCATGCCCGGCGCGGCTTCCATGCCGCCGCGCACCTGCTCGAACCACCGGTAGGGCGGGCTGAGCGGCGGGATGTCGCCGGCGCGGCAGGCCACGGCGCCGTCCATGTCCAGGTCGAGCAAGCCCACGATGTCGCCGCCGGCCTCTTCCCGCATCGCGCGGCTGCACTGGCCGGCGTCGCGGGGGGGTGCGAGGGCGGCGAGCCTGCCGCCCACCGCCGCCAGGGCGGCGCGCAGCTGGGCGAGCGCCTGGCCGTCCAGCAGGGAGGCGCGTTCCTGCGACGCCTGGGCGATCGCCTGGTAGTCCTGCCAGGCGATGGTGGCGGCCATGGCGGCGACGGGCATGGCGGCGATGCAGGCGAGCAGGATGAGGCGGCCACGGATGTTCCCGATGCGGGACCAGGAAAGCCGCCAAGCCGGGGAAAGCCGCCGGGAAAGGTTCACCGCCGGGGGCCGGTCACTGCTTGCGGTCGTCCTCGATCAGCCTGAGCAGCTCGTCCGGGACCGGCTCGTTGGCCACGTCGTCGTAGATCTGGTGCAGGCCGCGCTTGAGCCAAAGGTCGAAGGCTTGCGGCTTGTCGGTCTTGTCCGGCTTCTTGGCCTTGGGCTGCTTCATGTCCGGATGCTTCACGATGCCAGGCTCCGGACATGGAAACCGGCCGCGAGCGGGCCGGTTTCTGTCAGCACGCGACGATGATGGCGTTTAAGCGCCGGCGGCCTCCGCCAGCAGCTGGGCGCGCTCCTGCAACGCGTCCCGGGTGATGCGCTGGGCGGCGCGGCCGTTCTGCGGGGCCTCGCCGAGCAGCCAGGACTCCAGCTGGCGGCGGGCGCGGAACACGCGGCTCTTGGCGGTGCCCACGGCGCAGCCGGTGGCCTGGGCGAGCGCCTCGTAGCTCATGCCGTGCACCACCACCATGACCAGCGCCTCGCGCTGGTCGGCGGGCAGGCGGTTCATGGCAGCGCCCAGCTCCTTCAGCGCCAGGCGGTCCTCGTGCGGCGCTTCCGTGGCGAACACGGACTGCGGCACGTCGTCGATGTCCGTGGTGTCGCGGCGCTTGCGCAGGTTGGAGATGAAGCGGTTGCGCAGGATGCGGTGCATCCAGGCCGGGAAGTTGGTGCCGGGGATGAAGGTAGCCTGGGCGGACAGGGCGTTGCAGACGGCATCCTGCACCAGGTCCTCCGCCGCGGCGCGGTTGCGGGTCAGCGCCAAGGCCTGGACGCGCAGCTTGGGAAGGATGGCAATAACCTGGTCATGGAAAACAGTCGTCATCGGCGCGTGCTCCGTTGCTGCCCGATCAATGACGACCGCTTTGGCGGGGTTGCATCCGCCTTGTCACGAAACCGCGAGGGGGTGAACCGCCTGGCCGAGGCATGTTGCGGCGGGGCGAACCGCCGCTAGGGTGCGGCGCGATGCACCTCCTTGCCTGCCCCAACAGGTCAGCCTGCCTCCGCGGGCTGCATGATCCGCGTCAGCTGCGCGCGGGCGCGGGACACGCGCGCCTTCATGGTGCCGACCGGCACGCCGCAGATCTGCGCGGCCTCCTCGTGCGTCAGCTCCTGCGCCCCCACCAGGACCAGGGCCTCGCGCAGCAGGGGCGGCAAGCGCCACAGCGTGTGCGCCAGGTCGCGCAGCTCGGCCGGGTCGCCTTGCTCCGGCCGCGCCGCGCCGTGCGGGGGGAGGTGGGCGCTGAGGGCGGCGCTTTCCCGGCGGCGGCGGCGAACCTGCTCGAAGAACAGGTTGCGCAGGATGGTGAACAGCCACGCCTTCAGGTTGGTGCCCGGGCGGAACTGCGGCAGCGCCGCCAGGGCGCGCACCACCGTGTCCTGCACCAGGTCGTCCGCCATGGCGCGGTCGCGCAGGAGGAAGCGGGCGAAGGCGCGCAGGTCGGGCAGCAGCGCGAGCATGTCCTGGCGCAAGCGCCCGTTGCGGCGTGCCTCGCACAAGCCTTGCTCCCCAACC
>CAXTNC010000275.1:0-2695 GCA_964245495.1 uncultured Acetobacteraceae bacterium
CCCACCCACCCGAACGCGCGGGACTTCTCCCATGCCATGGCCCGGGCGGAGGCGGTGGCGCGGGCGGCGCAGCAGGTCAAGGCGCTCGGCTTCACCCCGGACATCATCATCGGCCACCACGGCTGGGGCGAGCTGCTGAACTTGCCGGACGTGTGGCCGGATGCGCCGCTGCTCGGCTATCACGAGTTCTACTACGCGCTGCACGGCCAGGACGTGGACTTCGACCCCGAGTTCAGGATGGGCACGGACGCCCACGCCACCGTGCGGGCGAAGAACGCGGTCAACCTGCTCGCGCTCACCAACCCCGGCGCCGGGCAGACGCCGACGCAGTTCCAGCTCGACACCTACCCGGCCTGGGCACGCCCCACCATCCACCTGCTGCGCGAGGGGGTGAACCTGCAGGCGTGCCGCCCGGCGCAGGCCGCGCGCGCCACGGCCATCGCCGGGGTCGAGATCGCGGCGTCGGACCGCGTGGTGACCTACGTGGCGCGCGACCTGGAGCCGTACCGCGGCTTCCACGTGCTGATGCGCGCGCTGCCGGCGCTGCTGCGCGGGCGGCCGGACGTGCGCGCGGTGATCGTGGGCGGCGACGGCGTGAGCTACGGCTCCCGCCTGTCCTCCGGCACCTGGCGGGAGCACATGCTGGCGGAACTGGGGCGCCGGCTGGACACGGGCCGGGTGCACTTCCCGGGCCGGCTGGACTACGGGGACTACCTGCGCCTGCTGCAGCGCTCGGACGCGCACGTGTACCTGACCTACCCGTTCGTCGCCTCCTGGTCCTTGCGGGAGGCCCTGGCCTGCGGCTGCGCCCTGGTCGGCAGCGACACCGCCCCGGTGCGGGAGTTCGTCATCCCCGGGCAGACCGGCGTGCTGACGCCGTTCTTCGACCCGGGCGCGCTGGCGGACCGCATCGCCGAAACCCTGGAAGGCGGCGCCGCGGTGGCGGCGATGCGCGCGGCGGCCCGCGCCTGGGCAGAGCGGCACCTGTCGATGGACGACTACCTCCGGCGCTACGAGGCGGTGATCGCCGGCCTCACCGGGCAACCGGCTCCGTAACGGACGCCAGGCGCGTCACCTCCATCGCGGCAAGCCGCGCCGTCCCCGACGCGGTCACGGCGAGCTGGCTGGGCGGCTCGGCGAAGAAGTGCAGCACCGTGCCGGACACCTCGCCGCCGAAGCCGATCACCTCCAGCGTGCAGCGGTCCAGCACCAGGTGCAGGTCGACCTCCCGCGTTCCCGGCGGGCACGCAGCGGCGAAGCTGGCGTTGAACCAGCGGTGCTTGAAGCCCCGCGTGCCGCCGCGCTCGACGGCGAGCCGGGCCGCGCCGTGGTCGAACCCGACGCTCAGCGACTCGCCCGCCGCGTTGCTGAATGCCAGGATGGCCGTGCCCGCGTCCACCGTCAGGCGCAGCCTTACCTGCACCGCTTCCCCCGGCGGCAGGGCGGCCACGGCGAGGCTGCCCTCGCCCACCCGGACGGGCAGGGCGGCCCCGGCGATGGCGTCCAGCGGGGTGAACGCCTGCACCAGGCGGCAGCCATCGGCGGTCCGGCGCAGCGACAGCAGGCGGGGCAAGGTCATGACGCCGCGCCAGGCGCCGGTCGGCAGATCGTCGCAGTACTGCCAGGTGCCGGCCCAGGCGGTCGCCACCGGGCGGCTGCCCGGCGCGTCCGCGAACACCTGCATGGCGTAGAAGTCCTTGCCGAAGTCCACGAAGCGCGCCGGGCCGCCATCCGCCACGAACTGCCGGCCGTCGAACTCGCCCACGAAGTACTGCACGGCGCTGTCCCGCTGCGGCCCGCGGTCGATGGACACGAACAGCACCCACTGCGTCCCGCCGCCCTCGACCGGCGCCTGCACCAGGTTGGGGCACTCGTACTGCACGCCCTCGGCGCCGGGCTGGCTGAAGCCGCCGACCTCCTCCCATTCCGTGAGGGTGGCGGAGGCGTAGAACAGGACCCGGCGCTCCCGCGCCGCGGCCACCGCCATGACCCAGCGCCGCGTGGGGGCGTGCCAAAGCACCTTGGGATCACGGAACGAGTCGCTGCCGCGGTCCAGCACCGGGTTGCCGTCATAGGGCAGGAAGCTGCGGCCCCCGTCGATGCTGGTGGCGATGTCCTGGCGCTGGACGGCGGGCGTGGCGCGGGTGAACACCGCCACCAGGCCAGGGTCGCCGGCCGGGAACAGCCGGCTGGTGTTGTCCGCGTCGAACACGGCGCTGCCGCTGAACGGCTCCCCGGCGTCCGTGCCGGCGAGGGCAGGCGGCAGCTCCTGCCAGTGCAGCAGGTCGGGGCTGACGGCATGGCCCCAGTGGATGTTGCCGATGCGGGTGCCGGACGGGTTGCACTGGTAGTACATGTGCCACTCGCCCGCGTGATGGATCAGCCCGTTCGGGTCGTCCATGAAGCCGGCGCGCGGGGTGTAGTGGACTTGGGGCCGGTAGCGCTCCGAGGCGTCATCGGCCGCGGGCTGGCTGTGCGCGGCCAGGCGGGGCAGCGCGGCGGCCGCGGCGGCCAGGCCGAGCGTGCGGCGGGTCAGGCTCCGGTCGTGCCGCGTCATGCGATGGCTCCGTGCTGCGCGCCGGGTCAGGCGTGCGGCTGCTTGTCCCGCATCCCAGGCGCCTGCGCCAGCTTGGGCACGGCCGGGCCGCGGCTGCCGCCGCGCGGCCGTCTGGTTTTATCCTGAGCTTCGCAAGTG
>CAXTNC010000275.1:2705-3239 GCA_964245495.1 uncultured Acetobacteraceae bacterium
GAGCAGGGCGGGCACGGGGGTGCGGGCGCGCCCGCCGATCCGGCCCGAGGCTTCGATCGGCGTCACTGGCACGCCGTCCCGCCGCAGCGCCGCCGCCGCCGCCAGCCCGGCCACGCCCGCGCCGACCACCACCACGCCATCGCTGCCGTCCATCCGCCGCACCCGCCCCGCCACCTGGCCGTCCGCACCAGGAGGTGGCGTGACCTTCCCCGGTTTCACCCTCGCCGCCGTGCCCGGCGGGCGATCTGGCGCGAGCGCTGCGCGGCGGCCGTGTCTGGCGCCGGGGCGGCAAGCGGCCACCCCCTGGCCGGGGAAGCGCCTGGGGAAGCCATCGGGCGCATCGAGGCGCTGTTCTGGGAAGCCTGCGCCGCCCTCCGCCGATCGCTCAGCGCCAGGACGGCCCGCCGGCTTATCCTGAGCTGCGCGAGTGGATGCGTGCTTGTTCCCGGGCGTATGCGGCGTCGAGCTGGGCGTCGGTCATCACCTTTGGCTCCAGCAGGTCGTCCGGGTGGTGCAGCACCATGCCGTCCCAGG
>CAXTNC010000276.1:0-3231 GCA_964245495.1 uncultured Acetobacteraceae bacterium
GCGGCAGCGCCACCGGCGGCGCCGCCCGCTGCCCCGCGCGGCGCTGATGCCGGGGGCGGGGCGGACGGGGACGGCCAGGGTCAACTCGTCCGTCACCGTGTCGAACACGGCGAACAGGGTGGGGCGCAGCAGCAGCGCGTCCGGCAGGCCAAGCACGTCGGCGTTCTTGGCCGGCAGGCGCTCCATCAGCCGCACCATGTCGTAGCCCAGGAAGCCGAACAGCCCGCCGCACATCGGCGGCACGCCGGGGGGCAGCGCCATGCGGCACTCGTTGATGGCGGCGCGCAGGCTGTCGAGCGGGGCGAGGGTCTCGGGGACGAAGGCGTGCGGCGCTGCCAGTGCGTCGCGGTTCACCTCCGCCCGGCCGCCCTGGCAGCGCCAGATCAGGTCGGGCGCCATGCCGATGATGGAGTAGCGGCCCCGGGAGGCCCCGCCCTCCACGCTTTCCAGCAGGAAGCTGTTGGGCTGGCCGTGGGCGAGCTTGAGGAACGCGGCCACTGGCGTTTCCAGGTCCGCCACGTCCTGGACGGTGACCAGAGCGCCCTGCCCCCCCGCGTAGGCGGCGGCGAACCCCGGGGTCATTGGGCGATGCTGTCGAAAAGCTGGCGGTTGACCGTGACGTGCTGCCGGTCCCGCAGGCCGGCGGCGAACAGCATCTCCAAGTCGTCGCTCGCCGCTCCTGCCAGCCGGGTGCGCAACTGGCCGAGGGCGGCCGTGTCGGTCGCCGGGTCAGGCTTGGCGATGGCGATGGGAACGGCCACGGTGAACCCGGTGGACGACTCCACCACCGTCGCGTGCCCCACCTCCGTGGCAAACAAGGGCTGCACCAGTTCGGTCGGAATGTCGGCGGGCGGCTGGGCGCGGCCGATTGGCGGGCTGCGGGTGACGGCCAGCTTCGCCGCGGCCGCCGCGGCCTGCAAGGTTGCGCCGTCGGACACGGCGGTCAGCAGCCGGGTGGCGGCCACGTCCTGCTCGCGCCGCCGGGCGGCGCGGGTCCAGTCGTCCTGCACCCGCTGCCGCACCTGGTCCAGTGGCAACTGCGCCGGCGGCGTGATGGCCTCGACCGCGACGGCGTAGAACGAGTTGCCGGGGCCGTCCTCCAGCGTGGGCGGATCGGACGGGCTGAGGGCGAAGGCCTTGGCGATGATCGCCTGGCGCAGCGCCGGCTGGGCGGGGATGGGCGCCGGCAGGTCCTCCGGCGTGTTGCCCGCGGCGTCCAGCGTGCCGCTGACGGCGGCGAGGCCCAGCCCGGTCGGCAGCTCGTCAAGCTTGGCGCCGCCGGCCAGCGCGTCCTGCACCTTGTTGGCGCTGTCGAACACCTTGTCGCCGGCCTGGTCCAGCGCGGCGCGCTCCTTCACCGCGGCCTGCACCGCCTCGAACGGCTGCACGGCGGCGGGCGTCGCCTGCGTCACCCGGAACACGGTCCAGCCGCCCTCGCCCTGCACCGGGCCAGTCACGGCATTGGGCGCGGCGGCGAACACCTCGTGTGCCAGGTCCGGCGAGGGGAACGCGGCCTCCGTCGAGCCGGGCAGTTCTACCGCGGAGGCGCCCGCCGCGGCGGCCTGCTTCTCCATGGCTGCCCAGTCCGCGCCGGAAATCCAGGTTGTCGCCAAGTTCCGGCCGGCGGCCTCCGTCGGCGCCACCAGCACCTGCACCGTGCGGGTCTCGGGCTGGTTGTACTCGGCCTGGTGGGCGTCATAATAGGCGCGGGCCTGCTCGTCCGTGACCGTGATGTCCTTGGCGACCGACTCCGGCGTCAGCACCACCAGCTTGACCCGGCGATACTCCGGGGCGCGATAGTCGGTCAGGTTGTCGTCATACTGCCGCTCGACTTGCTCGTCCGTGGGGGCGGGCGGCGCAGCGGCGGCGGCGAACGGCAGGGAGACGAGGTCCGCCGTGCGCGTCTCGCCCTGGAACACCAGCACCAGCCGGTTCACCAGGTCCGGCGAGTACCCGCCGGCGCGCACCGCTTCCACCACCTCGCGCTGCGCCAGGTCCGTGCGCAGCAGGGCTAGGTAGCGGTTCTCGGTGAAGCCGTTGTTGCGCAGGATGGACTGGAAGGTCGCGCGGTCGAACTGGCCGTTGGGTCCCTGGAAGGCCGGGGTCTCGAAGGTGGCCTGACGCAAGGCCTCGTCCGTCACGGACACGCGCAGGCGGGCGGCCTCGGCGCTGAAAGCGGCCTGGATGACCAGCTGCTGAAGCGCCTGCTCCGCGACGGCGCGGCGCAGACCGGCGGTGGGCGGCGCCGGATTGTTGCGCTGCGCCTGAGCCAACACGCGGCGGGCGACCTCCTGCAGCTCCGCCGGGTCCACGCGCTGGCTGCCGACGGTGGCGACGCTGTTCGGGTCGGCGCCGCCGAACGCGCCGCCGAGCCGGCCGGCCACGCCCCAGAAGCCGAACGAGCCGACCAGCACGACGAACAGCAGCTTGGCAGGCCAGGTGGAGGCGAAGCGGCGGAGGGAGCCGAGCATGGGCGCAACCTTGTCAGCAGCCCTGCGGACCAGGGCGGCGCACCATACGGACGGCCCCGGCGCATTGCCAGTGCGGGTGCGGCCCGGCTACGCAGGCGCAATGGAGGGGTGCATGCGCCAACTGATCGCCGGCAACTGGAAGATGAACGCGACGACGGCGGAGGCGGCAGCCCTGGCGCGTGCCGTTCGGGGCGGGGCAGCCGGGTGCGACCTGCTGGTGTGCCCTCCCGCGACGCAGCTTGCGGCGGTGGCGGCCGCGCTGGCCGGGTCGTCCGTGATGGTGGGCGGGCAGGATTGCCACGCCGGGCCATGCGGCGCGCACACCGGCGACATCGCTGCCACCATGCTGGCGGATGCCGGAGCGGCCTGGGTGATCGTGGGCCATTCGGAGCGCCGGGCGGAGCACGGCGAAACGGACGCGATGGTGCGGCAGAAGGCTGCGGCGGCGCGCGCGGCCGGGCTGATGCCGATCGTGTGCGTGGGCGAGACGGAGGAGCAGCGCGGCAGCGGGCGGGCGATGGAGGTCATCGGCGCGCAACTGGCGGGCAGCCTGCCGGACGGCTTCGCGGGCGTGGTGGCTTATGAGCCGATCTGGGCGATCGGCGCCGGCAAGAGCGCCACGGAGGCGGACGTGGAGACCATGCACGCGTTCATCCGGGCGGATCTGGCGCGGCGGCTGCCGGACGGGGGCGGCGTGCGCATCCTGTATGGCGGGTCGGTGAAGCCGTCCAACGCGGCGGGGCTGCTGGCGCTGCCGGAC
>CAXTNC010000277.1:0-3187 GCA_964245495.1 uncultured Acetobacteraceae bacterium
CAACGACAAGGTGGTGGTGTACGACCGGGTGCGGGAGAACCTGCGCAAGTACAAGTCCCTGTCGCTGCGCGAGCTGATCGACTTCTCCATCAACGAGACGCTGAACCGCACGCTCGGCACCTCGATGACGGTGTTCCTCGCTAGCCTGCCGCTGGCGCTGTTCGGCGGCGCGTCGCTGTCCGGCTTCGCCGCGGTCATGCTGTTCGGCATCGTGGTCGGCACGTCCTCCTCCATCTTCATCGCGGCGCCGATCCTGCTGTTCCTGGGGCACAACCGGCTGCGGCGGGACATCCGGCCCTCCACCGCGGGCAACCGCGCCGCCAAGACGGCAGGGTGAGCCGCCCGCCGCTGTCCGCCCCAGACATGGCCGTCAGCTTCAACCCCGCCGGCGTGGACTGCCGCTTTCAGCCCATCGTCCGCATGGCGGACCGCCGGCCGGTGGGGATGGAAGCGCTGGCCCGCCTGCGGCGCCCGGACGGCGGCAGCGTGGCGCCGGACCAGTTCGTGCCGCAGGTCGAGCGCGCCGGCCTGTCCTTGCCGCTGACGCAGGCCGTCGCCCGGCGCGCCTTGCAGCTGATCGGCCCGGCGCTGCTCGCCCGGCACGGCCTGTTCCTCAGCATCAACCTGCCGCTCGACGTGCTGCTGCTGCCCGACATGCCCAGCCGGCTCGACGCCCTGCGCGGTCCGGCCGGCGTCCCGGCGGCAAGCATCCTCATCGAACTGACGGAAAGCCGCCCGGCGCGCGACCTGGCCGCGCTGCACGCCGCCGTGACCCGGTGGCGGCGGGCCGGCTACGGCGTTGCGATCGACGACGTGGGGCCGGACATGGCCAACCAGCCGGAGCTGTTCGCCTTGCCGTTCAGCGCCGTGAAGCTGGACAAGGGGGCGGTGCTGCGCTCGGACGCGGACAAGCCGGCGTATCGCTACGTGCAGCGCACGGTGATGAGCGCCCGTCGCCACGGCCTGACGGTGGTCGCCGAGGGCGTCGAGAATGCCGCGGCGTGGACCCGCATGGCCGGGCTGGGTGCCGATCAGGTGCAAGGTTTCCTGGTCGCCCGCCCCCTGCCCGCCGCGGCGCTGGGGGCTTGGCTGGAGACGTGGCCCGGCTTGCCGCCGGGCCGGGGCTGAGGCTACTCCGCCGCCTGCGCCACCGCCCGCCCCGCCAGCAGCAGCTCCCGCCCGAACTCCCCCGCGTCCTCCAGCGGATCGAACCCGCGGATCAGGAACGTGGTCACCCCCAGCGCGTGGTAATCGGCGAAGGCCGCCGCCACCTGGGCCGGCGTGCCCACCAGCGCCGTGGTGTTGCCCCGCGCACCCGTGGCGCGGGCGATGGCGGTGTAGAGCCGTCCCTCCGGCCGGTCGCCCTGCGCCGCCGCGGCCAGCAGCCGCTGGGACCCGGCGTTCGCCGGGTCGGCCACGGCCGGCCCCAGCGCCGCCTCCCCGCGCAGCCGCACCACCTCGTGCAGGATGCGCTCGGCCTTCTCCCAGGCGGCGCTTTCCGTCGCGGCCAGGATGGGGCGGAAGCTGAGGCTGAACCGCATGGCCGCCGCCGCGTGCGGCCCGCGATGCCAGGCCGTGGCGGCGCGCACCCGGCCGATGATCTCGCGCACCTGCGCCTGGGTTTCGCCCCACAACGCGTACACGTCGGCATGGCGGCCCGCCACCTCCAGCGCCGCCTCCGACGCGCCGCCGAAGTAGATCGGGATGCGGGGCACCTGCACGGTGCGCACCGCAGGCGACGCGCCGGCGAAGGAGTAGAACCGGCCCTGGTGGTCCACCGGCTGCTCCGCCGCCCAGACCTGCTTCAGGATGCCGACGTACTCGTCCGTGCGGGCATAGCGCTCGTCCTTGCCGAGCCGGTCGCCGTCCCGCAGCTGGTCGGCGTCGTCGCCGCCGGAGATGACGTGGATCGCCGCCCGGCCGGCGCTCAGCTGGTCGAGGGTGGCGAAGGAGCGGGCGGCGTTGGTGGGGGACTGGAAGCCCGGCCGGTGCGCGACCAGGAAGCCCAGCCGGTCGGTGTACCCGGCCGCGTGGGCGGCGAGCTGCAGCCCGTCCGGGCCGTGGCTGTACCAGCCGAGCAGCACCCGGTCGAACCCGCCCGCCTCGTGCGCCGCCATGCTGGCCCGCAGGTAGCCGAGGTCGATCGCCGGCCCGCGCGCCGGGCGCGTCTCGGACTGCTCGCGCGGCTGCACCATGCCGATGAACTCGATCGCGTCCGCCATCGCCTTCGCTCCCTGTTGCCCCAGCCTTATTGCCCTAGGGCCGCGCGCCCCGCGGCCGTAAACGCCGCGTCCGCCTGCGGGGTGTGGATGCGGGCGCACAGCACGTCCCGCAGGTGGCGCTCCAGCGGGTTGGCGCGGGACAGCGCGTGGTTGCCCGCCAGCTTCACCGCCGCTTCCACCGCCCCGATCGCGTTCTCGGCGGCGACCGCCTTGATCAGGTTGCACTCGTCCGGGCTCGGCCCGGCGCCGGCGTCGTGCTCCGCCGCCGCGCCGGCCACCAGCCGCCGGTTGGCCAGCAGCAGCGCCTCGATGCCGCCCACCGCCTCCTGCATCCGCGGCAGGGTGGCGAGCGGCGCGCCGAGGTTGGCGGGCGCGCGCTCGCGCAGGAAGCGCACCAGCCAGTCCCGCGCCGTCGTCGCGACGCCAGTGTAGAGGGCGGCGACGGTCAGCGTGTTCCAGGCGACCTGCGCCGGGTCCGGCCGCCATTCGCCGGGCAGGCGGATGTCCACGGCATGGTCCGCGGGCAGCAGCACGTCCTCGAACACCACGTCGTCGCTGCCGGTCGCGCGCAGGCCCAGCTGGTCCCAGGTCGGCACGATGGCGATGCCGGGGCGGTTTGCCGGCACCAGGAAGAAGCCGACGCGGGGGGCGTCCTCGTCCGTGCGCGCCCAAACCAGCATCCAGCGCAGCCCTGGCGCGCCCGTGGCATAGAGCTTGCGCCCGCTCAACAGCCAGCCGTCCGGGGTGCGCCGGGCCAGCGTGGCGGGCAAGCCGCCGCGCGCCGGGGTGCCGAGCGCCGGCTCCGTCCGCAGCGCGTTGATCAGCGCGCCCTCGCCCGCGCTTCGCCCAACCAGGCTGCGGAGCGCTGCGGGCCAGCGCAGGTTGCGGCTGGACAGGTGGACATGGATCAGCTGCATGGCCAGCACCAGCGCGGTGGAGGCGCAGCCTTCGGCCACCGTGCCGAC
>CAXTNC010000278.1:0-3175 GCA_964245495.1 uncultured Acetobacteraceae bacterium
GCCCCGCGGCGCCGCGGGCGATCAGCCCCACGCGCCAGCCGCGCCGGGCGAAGTGCGCCGCCGTGCAGCGGCCGATCCCGGAGGAGCCGCCGGTGATGATGACGGTGCGAACCGGTTGGGTCAGGCGCATGGGCAGCACCATGCCGCGTGGGCTGCCTGCGCTCAAGATGGACGCAGCGCCCGCCGGGCGGCATACCGTGCGCCTGCAACGATCGGGAAACGTAGCTTCATGCAGACGCCCAGGCGTGACCTGCTGCTGGCCTCCGTGCTGGCCGCCCTGCCATCGGCGCTGGCCGGCAAGGCCGCCGCCAGCCCGCTCGACCCGGCGCAGACCTTCATCGACCCGCCCGGCCAGTTCACCTGGACCACGCCCAAAGGCTACCCCGAGCGCAGCACGGAGCGATGCCAGCTCGCCGGAGCCATGGAGGAGCCGGACGTGTACTACGAGCTGGTCCGCTGGTGGCCCGGCTTCATGAGCGCGCCGCACGCCTACAGCACTGACCGCTACTGCATGGTGATGTCCGGCACCTGGTGGTGCAGCAGCGGCGCGGACTTCGACCCGGCGGCATGCCGGCCGGCCGCCGCCGGCAGCTTCGTTTGGCGCGTCAAGAACACGCCGCACTACGACGGCGTGCCCCGCGGCGCCGCGGAGCCGGCGGTCATCGCCATCTGCGGCATGGGGCCGGCCGGCCACCGGCTGATCGACCCGTCCAGGCCGGGCTGGCGCAGCGTGTGACGCTGGCGCAGCGGGTGAAGCTGTGCTGCAACACGCCATGACACAGCATGACATGCACGACGAGCGGGTGCTCATCCTGGACTACGGCAGCCAGGTCACCCAGCTGATCGCCCGCCGCCTGCGCGAGAACGGCGTCTTCTGCGAGATCTGGCCGTTCAACGCGGACCCGGGCCGCATCGCCGCCTGGCGGCCGCGGGCGCTGATCCTGTCCGGCGGCCCGGCCAGCGTCACGGCGCCGGACAGCCCGCGCGCGCCGGAGGTCGTGTGGGAGCTGGGCGTGCCCGTGCTCGGCATCTGCTACGGCCAGCAGCTGATGTGCGCCCAGCTCGGCGGCGCGGTGGAAGGCCACGGGGTGCAGGAGTTCGGCCGCGCCTACGTCGAGGTCCAGGGCGAGTGCGCCCTGTTCGACGGCGTGTGGCCCCCAGGCTCGCGCGAGCAGGTGTGGATGAGCCACGGCGACCGGGTGACGGCGCTGCCCGCAGGCTTCCGCTCCGTGGCCTCCAGCGAGGGCGCGCCGTACGCCGTGGTGGCGGACGAGGCCCGGCGGTTCTACGGCGTGCAGTTCCATCCGGAGGCGGCGCACACCCCGCACGGCGCCGCCCTGCTGCGCAACTTCACCCACCGGGTCGCCGGGCTGCGCGGGGAATGGACCATGGCCGGGTTCCGCCAGGAGGCCGTCCGCCGCATCCGCGGCCAGGTGGGCAGCGGCCGGGTGGTGTGCGGCCTGTCCGGCGGGGTGGACTCGGCGGTGGCGGCCGTGCTGATCCACGAGGCGGTGGGCGAGCAGCTCACCTGCATCTTCGTGGACCACGGCCTGCTGCGCCGCGGGGAGGCGGAGCAGGTGGACCGCACCTTCCGCGACCGCTTCAACCTGCGCCTGGTGCACCGCGACGCGTCCGGCCTGTTCCTGGACGCCTTGCAGGGCGTCACGGACCCGGAGGCCAAGCGCAAGGCGATCGGCGGCCTGTTCATCGACGTGTTCGAGCAGGAGGCTGAGAAAATCGGCGGCGCGGACTTCCTGGCGCAGGGCACGCTGTACCCGGACGTGATCGAGAGCGTCAGCCCCGGCGGCGGGCCGAGCGCGGTCATCAAGAGCCACCATAACGTGGGCGGGCTGCCGGCGCGGATGCGGATGAAGCTGGTGGAACCCTTGCGCGAGCTGTTCAAGGACGAGGTGCGCGCGCTGGGCCGCGAGCTGGGGCTGCCGGACGCGCTGGTCGGCCGCCACCCGTTCCCCGGCCCGGGCCTGGCCATCCGCATCCCCGGCGCCGTCACCCGGGCGGCGCTGGACACGCTGCGCCAGGCGGACGCGATCTTCCTGGAGGAGATCCGCGCCGCCGGGCTGTACGACGCGGTCTGGCAGGCGTTCGCCGTGCTGCTGCCCGTCCGCACCGTGGGGGTGATGGGCGACGCGCGCACCTACGAGCAAGCCTGCGCCTTGCGCGCCGTGGGCAGCACGGACGGCATGACGGCGGAGTTCTACCCGTTCGACATGGGCTTCCTGGGCCGGGTGGCGGGCCGCATCGTGGGCGAGGTGCGCGGCATCAACCGGGTGGCCTACGACATCACCAGCAAGCCGCCGGGGACCATTGAGTGGGAGTGAGGGCGAGTGGGAGCGAGGCGGGTTGGTGGCAAGGCGGTTTCGCCTTGCTTCGGAGGGATGAGCGCCCTCACCGTCACCGCCAAGGGGCAGGTCACTCTCCGCAAGGATGTGCTTGAGCATCTCGGCGTTCGCCCTGGAGACAAGATCAGCGTCGAGATGCTGCCGCACGGCCGCGTCGAGGTCCGGGCGGAGCGCCCGACCGGGAACATCGCGGACGCCTTCGACTGCTTGAAACGCGCAGATGGGCCACGCCTCACGATCGAGGACATGAACGACATCATCGCGCGGGGGTGGGCAGGCGAGTTCTCCGAATAACTGCCGACATGAACGTCTTGATCCGCGCAGTCACGGGGGACGACCTGCGCCAAGGCGGGCTGGCCAGAGATCAGTTGGCCAAGGCGGACCTTGTCGCGATGCCCACGGCGGCGCTTTGTGAAGCCGCATGGGCGTTGTCGCAAGGCTGCAAGCTTCCACGCCCTGACATCGCGCAGGCGCTCCGCCTCTTGGTCAACGGTGCGAACGTCATGGTGGACCGGCCCGCCGTGCAAGCCGGCTTGGCCATGCTTGACGCTGGCGGCGACTTCGCCGACGGAGCCATCGCCCACGAGGGCCGCTGGCTTGGCGCGGACACGTTCGTCTCCGACAGGAAGGCCGTCAGGCTCATAGAGGCCGCTGGGGAGGCCGCTGGGGAGGCCGCTGGGGAGGCCGCTGGGGAGGATGCGCGGCTGCTGTCCTGAGGTCAGCCGTCGTCCGGCCCGTCCAGCGCCCGGTGCGCGCGGCCGAGGGCCGCCACCGGGTCCAGCGCGCCGCCGAACTGGAAGCGGGGGGCGCTGGAC
>CAXTNC010000279.1:0-3146 GCA_964245495.1 uncultured Acetobacteraceae bacterium
CGCGGCTGCAGCATGAGACGCTGTACACGTCTTGTGATATCACACACTGCAGTTCCAACGCTGCTGCAATGCTCGAGCATTTGCGGCCTCTGTATGTTTGCACATGCCTCTTCTGGCCGGACTAGTGCTGAGAAGCAGTTCAAATTGGGGGGGCCTGAGGACCTTCAGGATCTCCACG
Organism: uncultured Acetobacteraceae bacterium; assembly: GCA_964245495.1. Classification (GTDB taxonomy): domain Bacteria; phylum Pseudomonadota; class Alphaproteobacteria; order Acetobacterales; family Acetobacteraceae; genus LMUY01. The sequence goes on from CAXTNC010000279.1 coordinate 179, forward strand.
TGCCCCGGGTGCAGCAGGTCGAAGGCGCCGTCCCGGGTCGGGTCGGGCCGAGGGGTGGGGGATGGCATGGGGCGGCGCTTCATGGCGCGGATCGGGGCTGCGTGCTAGAGCGCCGGCCATGGATTTGCTCGACACGGGGCGGCCGCGGGCGCTGCTGCTCGCCTTCTGCCTGCTGCTCTGGCTGCCCGGGCTGTTCACCCTGCCCCCCACGGACCGCGACGAGAGCCGGTTCGCGCAGGCCACCAAGCAGATGGTCGAGACCGGCGACTACGTCCGCATCATGAACGGCGACGAGCCGCGCAACCGCAAGCCGATCGGCATCCACTGGCTGCAAGCCCCATTCGCGACGGCAGCCCACGCCGCGCACCTGGCGGCGGAGAACCCAATCTGGCCATATCGCCTGCCGTCAGTAGCCGGAGGGCTGCTGGCGGTGCTGGCAACCTATGAGGCGGGCCGCGCCATGGGCGGCCGCCGCACTGCATTGCTGGCGGCGGGAATGCTGGCAGCGAGCGTGATCCTGGTTGCGGAAACCCACTTGGCCAAGACGGACGCCGCCTTGCTGGGCGCAACCACAGTGGCGATGGCGGTGCTGGGCCAAGCCTATCTCGGACAGCCGATCGGGCGGGGCCGCGCGGCCCTGTTCTGGCTGGCGATGGCCGCCGGCATCCTGCTCAAGGGGCCAATCACCCCCATGGTGGCCGGCCTGGCAGCGGCGGCGCTCACCATTGCGGACCGCCGCGCGCGGTGGCTGCTGGCCTTGCGTCCGGTGACCGGGGTGGCGTTTATGCTGCTGGCGGTGCTGCCCTGGTTCGCCGCCATCGGCCTGGCTACGCATGGCGCGTTCTTTCATGATGCAGTGGGCGGAGACCTGGGCCGCAAGCTGTCCAGCGGGGACGACGCGCACGGCGCGCCGCCGGGCATGCACCTGCTGCTGCTGCCGCTGCTGACGTTCCCTGCCAGCCTGCCCGTGCTGGCCTCCTTGCCGCGCTGGTGGCGGCAACGGCGGGAGCCGGCCACCCGGTTCCTGCTGGCCTGGGCCGTGCCGGCGTGGGCGGTGTTCGAGGCTGTGCCCACCAAGCTGCCGCATTACACCCTGCCGCTCTACCCGGCGGTGTTCCTGCTGGCCGCCCGGCTATGGACCGGTGCGCCGGCAGGCTGGTGGGGACGCTGGGCCGCGCCGGGGCTGACGGTGCTGGCCGGCGTGGCGCTGGCGGCTGGCGCGGGCGCGCTGCCGCCAATGCTGCATGCCGGCCCGCTGCTCGGCGCGCCTGCCCTGTTGGCGGCAGGGTTGGTGGCCTGGCTCGCGTTGCAGCCGCGCCGCCCCATGGTGGCGCTGGCCGCAATGCCTTTGTTGACGGCCGCCCTGCTGGGCTGGGAGCTGCCGCAGGCACGCCCGCTCTGGCTTGCGCCGCAGATCGAGCGTGAGCTGGCAGCGGCAGGGCTGGCGGACGCGCCGGTGGCATCGGCCGGGTTCCACGAGCCCAGCCTCATGTTCCTTGCCGGCACCCGCACCATCATGTCCCCGGGCGGCGCCGATGCGGCAGTAGCGCTTACGTCCGGCCGCGCCGGCAGCGCCGCCGTGTCCGGCCCCGACGAGGCGTCGTTCCAGGGCGAGGCGGCGCGGCTCGGGATGCCGCTCCGCGCCTTGGGGGCCGCGCATGGCTACAACTACTCGCGCGGGCAGGAGATGGACCTGACGCTGTACGGGCCGGCGCGGAAGGGCTACGCCGGGTCCTCGCCGCCCTTGCGGTAGGGCGAATGCTCGGCCTCCAGCTCCGCCATGCCGGCCACCACGCCGGCGCGCTCGTGCTGCAGGAAATCCTTCACGGCGCGGCTCAGCCCGGAATGGCTCAGCCAATGGGCCGAGTAGGTCAGCCGGGGCAGGTAGCCGCGCTGGATCTTGTGCTGGCCCTGCGCGCCAGCCTCCACGCGCGACACGCCGTGCTCGATCGCGAAGTCGATGGCGCGGTAGTAGCACAGCTCGAAGTGCAGGAACGGCCAGTCGCCGCGGCAGCCCCAGTTGCGGCCGTACAGCGCGTCCCGCCCGAGCAGGTTGAGCGCGCCGGCCACCGGCTCGCCGTCCCGCTCGGCCAGCATCAGCACCACGCGCTCGCCGAGGCGCTCGCCCAGCATGGGGAAGAACTTGCGGGTCAGGTACGCGCTGCCCCATTTGCGGTCCACGGTGGACTGGTAGAACTTGTAGAACGCGTCCCACTCGCGCTTGCCGATCTCCGGGCCGCGCAAGGTGCGGAACGCCAGCCCAGCGTTGTTGGCGTCCCGCCGCTCCCGCCGCAGCACCTTGCGCTTGCGCGAGGACAGCGCGCCCAGGAAGTCGTCGAAGCTGCCGTAGCCAGCGTTCTCCCAATGGTATTGCGTGCCCAGGCGTTGCAGCCATCCGGCGCGGCCCAGCGCGTCCCACTCCGGCTCGGTGCAGAAGGTGGCGTGGATGCCCGACAGCTTGAGCTGCGAGCAGGCCTGCACCAGCGCCTCGCCCAATGCTTCCGGCGGCAGGCCGGGGCGGCACAGCAGGCGGGGGCCGGGCACCGGGGAGAACGGCACCGCCACCTGCAGCTTGGGGTAGTAGTCGCCGCCCGCCTGCTCGTAGGCGTTGGCCCAGCCGTGGTCGAACACGTACTCGCCGTAGCTGTTGGACTTGGCGTACATGGGCGCAGCGGCGACCAGGGCGCCCGCCGCGTCCCGCAGGGCGGCGTGCTGCGGCAGCCAGCCGGTGCGCGGCCCGGCGGACCCGCTGTCCTCCACCGCGGACAGGAAGGCGTGGCTGACGAACGGGTTGCCGTCCCCGGCGCAGGCGTCCCACTCCGCCGGGCCGATGCTGGCGATGGAGGGGTGGAGCGAGAGCGTGAGGGTCGATGAGCCGTCGGGCATGAGGCACGATATGGCAGTGCAGCATGGCTGCGCCAGCCTATTTGCTCCCGGCCGGATGGCCCGGCGTGATATCCTGGGCGCG
>CAXTNC010000280.1:0-3132 GCA_964245495.1 uncultured Acetobacteraceae bacterium
CGCCCTCACGTCCGGCAGCGCCGTGGCTTCCCTACCGGCTTCCCCGTGGTAGGTTGCCGCCGCTTGCGCCCTCACGTCCGGCAGCGCCGTGGCTTCCCTACCGGCTTCCCCGTGGTAGGTTTCGGCGGCTTCACGCTCCGCTTGCTTCCGCGCCGTGGCTTCCCTACCGGCTTCCCCGTGGTAGGTTTTCTCCCCGGTGCCCCAGAAGCGCCAGGCCGCCGTGGCTTCCCTACCGGCTTCCCCGTGGTAGGTTAGCTTCCAACTAAAGCTCTGTTCCTTCAATGATTTCCGCCCTCTTGCCGGGGCGGAAATCAAAGAAGCACCATCTGGCTCGCGCCGGCCAGCTCAGTTTTCGGGGCCTGGCCCAGCAAAACCCGCATCCGGCCGAACTGCCGGTCCGTCACCTGCAATGCCCGCACGCTGCCCGAACCCGGCAGGTTGGACACCACCCGGCGCACGTGCTTGTCCACGGCGTCCTCCGCCCGGCACACCCGGGCGTACACGGAATATTGCAGCATCATATAGCCGTCGTCGCGCAGGAAATGGCGGAAGCGCGTCGCCGCCCGGCGCTCCGGCTTGGTCCCGACCGGCAAGTCGAAGAACACCATCACCCACATGAACCGCGCGTCTTCCGCCTTCATCCCGTCGAAACCAGCCGCGGCAATTCCAGCAAGGACACCGTGCCGAACTCCATGGCCCGCACCAGGCTCGCCCCGGCCCGCTCGCTGGCGGACAGCACCGTCATCGCCTCCTGGCCGACCCAGGCCTCCTGCAACGGCAGCGCCGCCAGGGTGCGGCGATGCTCGACCGTCAGCGCGCCGTCCTTCACCCGACCCCTGTCCGCCATCTGCCACACCTGAACGTCCACGAACGGACGGAACGGCTCCATGATGTCGTCAGCAAGGTTAAAAGGGTTTGACTGGCTGGCATGGCCGATGCCGAACGCCGGCAGCAGCCCGGCCGCCACCAGCCCGCGCGCCACGCCGGCCCGCACCACGGCATAGCCGTAGTTCAGCATCGCGTTGCGCAGGTCGCCTTCGCCGTCCCGCGTGAAGCAGGGGAAGAACGCGCCCCAATACGCCCGCGCCGCCCGCGCCTCCGTGTTGTCCGGGTCGCCGCTGCCGACGCGGGCCGCCATGGCTTCCAAGGGCCGCCCATCGCCGCCGCAGGCCCGCAGGGACGCCGCCTGGTTGCGCACCTTCGCTTGCACCACCGCCTGCCACAGCCGCTTGCGCAGCGGCGCCGAGGTGCCGATTTGCAACTGCGCCACCGCAGCCTGCCGGTGGTGGCGGTGGAACGGCAGCGCCATGCCGCTCGGCAGGTGCGCGGCGTCGCACGCCACCACGGCCACGCCGGCTGACATGCAGGCGGACAGCAGGGCCGCCGTCACCGTGGCGTGCGGCGTGTCCAGGATGACCCAGGCCACGTCCTCCAACGGGACGCGCACCTCCCCGTCCTCCTGCGCCACGACGACCTGGCCGTGGGCAAGGGACAGGCGGCCAGGCCGGGTCAGGTGCAGGCCACGCCATGCCACGTGCGAACCTCCCCGGCAACCTCGGACACCCGCCCTAGCCGGTCCACGGACAGCTTGCGGAACGACAGCAGCGTCTTGGAGCCGATGCCACGAACAAGTTTCGTCGGAGTTAAAGGCGATGCCACCGCGATGGCCGCCGTGCTCCGGTCCAGGCCCTTGAAGTAGCCGCAAACCGGGTCCTTGCCGGATTGCTGCACCTCAACGAGGCTGTTCATGTAAAGGCTGAACGCGAAGGCAAAGCCCACTACAGGAGTCCACTCCGCTTCCGATTTACTTTGTACGACAGCCCTGTCCGGCGGCCCTGCCTGCGCCGGGTCAACGATCTGGTGCGGGTAGATCGGCACGAGATGGAACCGGTTTGGCTTGCCGGCCCGAACCTCCCGGAACACGTCCACCCGGGCCATCTCCCCTCGGTCCGCCGTCCCGCCCCGGACCGCCACGGCCACCTTGCCCGTGGTTTCCAGCCGCACCTTGCGCACTGGGTCTCCCTTGGGGGACAAAGGCGGGGTCGCAGCCGGCTTGCCAGCCTCGATCCAAGCCGCCAGCGACGCCACCATCGGCGCATTGCGGCCCTCGCCGTCCTTGACGCGCGCCAAGTCCGCCACCGTCAGCTTCTCGACCGGCTTGCGCTCATACACGACGGCCCGGCCATCCTCCTCCCGCACCTGCCGGATCGTCGCGGCGTGCGCCTCGCCCCGGGCGCGGCGGCGCTCCGGCCGGGCCGGGAACACTTGGTCCAGCGCCGCATGAGCCTGCTCGCGGAAGCCCGGCCACGGCTCGGGCAACCCGGCGAACACGCGCCGCCCGCCGGCGCCGGCGTTCTCCTGCGCCTGCTGGGTCGCCCGTTGCAGCATCGCCTCGCTGCACGCCGCCACCACCATCGCGTCCAAGGCGTGGTGCCGGTCATCGGCCAGCCGCGCGCCGTCCGGCCCCTTCTTGCGGCCTTCCAGCCCCCAGGCCTGGCGCAGCCGGGCCGTCAGCGCGCCGGGGCGGGCGAACACCCGGCGGCGCGGGTCATCGGCGTCCGTCCCGCGCTCGTTTTCGGGATAGAAGCGGGCCAGCATGTCCAGCAGCACCCGGCAGGCGTAGCGGGTGTCGTTCAGGTTGCGGGAGCGGAACCGCGCCTCCACCTCCTGCGCGTTGCGGCGCAGGTAGTGGCCGCCCTTCTTGCCGCCCCGCATCTCCTTGCAGCCCTCGACCCGGGCAGTGAAGGCGGCCCAGGCGCCCGAGTCGCCGCCCTGCCACTCGAACGGCGTGCGCCCGCGCTTATCCTGGTTGGCCTTGGCCGTGCACAGCGCCTTGTTGCGGAAGCTGTCGTCGCCGAACCGCGCCCAAGGCAGGATGTGGTCCACCTGGAACGCGTTGTCGGCGGCCAGCACGCCCGGCAGCGGGATCTGCGTGTCCGAGTACAGGCAGCGCCCGCCCTGCTCCTTCCACAGCTCGTAGCGCTGCAGGTCCTCACTGCTCGGCTCCACGCCGGGCAGGCGGTCGCGCAGCTCGCCGCGCAGCCGCTCCCGCGCCGCCGTGCGCTTCTCCAGGCCGCGGGTGATCTCGTCCCGCTCCTCCTGCCCCTTGCCCACGTCGCGCGCCAGCTCGAC
>CAXTNC010000281.1:0-3094 GCA_964245495.1 uncultured Acetobacteraceae bacterium
AGGGCGTCGCCGCCGCCCGCCCCGGCCCGGGCGCGGCGCGCATCCTGGGGCTGCCCCGGGCAGGCCCGTTGATCAACCCCGCCCTGCTGGGCGCGCAGCCGCCGCACGCCATCCCGCCGGACCCGGCGCTGGTCGCGGCCGTCGCGTCCCGCGTCCCGCTGCGGGTGGCGACGATGGCGCCGGAGGTCGATCCGGACGGCCGGCTGCTGGCCCAGCTGGTGGCCCTGGGCGCGCGGGTGCAGCTCGGCCACACCGCCTGCACGGAAGCGCAGGCGCTGGCGGCGCTGCGGGCGGGGGCGAGCGGGTTCACCCACCTGTTCAACGCCATGTCCCCGCTGCACCACCGCGCGCCGGGCTGCGCCGGCTGCGCGCTGGCCCATGCGGACCATGCGGAGATCATCCTGGACGGGCTGCACGTGGCGCCGGGCGCAGTCCGAGCGGCGCTGCGGGCGATCCCCGGGCTGTACGGCGTGACGGACGCGGTGGCGGCGGCCGGGATGCCGGACGGCGAGTACCGGCTGGGGCGGCAACCGGTCATCAAGCGCGGCGGCAGCGTGCGCCTGCCCGGCGGCGGGCTGGCCGGCAGCGTGCTCACCATGGACGCGGCGCTGCGCACCCTGCTCGGCCTGGGGCTGCCGATGGCGGAGGCGTCCCGGCGGCTGTCCACGGCGCCGGCGGACTACCTGGGCTTGCCAGGGCACGGCCGGATCGCGCCGGGCCTGCCGGCAGACCTGGTGGTGGTGGACCCGGCGGGCGGTTTGCTGGCCGCCATGGTCGGCGGCGTGGCGGCCTAAGCCCGTGGTCGCCGGCATCGCGTCAAAAAAGATTACAGTTGCGCTTATTTGGACTGGTAAGTCATTGATCTCATTATTTGGCACGCATCGTGCTCATGAGACCATGCCGATGTGGCATATTGAAGGTGATCCCCATGCGTAAGTTTCTTCTGCTCAGTGCAGCCCTGCTCGCCGCTTCCGCCACCGCTGGGCTGGCCCATGCCACGCCGGTGCTGACCCTGACCGTGACCAACGGCGCCGGCATCGACGACACGGCGACCGGTTCCGGCACCGTTTCGCTGAACGACGCGAAGCTGAACGCCCGCTTCACGCTCAACTCCAACTTCGGGGCGGCCGGCTCCAACAACTCGTACCTGAGCCTGACGGCTGCGGCGACGGCCGACAGCGGCAGCGCCACCGCCCGCCCGCTCACCATCGAGATCGTCGAAACCAACATCACGGACGCCACGACCCAGCTGGTCGAGTTCGCGGCGTCCAGCTCCATCAACTCCGCCTCCACCGAGGGCGGCAGCGGCCCGGCCGGCAACGCGACGGTCCAGGCCTATTACGACCCGAACGACAGCAGCATGGCCGGGGCCGGCATCGAGCTGGCGAGCGGCACGCTGCCGGACGTGACCAGCGTCATGAGCAGCTATGCCACCGAGACGGTGCATGGGCCGTTCAGCCAGAGCGAGATCGTGACGCTCGACTTCACCAACCCCGCCGGCGGCACGTATGGCTTCACTTCGTCGCTGACGCCGGTGCCGGAGCCTGCCTCGCTGGCGCTGCTGGGCTGCGGGCTGATCGGCGTGGCGACCGTGGGCCGCCGCAAGCGGGCCTGAGCGCACGGGCCATGGCAAAACGCCACGGCGACGCGCGCGGGACGGGCGGGGTCAGGCCCCCGCCATCGTCATCCCATCCACCCGCACCGTGGGGCTGTCCACCGCGCGGCGGAACTTCAGGTCGTTGGCCGGGGTGAGGTGCAGGAACATGTCCTTCAGGTTGCCCGCGATCGTCACCTCCGCCACCGGCTCCGCCAACGCCCCGTCTCGGATCATGAACCCGGCGGCGCCGCGGCTGTAGTCGCCGGTCAGGCCGCTCACGCCCATGCCGAGCAGCTCCGTCACGTAGAAGCCTTCCGCGATGTCGGCCATCAGCTCCGCCGGGCTGTGCCGGCCGGGGGCCATGCATGTGTTGGTGAGGCCGGGGGAGCCGCCGTTGCTGCGGCCGTTGGTGCGCAAGCCGAGCTGGCGGGCGCTGCGGCTGTCCAGCAGCCAGGTGAGCAGCACGCCGTCCTCCACCAGCGTCATGTTGGCGGTCGGCACGCCTTCCGCGTCGAACGGCTTGGAGCGGGGGCCGCGCAGGCGGCGGGGCTCGTCGATGATGCGGACGCCGGGGGCGAAGATCGCCTTGCCCAAGCTGTCCTTCAGGAACGAGGTGCCGCGGGCGATGGAGGAGCCGCTGATGGCGCCGGCCATGTGGCCGATCAGCCCGCCGGCCACCCGGGGGTCGTACACCACCGGCAGCTTGGCGGTGGCGGGGCGGCGCGGGTTGAGCCGGGCCACCGCCCGTTCCGCGGCGCGGCGGCCGATGGAGGCCGGGTCTTCCAGGTCGGCGAGGAAGGTGGCGGAATGGTGGTCGTAGTCCCGCTGCATCCCGGTGCCCTCGCCGGCGAGGGCGGTGGCGCTGACGGAGTGGCCGGTGCGGGCGTAGCCGCCGCTGAACCCGGCGGAGGTGGCCAGGGTGAACTCGTAGCGGCTGTAGCCGGCCTCCGCCCCTTCGGAATTGGTGATGCCGGGCACGGCGCGGGCGGCGTCCTCCGCCGCGGCGGCGCGGGCGGTGAGCATCTCCACGGTCGGCTCGCTGCCGTCCGCCAGCTCCAGCGGGGCCGCGTCCACCGCCTGCGCCTCGTCGGCCAGGCCACCGTATGGATCCTCCGGGACCACCTTGGCCATGGCGACGGCGCGCTCGGCCAGGGCGCGGAAGTTGGCGGCGGCAAGTTCGGTGGTGGAGACGGTGGCGCTGCGGTGGCCGACGTAGACTGTCAGCTCCAAGCCGCGGCGTTCCGAGCGCTCCAGGTGCTCGGTTTCGCCGAGGCGGCGGGACACGGAGAGCGAGGTGGAGCTGGAGACGGCCGCCTCCGCGGTGTCGGCGCCGGCGGCGCGGGCGCGGTCCAGGAGGGCGCTGAGGAGGTCTGGCTGGGACATGGATGGAGGACCTGAGTTTGCGTTTGGGCCAACCCCTCACCCCGGCCCTCTCCCGCAAGGGGAGAGAGGGAAGCAGGAGTCAGGCGGCGAGGCGGTCGGCGATGTCCACCAGCT
>CAXTNC010000282.1:0-3080 GCA_964245495.1 uncultured Acetobacteraceae bacterium
CGCCGCTGCCCCGCCCGCAGCAGCGCCAGCGGCAGCAGCAGGCCCACCAGCAGCGCGTTCGCCAGCGCCGCCGCCATCGGCCAGTCGTGGTTCTCGAAGAACTCGTTCCACAGCGCGCGGCCCACCGTCTGCGCCGCCGGGCCGCCCAGCAGCTCGGGGATCACGTACTCGCCCACCGCGGGCATGAACACCAGCGCCAGCCCGGCCAGGATGCCCGGCAGCGCCAGCGGCAGGGTGACGGACAGGAACACGCGGGCGGGCGCAGCACCGAGGTCAGCGGCAGCTTCCTCCAGCGCCGGGTCCAGCTTGGAAAGGCGGGCGTAGAGCGGCAGCACCATGAACGGCAGGTAGCAGTAGACGATGCCCACGTACATCGCGAACCGGGTGTAGAGCATGTGCAGCGGCGATACGCCCAGCAAGCCGAGGGCCGTGTTGATCCAGCCCTCGTCGCCCAGCAGGCCGATCCAGGCGACGATGCGCAGCAGGAAGCCGGTCCAGAACGGCAGCATGACCAGCAGCAGCAGCAGGGAGCGCCACCGCTCCGGCGCGCGGGTGATGGCCAGCGCCATGGGGAAGCCGATCAGCAGGCACAGCACGGAGGACGCGCTGGCCACCAGCAGGCTTTGCAGGGCGGCGTGCAGGTAATAGCCGTCGCCCACCAGCGTTTCGTAGTTGTCCCCCAGCAGGTGCAGCGCCGGCCAGCCGTGGCCCCAGGTCAGCAGCGGGTCGTACGGCGGCACGCTGGCGGCGGCTTGCGAGAACGACAGCGCCACAACGATGGCGGCCGGCGCTGCGATGAACAGCAGCAGCCAGGCCCACACCGGCGCCAGCACGAGCCAGCGGGTCATTCCGGCAACAGGATGCAGGCGTCGGGCGACCACGACACGCACACTGGCTCGCCGGGGGGCAGCGCAACCGCGGCGCCGTCGCCGAGCGGCTGGCTGACCAGCAGCACCGTGCCTGCTACCCGAACCCGGTGGTCCACCACGATGCCGCGGTAGGCGCTTTCCACCACCTGGCCCGTCACCGCGTTCGGGCCGTTGGCAGGCCCGAGGCGCAGCCGCTCCGGCCGCAGCGCCACATGCAGCGCGCCGCTGAACCCGGCGGTGTCCGCCTGCGCGACCAGCCCCAGCTCCGGCAGCTCCAGCACGCCGGGGGAGCGCACGTGGGCGGGCAGGATGTTGGCGGCGCCCATGAACGCCGCAACGCTGCGGCTGACCGGATGCTCGTAGATTTCGGCCGGCGTGCCGATTTGCGCCAGCCGGCCGCGCTCCAGCAGGCCGATGCGGGTGGCCATGGACAGCGCCTCCTCCTGGTCGTGCGTGACCAGCACGAAGGTGGCGCCAAGCTGGCGCTGCACCCGCACCAGCTCGGCGCGGGTGGCCTCGCGCAGGCCGCGGTCCAGGGCGGAGAGCGGCTCGTCCAGCAGCAGCAGCTCCGGGCGGGGGGCGAGGCTGCGGGCCAGCGCCACGCGCTGCCGCTGGCCGCCGGACAGCGCGTCCGGCCGCCGGTCCGCGAACGGCTCCAGCTGGACCAAGGCCAGCAGCTCGGCCACCCGGCGGGCTTCGTCCGCCCGGGCCATGCCCTGGCGGCGCAGGCCGAAGCCGATGTTGGCGGCAACGGACATGTGCGGGAACAGCGCGTAGGACTGGAACATGGTGTTCACCGGGCGCCGATGCGGCGGCAGCGCCGTGATGTCCCGCCCGCCCAGCACGATGCGCCCGGCGGAGGGCTGGATGAACCCGGCCAGCGTGCGCAGCAGCGTCGTCTTGCCGGAGCCGGAGCCGCCCAGCAGCACGAACAGCTCGCCCCGGCTGATCGCCAGGTCCAGCCCTTCCAGCGCCACGGCGGGGCCGTAGCGGACGGCCAGGCCGGAAACCGCGAGGTGCGCCGCGGCGTCGCTCACCCGGCCTTGAACCGTGCCCACATCCGGGTGCGCGCCCGCATGGCCGCGTCCGGCACGGCCGACACGGTGAACGACCGGGCCAGCACGCCAGGGTCCGGGTACACGCTCGGGTCGTCCCGCACCGCCGGGTCCACCTTGGCGCGGCTGGCGGGGATGGCGTTCGGGTAATGCACGACGTTGGTGATGGCGGCCATCGTGTCCGGCTGCAGCAGGTATTGGATGAACTGGGTGGCGAGCGCCGGGTCGGGCGCGTCCTTCGGCACGGCCAGCATGTCGAACCAGAGCTGGGTGAACTCGCGCGGGGCGGCGTAGGCCACTGGGTCGCGGCTGGCTTCCTGGGCGCGGAACTTGGCCTGGATGGCATCGCCGGAATAGGTGAAGGCGAGGCAGGTCTGCCCGGCCGCCAGCGCCTCCACCACGCCGCCGCTGCTGAAGGTGCGGATGAAGGGGCGGACTGCCTTCAGCGTGCGCTCCACGTCGGCGAGGTCGGCGGGGTCGGTGCTGGCCGGGTCGTGGTGCAGGTATTTCAGCACGGAGGGGATCACGTCCGTGGCGCTGTCCAGCATGGTGATGCCGCAGGGGGCGAGCTTCTGGGCGTTGGCCGGGTTCAGCAGCAGGTCCCAGCTGTCGAGCGGCGCGTCCGGCAGCAGGGCGCGGATCCTGGAGGGGATCTCGCCCAGGCCGATGGTGCCCCACAGGTAGATCGCGCCGTACCGGTTGCCGGGGTCGGACGCGGCGGCGCGGGCCATCAGGCCTGGGTCCTCGCCGGCCAGGGCGGGGATGGCGGCCTTGTCGAGTGGTTGCAGCGCGCCGGCGGCGATCAGCCGGGCGAAGGTCGGCTCCGCCGTGGGCACGATGACGTCGTAGCCGGAGTGCCCGGCCAGCATCTTGCCTTCCAGCGTTTCAAGGCTGTCGTAGGTGTCCATGCGGACATGGGCGCCGGCAACCTTCTCGAAGTTGCCGATGACCTGGGGATCGACGTAGTCGGTCCAGTTATAGAAATTGAGGTACTGGTCGTTCGCGTGCGCGGGCGGTGCAGACAGCAGCAGGAGCGCGCCCAGCGCGAGAGATCGAATGTCCATCGAGGCCCCGGATCACGAGCGGCGACCCTACGGCCCGCCGTGATCCAGGTCCACCATCCCTGCAGCCGTGCGGGTGCGCCCCGCTACTCCGC
>CAXTNC010000283.1:0-3000 GCA_964245495.1 uncultured Acetobacteraceae bacterium
GCGTCGGGCTGGGTCTGGGCCAGCAGCGGAGCCGTGCCGCAGGCCAGGAACAGGAAGCCGCCCAAGGCGAGTGCACGAAGGGCGGTTGCGCGCGAAAGTCTCATGGTCATCATCTCCTACTGGCTCCTACTGGCTCTGGCCAGGCTGCTTACTCGAAGTGGTAGCGGACGCTGCTTCTGCTGGCTTCCGGCTTGCCGTCGACCGTGGCCGGGCGGAAGTGGCACAGGCTGATGGCGGCCAGCCCGGCGTCGTCCAGCCGCTTGAAGCCGCTGCTGCCCGACACCGAGCTTTCCGTCACCCGGCCGTCCGTGCCGATGGCGACGGCGATGGTCACCGTGCCCTTCTCGCCGTTGCGGTCGCTGATCGCCGGCTTTTCCGGGATGTCGCACCCGGCGGAGGCGATCTTGGACGGCCCGGTGCGCACGGCGGCCACCGGCGGGCCGGCGACGGAAGCGGTCGGCGTCGGCGCCGTGCTGGTGCGGAAGTCCTGCTGCGGCGGCGGCTTGGGCGACTGCGGCACGGTGATCGCCTTGGGCGGCGGCTGCACGTCCTGGATGATGCGCGTCTGGATGGGGGCGGCCAGCATCTGCACCGCCTGCTTGCCCAGGCCGGTGGCCAGCAAATAGATCAGCGCGACATGGAACAGCACCACGGCGGTGAAGCCGCCGGCGCGGAGCATGGAGTTGGGGCGTTCAGTCATGTCCACGGCAGGCAATCCTCATGATCGGCCAGGCCCGATGCGGCCCGGTGCGGACTTGGCGGCTCCAAGCCGCCCAAATCCTTCGGGCGGAAACCAATAATCCTTTACGGACACTCCCCTGGCGACGATAAGCGGCCAGACCCAGGCAACGCAACGTGCTGCCTGATCCCCGACCTGAATGCAAGGAGTATGCCGATGGGCCTCGCAGTTTTGGCACGTGTGGTATGCGCCGCGGCCCTGGCGGCATCGCTGGCCCCTTCCATCCTGCACGCCCCCCGCCTGCACGCCCAGGAGGCGCAGGCCCGCCCGGAGGTGGGGCACGCCCTGGAAGCGGCGGAGGCCGCCATCCGGCAGAAGAACTTCCCGGCCGCCAAGGCCGCGCTGGACAAGGCGGACGCCGTCAGGAACCACAGCGCCTACGAAACCTTCTCCATCGAGCAGACCCGCGGCGTGCTGGCGCAGGCCACCGGCGACACGGACGGCGCGCTCGACGCGTTCCGCAAGCTGCTCGCCACCGAGAGGATGTCCCCCGCCGACAAGGCGCGCATGGAGCACAGCGTGGCCGCCATGTCGTTCGGCAAGCAGGACTACGCCGGGTCCGCCGACTACGCCGCCCGCGCCGTGCATGACGGCGACGCCGACCCGGCGCTGCCCGTGCTGATCGCCCAGGCCGCCTACTTCTCCGGCGACTACCCCAAGGCCTACGCCCTCACCCAGGCGCAGGTGCAGGCGCAGGCGCGCGCCAACAAGAAGCCCACCAAGGACCAGCTGCAGATGCTGGCCAGCGCCGCCCAGAAATCAGGCAACGACGCCGGCTACGGCAGCGCGCTGGAGGCCCTGGCGGTCAGCTACCCGGACCCTGCCACCGCCGCCGCCCTGCTGGCGCGCCTGCAGGCCCAGCCCGGCGCCAGCCGCTACGCCCTGGACACCATCCGCCTCAAGCGCCGCCTCGGCCTGCTGGCGGCCCCGGCGGACTACGAGGAAGCGGCGCAGCTGATGCTGAGCAGCGGCTTCCCCGGCGAGGCGCAATCGGTCATCGCCGAGGCCTACGGCCGCCGCGTGTTCGGCCAGGACCAGGACGCGGCGCGGCAGACCCGGCTCAAGGCCTACGCCGACAAGCAGCTGGCGCAGGACCAGGCCGGGCTGGAGCACGCCCGCGCGGAGGCCGCCGACTCGCACGACGGCGGCGCGCTGGTGCGGGTGGGCTACGACATGGCGACCCAGGGCGACCCAGGCGGGCTGCCGCTGATCGAGCAGGGCGTCAAGCAGGGCGGCATGGCGCGCCCGGACCAGGCGGCGCTCCTGCTGGGCGAGGCCTACGCGCAAGCGGGGCGCAAGGCGGACGCGGCCAAGGCGTTCGGCGGCATCAAGCCGACCGACGGCGCGGCCGGACTGGCGCATCTTTGGACGATTGCCCTGCAATTGGGCAGCTAGGCTGTTATAACGGCGCAACGTTCGCCGTGATCGCAACGTCAAGCTGTCATCTTGCAAGTTGTCCCACAGCTTTGGATGCGACGGCGTGCCCATGTCAGATGACGACGAACGCGAACTGAGGACCACCATCGTGCGCGCAGGCCTCGCCCTGAGAACCAGGCAGTCATTCTGGGAGACGCCGCGCAACCTGGTCATCATGGCTGCCGCCTTGACCGGCGTTGTCGCTGCCCTGGCAGGCCTGGCGGGCTGCAAGTTCGCCCAGATGCCTGCCCAGTCCATCATTATCCAACTGCCGCCTGGCTACGGCGCTCCTGGCCCTGCTCCGGGCAAGTAGCGCTTATTCAGACGGATGACGGCGCTCCGCACGCACTCCGTTTCCCGTTTTCCCCGTCACGGCCGGACTTGATCCGGCCATGACGATCTTTTCGGGCGCGATGACCCGCTCGAACCCTGTCAAACATAGGGCAACTCCCCTGACTCACTCGAGTCTTGTGGCCGGCGCGCCACAGTGGCGTCCCTCACTGCCGTCATGACAGTTCCGCGGCACAAGCATTGCTGATAGCACATCCAGGTGATCGGTCCTTGCAGCGCGAGGCGGTCGCGGGCGTGGGTTCTCTTTAGGTCAGGATGTGCTGCATGACGTTTCGCAAGGGCTTGATGCTCTTCACTGCCTGCTCCGGCACCGTGGGCGGGCTGTCGCTCGCCGCCGCCTGGGCGCAGGCCGCGCCGCAGGCGGCCACGCCGGGCGCTGCGGTGTCCCAGCCGCTCACGGACGCCAACTCCCAGGTGCGGCTGGCCCAGGCCGGCCCGGCGGATGCGGGCACCGCGTCCGACGCGGGCGGCGTCCCGGCGCGCCTGGCGCAGGC
>CAXTNC010000284.1:0-2618 GCA_964245495.1 uncultured Acetobacteraceae bacterium
GGCTGGTGGCGGCGGGGCTGGCGCTGCTGGCGCTGGACCTGCTGCTGGCGCTGCGGCTGCGCGGCCTGCTGCGCCCGGCCCTGGCCGGGCTGGCCATGCTCGCCGTCCTGCCCGCGCACGCCCAGTTGCCCGCGCCGCCGTGGCGGGCGGCGTCGGAAACGCGGCTGGCCTACGTCGTGTCCGGCGATGCGGCCACTGACGCCACGGCGCGCGCCGGGCTGCTCGGCTTGTCCGGCTACGTGAACTCCCGCACCGCCGCGCACCTGGCCGAACCCTCCGGCGTGCAACCGGGCACGGACGACCTCAGCTTCTACCCGCTGCTCTACTGGCCGGTCGCCTCCGCCCAGCCGCTCCCCGGCGCCGCGGTGACGGCGCTCAACGCCTACATGCGCGACGGCGGCATCGTCGTCATCGACAGCCGCGGCGACCCGGCGGCCTTGCGCGCGGCAGCGGCCGGGCTGGCCATCCCGCCGCTCACCCCGCTCACCACCGAGCACGTGCTGGCCCGCGCCTTCTACCTGCTGAGCGACTATCCCGGCCGCACCGACGGCGACACCGTGTGGGTGCAGCGCCAGGGCGACCGCAGCAACGACGACGTGAGCCCCGTGGTGATCGGCGCCAACGACTGGGCCGCGGCCTGGGCCATCAGCCCGGACGGGCAGAGCCTGGCCGCCCTGGACGGCGGCCCGCGCCAGCGCACCCTGGCCTACCGCTTCGGCGTCAACCTCGTCATGTACGCGCTGACCGGCAACTACAAAGGCGACCAGGTCCACGTGCCGCATATCCTGGAGCGGCTGGGGCAGTAGGGTGGGACAGCCGCGGCCGGTTTCGGCCTGACTGCACGAGCCCCAGCTTGCGTGCTAAGGCTGCGTTCGGAGGTTGCAATGGACGAAGACAAGGTGCTGGCGGCGATCGGCGAGCTGCGCACGGCTGTGATGGCTCGCCTGGAGCAGGTGGAGGCTCGCCTGGAGCAAGTGGAGGCTCGCCTGGAGCGGGCAGAGGCTGCGGATGCGCGGCTGCGCGGCGATGTGATGGCCCGCTTCGAGCGGGTCGAGGACCGGCTCACCAGCATGGCCGAGGACATCAAGGTCACGATGATGGCGGTGCAAGTCGAAGACAAGCGCCGGGTTTCCGACCGCTCCGAACTGCTCGCCATGTCCGAGCTGCTGACCGCCATGCAGCGGCAGACCATGCGGCTGCGCACCGACGTGGACCAGCTCAACGCGGCCCGGCCTCCCGCCGAGTAGCTGCGCTTGATCGCAAGGCAGGCCGCCTTCAGCGTGCAGGCCGCCCATGGACGAGAGTGGAACCCATAGATGCAGGCGATCAGCGCCCTCCGCTTCGTGCCCACCCTGCCGCCCTGGCTGCTGGCCGCGCTGGCCGCCCTGTGCGTGCTGGCCGTGGCCCCGGCGCTGTGGCGGCGCGCGCGCGGCGGCGCGCTCCGGCTGCTGTGCTTCGCCGTCGTGCTGCTCTGGCTCGCCGGCCCGCGCCTGGTGCAGGAAACCCAGGAGGCGCTGGGCGACATCGCCGTCCTGGTGGTGGACCGCTCCGCCTCCATGACGGTCGGCAACCGCGCCGCGCTGGCCGACGCCGCCGTGGCCCGGCTGCAAGCCGAGGCCGCCCAGCTGCCGGGGCTGGAGCTGCGAACCGTCACCGTGCCGGAAAGCGGCCACGACGGCACCCGGCTGTTCGCCGCCCTGGACCGGGCGCTCGCCGACGTGCCGCGCTCCCGCCTGGCCGGCGTGGTGATGCTGACGGACGGCGAGGTGCACGACATCCCGGCCGCCGGGCCGCCGGCGCCGCTGCACGTGCTGCTGCCCGCCGCCGCGGAGCAGACCGACCGGCGCATCCGCGTGGTGGAAGCGCCCACCTACGGCATCGTCGGCAAGTCCGTGACCCTGCGCGTCGCGGTGGACGACCTCGGCGTTGATGACAAGGGCGCCACCGCCGCGCTCACCCTGCGCCGTGACGGCGAGCCGCCGCGCGCCGTGTCCGTGCCGGTGGGCGAGGTGGAGCCGATCGAGATCCCCATCACCCGCGCCGGCCCCACCGTGGTGGAGCTGGCCGCCGCCCCGCTGCCCGGCGAGGCGAGCGACCTCAACAACCACGCCGTGGTTTCCATCAACGGCGTGCGCGACCGCCTGCGCGTGCTGCTGGTCAGCGGCGAACCGCACGCCGGCGAGCGCACCTGGCGCCGCCTGCTCAAGGCCGACCCGGCGGTCGACCTGGTCCACTTCACCATCCTGCGCCCGCCGGAGAAGGACGACCTCACCCCGCTGAACGAACTGGCGCTGATCGCCTTTCCCACCCGCGAGCTGTTCCAGGTCAAGATCAAGGACTTCGACCTCATCGTCCTGGACCGCTTCGCCAACCGCGGCATCCTGCCCGCGCCCTACCTGCGCAACATCGCCGACTACGTGCGCGACGGCGGGGCGCTGCTGCTCTCGGTGGGGCCGGAGTGGAGCGGCCCGTCCTCCCTGGCCTACACCCCGCTCGCCCCCGTGCTGCCCGCCGAGCCGCTGAGCGGCGGCGGGGTGGTCGATGGCCCGTTCCGCCCCCTGGTGACCGCGCTCGGCGAGCGCCACCCCGTCACCGCCGGGCTGCCCGGCGACCATCCC
>CAXTNC010000284.1:2628-2959 GCA_964245495.1 uncultured Acetobacteraceae bacterium
CCCCGGCTGGGGCGAGTGGTACCGCCGCCTGCAGCCGGGCGCGTCGCACGGCCAGGTGGTGATGAGCGCCGCGGACGGCGCGCCGCTGCTGGTGCTGGACCGGGTGGGGCAGGGCCGCGCCGCCCTGCTGCTGTCGGACCAGATCTGGCTGTGGTCGCGCGGCCACGAGGGCGGCGGGCCGCAGGCGGAGCTGCTGCGCCGGGTCGCGCACTGGCTGATGAAGGAGCCGGCCCTGGAGGAGGAGGCGCTGACCGCCACGGTGGACGGCGGCATCCTGACGGTGGAGCGCCGCAGCACGCAGGACGCGCCGCCCCCGCCGATCACCGTGACC
>CAXTNC010000285.1:0-2953 GCA_964245495.1 uncultured Acetobacteraceae bacterium
GCAGCTGCTGATCACCCGCGGCTCGCTCACCACCTTCTCCATCGCCAACGACGTGTCCAAGTACTTCGCCATCCTGCCGGCGATCTTCGTCGCGACCTATCCGGGCCTGGGCGCGCTCAACGTCATGCGGCTGCACTCGCCGCAGAGCGCCATCCTGTCGGCGGTGATCTTCAACGCGCTGATCATCGTGGCCTTGGTGCCGCTCGCCTTGCGTGGCGTGAAGTTCCGCCCGGTTGGCGCAGGCGCGCTGCTGCGGCGCAACCTGCTGGTCTACGGCTTAGGCGGGTTGGTGGCGCCGTTCATCGGCATCAAGCTCATCGACATCATCCTTGTCGCAACCGGGTTGGCCTGAGCATGTCCCATCTCCGTCCCGCCATCGTCCTGGTGTTGCTGTTCACGGTGCTGACCGGGCTGTTCTTCCCCTTCGCGTTCACCGGCATCGCCGAGGCAGTGGCGCCCGGGCTGGCCGGCGGCAGCCTGATGCGGCGCGATGGCCACGTGGTCGGCTCGGCGCTGATCGGGCAGAGCTTCACGGCCGACAGGTACTTCCACGGCCGCCCCTCGGCCACCACGGACACCGACCCGGCGGACAGCACCAAGACCGTGCCCTCGCCTTACAACGCCGCCAGCTCCGGCGGCTCCAATCTCGGGCCGACCTCCAAGGCGCTGATCGACCGCGTGACCGAAGCCGCCAAGGCTGCCGGTCCCGCTCCGGTGCCTGGCGATGAGTTGACGACGTCAGCCAGCGGGCTCGACCCGGATATCTCGCCCGAGAACGCTGCCCGCCAGGTGGCCCGGGTGGCTGCGGCGCGCAGCCTGCCCGTGGGCCAGGTGCAGGACTTGCTGGCGCAGCATACGTCCGGGCGGCTGGTCGGGCTGGTCGGCGAGCCGCGGGTGAACGTGCTGGAACTCAACCTGGCGCTGGACGCGGCGCGCCCGTAGCCCGTCCGCACGGACAGGAAGGGCGAGGCCTCCGTTCGGAAACCTCGCCCAGTCCATCAGGCTGTCCGCAGGCCGGCAACGACCGTGTTGCCCTGCTCAGCCAAGTCCCGGTCCGTCGTCTTCGCGTCCTGCGAGATTGTCAGCAGCCCGTATACAGGCTTGGACAGGACATCGAGGATGGCGATGAGCAGCACGCCCGATGCGTCGCTGATGATGCCTGCGCCGTCCGACGAGATCGCCAGGACGATCGGGTAAGCGAACCACAGGACCGACAAGATGGCCGCGTCCTGCTTGTAGGAGGACTGGACGTCGTCCCGCTCCAGCTTGTTGGCCTCCATCTGGGACACCCAGATGACGTAGTAGACGCCCACGAACGCGACGCAGGAGATGATGAACCAGGTCCACTTCATCCAGCCGACCTCGGAGGCGGCGAACACGAAGGCGGTGCCGATCATCATCACGTCGGCCAGGATGCAGCCCACGATGGCGCCGGTGCGCTTGCGGCCGGCATGCATGGCGGTGAGGCTGAGCGAGAGCAGCAGCAGCGGCGTGGTGAACGTCCAGTCGATGTAGCGGCCGTAGTAGAAGATGCGGGTGCCCGGCGTCCCCCCGGGAATGACCCCGTTCGTCGGCAGGGCAATGGCGCCTTGGCCGGTCGCCATGGCGAAGTACAGGCAAGCGGCGATGATGGGGACGATGCCGTGCAGCACCGTTTGCATCCCTTCGGACGGCGTGCGGCGCTTGCCGACCGCGAGGATCAGCAATCCTCCCGCCAGCATGATGATCGCGGTGATCCAGAGTATCGTGTTCGAGTCCATCGGTGGTGATCCTATGTGGGGTGGAAGCCAAGCCCAAGCGTATAGCAGTGAAAAAGTTCAAGCCTCACTCTCGTGTGAGGCCTTGCTTTGCAGGCTGCTGGCCAAGCTGCAGGGAAACTTGGACAGATGTGCAAACATTGGGACAGAGCTTTGTTGCAGGCTTGATACGTAACTACAGTGCAACAATTATTCATGCATGTCGCAGGACTTCCAGAGGCGTCGGAACTTGTTGTGGATGCGCTAGTTCACTGTTAGACAGCGCGCTTGTGCTAGGATGTCGCCATGTGTTGTGCCTGCCTGAAGCCGCACCGGTCGACGTTGCATGGCACAAGCGGCCGTCAAAACTGCAACCACCTGACGAAAGAATCCCCATGATCGACGCATCGCAGATTTCAGAGCACATGGAGGTCGTCGGGTCAGACGGCCAGCATGTCGGCACGGTGGACAAGCTGTGCCTCAAGCTGACCAAGAAGGACCCGGCAGCCCAGGGGCAACACCACATCCTGCCGCTCGAAGCGGTGGCCAGCGTCCAGGGCGGCAAGCTCATGCTGAGCATGCCGGCCGCGCAGGCGATGGAGCAGGAGAAAGCCTTGCCAGGCTGAATGCGGCCCTGGACGGGGCTGCGGCCCCGTCCAGCCTTCTTTTCCTCGCGCGCCCGGCTAAACTGCGGCCATGCCCGACGACGGCCGCCCCGACCCCGACGCCCTGATCGCCCACGCCGCCGCCGAGGCGCGCGGCCGGCTCAAGATCTTCCTCGGCGCCGCGCCCGGCGTCGGCAAGACGTGGGAGATGCTGTCCCAAGCCCAGCGCCGCCGCGCCGAGGGCGCTGACGTGCTGTGCGGCGTGGTGGAAACGCACGGCCGGGCCGGCACGGAAGCCGAGCTGGCCGGCCTGCCCGTCCTGCCGCTGCGTGAGGTATCCTATCGTGGCCAGACATTGCGGGAATTCGACGTGGACGCCGCCCTCGCCCGCCGCGCCGGCCTGCTGCTGGTGGACGAGCTGGCCCACACCAACTCGCCGGGCAGCCGCCACGCCAAGCGCTGGGAGGACGTGGCGGAACTGGTTGCCCACGGCCAGCACGTTTGGGCCACGCTGAACGTGCAGCACCTTGAGAGCCTCAACGCCGACATCGCCCGCATGACCGGGGTGCGCGTGACGGAAACCCTGCCGGACCATGTGCTGGACGCTGCCGA
>CAXTNC010000286.1:0-301 GCA_964245495.1 uncultured Acetobacteraceae bacterium
CCCCCGACGCCCCCGAGCCGACCCGCTATGAGGAGAACGCCACCGCGGAGAAGGACCCGGCGGCCAACGCGAAGGCCGACCGCGAGGTGGCCGCCATCACCCGCACGGTGCAGCCGCGCAGCGACGCCCCCTCCCGCAGCGGCATCGCCGGCAGCGGCAGCGGCGCGGACGGCGAGCGCGGCTGAACCCGCTCAGTCGCTGCCGCCGCCCAACTGGCTGAGCCGCCGCACAAGCGCTGCAAGCCCGTTGGCGCCCGCCAAGCCGCGCGCCGTGACGGCCTGCGCCCCCACCCCGGCTTCCG
>CAXTNC010000286.1:311-2935 GCA_964245495.1 uncultured Acetobacteraceae bacterium
CTCGAAGATCCGCATGTCCTCAGCCTCCACCGCCGAAAGGTGCTCCACCGTGTCCGGCGTGACCATGGCGCCCATGAGTTCGAGCGCCCGGCTGGACGCGCTGCCGGACTTCAGCGCCTCCATTACCCTGGACGGCTCCATGCCCACCGCGTCTGCGAGGGTGGCGATCTCGGCGATGGCCGCCTGGTTCATCATCAGCAGCGCATTGTTGAACAGCTTCGCCATCTGCCCCGCCCCCGTCGGGCCGAGGTGGACGACTCGGCGGGAGAAGCAGCGGAACACCGGCTCGCACCGCCGCGCCGCATCCGCGTCGCCGCCGACGAAGGTCGCCATGGTCCTGGCCTCGGCGCCGGGCCGCCCGCCGCTGACCGGCGCGTCCAGCGCATGGACGCCGGCCGCCGCGCACAGCCCGGCCAGCCGCACCGCGGTCCCGGGCGTCCCCGTGCCGTGGTTGACGACCACCGAACCCGGCCGCAGCCCGTCGAGCAGGCCGCCCGTCACCACCTGCACCACGTCGTCGTCGCTGCGCACGCACAGCCCGACGATGCCGCAGGCCGTCCCAAGCTCCTTCGCGCTGGCGTGAACGACGTGCGGAACCCCGCTCAGCCCATGCAGGCTGTCCGGCCTGCGCGCCCAAACATGCAGCGCATGTCCGGCCTGCGAGATGGCGGCCGCCATGGGCAGGCCCTGATCGCCGAGGCCGATGAAGCCGACCGCCGCCTTCTCGCCGTCGCTTTCCATGGAGTCCCCCTTCGGTTCGCGCCGCTCAAACGTTGAACCCGCCCGTCGCCTCCAGTCGCTGGCCGGTGAGCCAGCGGGCGTCGTCACTGCACAGCAGGGTCACTAGGCCGCCGATGTCGTGCGGTTCGGCCAGCCGGCCCATCGGCGTCTGCGCGATGACCATCTCCTGCAGCTTGGGGTTGCTGCGGATCGCGCCGTTGTTGAAGTCCGTCGCCACGCCGCCCGGGGCTATGGTGTTGGAGCGGATGCCGCGCGAACCGTACTCCTTGGCCACGTAGCGCGAGAACACCTCCACGGCGCCCTTGCACGCGGCGTAGACGGCGTAGTTGGGCACGTTGTAGCGGTCCGCGGCGGCCGTGATGAACACGACGCTGCCGCCGTCGTTCATCTTGCGGAGCAGCTTCTGCGTCAGGAACAGCACGCCCTTGAAGTGCACGTTGGCGAACGTGTCGAAGTCGTCCTCCGTCAGCTGGTCGATCGGGATGGCCTTGCCGATGCCGGCGTTGTTGACCAGGAAGTCGATCCGCTCAGCCCCGCCGAACGAGTCCCGCAGCACGGCCCCGACCTGCTCGACGAAGCCGCCGAGACCCGGCACGGCCGCCAAGTCCAGGCGCAGCGCCGCCGCCCGCACGCCCAGGCCGCGCACCGCCTCGGCCACGGCCTCGCCTTCCTCCCGATTGGAGTTGTAGGTCAGCGCCACGTCCACGCCCGCCAGGGCCAGCGACAGCGCCATGTCCTTGCCCAACCCCCGGTTGCCCCCGGTCACCAAGGCGATCTTGCGCGCTTGCTCGTCCATGTCCTGCATCCTCAGCTGATTGCGATGGACACCGATCTGGCCTGCGGATAGGCTCAAACAATTTGGCTTTTTCGGCATCTGCGTTCCGGGAACCAGAACAATTGGACCGCTTCGACTCCATGCGCCTGCTGGTCCGCGTCGTGGAGCGGCAAAGCTTCAGCGCGGCGGCCTCCGACCTCGGCCTGCCGCGGTCGAGCGCCACCACGGCGATCAAGCAGCTTGAGGAACGGCTCGGCGTCCGCCTGCTGCAACGGACCACCCGCCACGTCGCGCCGACCCTGGAAGGCGAGCTGCACTACCGGCGTTGCAAGGCGATCCTTGCGGAGGTGGAGGATGCCGAGTCGGCGCTGGCGGGCGGCGAGGTGCGCGGGCTGCTGCGCATCGAGGTGCACGGCCCGATGGCGCGCATGTTCATCCTGCCCGAGCTGCCGGCCTTTCTTCAGCGCCACCCGGCCCTCAGCCTGCACATCGGCGAGGGCGACCGTTTCGTGGACATCGTGCGCGAAGGCTTCGATTGCGTCATCCGTGCGGGCGAGGTCGCCGACAGCGACATGATCATCCGCCGATTGGGCCTGGCGCAGGAAGCGACGTTCGCCAGCCCCGCTTACCTCCAGCGCCACGGCGTCCCGCGGTCCCTCGACGATCTCCGCGGCCACGAGATGATCGGCTTCGTCTCGTCGCGGACAGGGCAGGCGCTGCCGCTGGAGTTCACCGTGGCGGGCGAGGCGCGGACGATGACGCTGCCGGCGCGCCTCACGGTGACCAACTCAGACAGCTATGCCGCCCTGGCCCGTCTCGGCTTCGGCCTCATGCAGGCGCCCCGCTTCCGCTATGCCGAAGACCTCGCGGCCGGCACGCTCGTGGAGGTGCTGCGCGAGCATCCGCCCTTTCCCATGCGGATCTCGGTGCTTTACCCGCACAGCCGCCAGCTTTCGCCGCGCGTCCGCGTTTTCGTCGATTGGCTGGTCGAGATCGTCGCGCCCAAACTTTGAGCGGCAAGCTTGAATTAACGTTAGCTCAGCAAACAATCCCTGCGGACTGCCCCTGGTTTGCGCCTTGTTCCGTCCGCGTCCTTCCCGCCCTCCCC
>CAXTNC010000287.1:0-2925 GCA_964245495.1 uncultured Acetobacteraceae bacterium
CCCTCCACCCGCACGACCGCCGCATCCGCCGCCCCCGGCCGGCGGACGGTCTGGCCGCCGACCGTGCTGTCATACTGGTCCCACACCCAAGCGCGCGAGCACAGGTCGGGGCAGCCGACCAGCTTCACGAGCGCGTCCATCACCCCCATCGGGCTGCCCACCTCCCCCACCGCGCCCGGCATCGGCGCGCGGGTGGTCGGGCGGTGGTACAGCGGCGCCTGCTCGGCCAGCGGGCCGAGCGGGATGTCCGCCTCCGTAGCACCCCGATGCCGCACCACGATGCGTCCGGTGTCCGTCAGGGCGCCGATGACGGCGAAGTCCAGCTCCCACTTCTCGAAGATGGCCCGCGCCATCGCCTGGCGCTCCGGGCGCAGCACCATCAACATGCGCTCCTGGCTTTCGGACAGCATCATCTCGTAGGCGGTCATCCCCGCCTCCCGCTGCGGCACGGCGTCCAGGTCCAGCTCGATGCCGACGCCGCCCTTGCCCGCCATCTCCACCGCCGAGGAGGTCAGCCCCGCCGCGCCCATGTCCTGGATCGCCACGATGGCGTCCGTGGCCATCAGCTCCAGGCACGCTTCGATCAGCAGCTTCTCGGTGAACGGGTCCCCCACCTGCACGGTGGGCCGCTTGCTCTCGCTGTCACTGGCGCTTTCTGGGCCGAACCCGGCGGAGGCCATGGTGGCGCCGTGGATGCCGTCCCGCCCAGTGCGGCTGCCCACGTAGACCACGGGGTTGCCCACCCCGGCGGCGGCGGACAGGAAGATGCGGTCGCGCGGCGCGATCCCCACCGTCATCGCGTTGACCAGCGGGTTGCCGTTGTAGGCAGGGTGGAAGTTCACCTCGCCCCCCACCGTCGGCACGCCCACGCAGTTGCCGTAGCCGCCCACCCCGCGCACCACGCCGTCCACCACGCGCCGGGTGGATGGGTGCGCCGGGTCGCCGAAGCGCAGCGCGTTGAGGTTGGCCACCGGCCGGGCCCCCATGGTGAACACGTCCCGCAGGATGCCGCCGACCCCGGTGGCCGCGCCCTGAAACGGCTCGATGAAGCTCGGGTGGTTGTGCGACTCCATCTTGAACACGGCGGCCAGCCCTTCGCCGATGTCCACCACGCCCGCGTTCTCGCCGGGTCCATGGATCACCCAGGGCGCCGCCGTCGGCAGTTGCCGCAGCCACGCGCGGGAGGACTTGTACGAGCAGTGCTCCGACCACATGACGGAGAAGATGCCGAGTTCCGTCAGGCTCGGCGTGCGCCCCATGATGGCCAGCACCCGGGCGTACTCCTCCGCGTTCAGCCCGAACTGCTGCGCCAGCGCCCCGTCCACCGTCATGCCGCCAGCGCCTCGGCCAAGCCTGCGAACAGCGGCGCGCCGTCCGTGCTGCCCATCAGCGGGTCCACCAGGTCCTCCGGGTGCGGCATCAGCCCCAGCACCCGCCCGTTGGCGCTGGTGATGCCGGCGATGGCCCGCGCGGACCCGTTCGGGTTGCCCCCTGCCGCCTCGCCCCCCGCCGTCACGTAGCGGAACGCCACCCGGCCGTCGCCTTCCAGCCGGTCGAGCGTCGCCGGGTCGGCGGTGTAGTTGCCGTCGCCATGCGCCAGCGGCGCGCGGATCACCTGGCCCGGCGCGTAGTGCCGCGTGAAGGCGGTGCCGGCGGCCTCGACCCGCAGGTGGCAGTCGCGCGACAGGAAGCGCAGCCCGGCGTTTCGCAGCAGGGCGCCCGGCAGCATCTGCGCCTCGGTCAGGATCTGGAATCCGTTGCAGATGCCCAGCACGTGCCCGCCGCCTTCTGCAAAGGCGCGGATGGCCGGCATGACCGGCGAGTGCGCCGCCATGGCGCCGCAGCGCAGGTAGTCGCCGTGCGAGAACCCGCCCGGCAGCACCACCAGGTCCGTGCCCGGCGGCAGCGCGACCTCCCGGTGCCACAGGGTGGCGGAGCGGGCGCCGGCCGCGCGGTGCAGCGCGATGGCCACGTCGCGCTCGCGGTTGGTGCCGGGGAAGACGACGATGGCGGTTCTCATGCGGCCGGGACTCCTCCGGGTGGGCGCGCGCGTCAAGTAGCATGGGCAGGTCACCGTTGCATTGCCGGCCCTGGAAGTACGAAAAACGTTTTAGAGCCAAAGTGGAGCCAAAATGCCTTTGACATTGTCGATCGAGAACGTGCCCGATGACATCATCCGCATCATCAAGCTCAAGGCTGCCCGCCACCATCGTTCCTTGCAGGGTGAGTTGCTGACGATGCTGGAGGAAGCGGCGCGGGCGGAAACCTCGCGTTTGCTGACCATCAAGGAGATCGCGGCCTTGGCAGAAACGGTGGACTTCTCGTTGCCAAACGAAACGACCAGGATGCTGCGGGAAGACCGTGACCGATAAGGTCGTCGATGCTTCGGCGATCACTGCGGTGCTGTTCGCCGAGCCGGAAAGCAAGACCGTTGCAGCCTCATTGAACAAAGCGGATTTGATTGCGCCGACTTCGCTGGATTACGAACTCGCAAACATCTGCTGGAAGCGGTGCCGGCGCATACCGGAAACGGCCGGACAAACGCGGCAACAGTTCGAGAGACGCAAACACCTGCCGATCGAGCTTATGGTGGTGGATTTCAGCCAGGTCGCAGAATTGGCAGCCGCGACGGGGCTGACCGCCTACGACGCAAGCTATCTTTGGTTGGCCCGTCATCGCGCCGCGCCCCTCGTCACCTTGAACCGCAGGCTTGCCGCGGCAGCGTCACCCGCTTGAGTTCAACTCTGTGCCAAGGGTCGCGGACAGCCGCTTTTGACCTGGCGCGCCGCGCTGGCTTCGTGCCGGACCCCGCTCAAGCAGCGCTTCATGCTCGTCCCCTCTCCCCGCCCTATCCCTCCGTCATCCCCGGACGGAGTGGCCAAAGGTTCCACGTGCGCCCTTCGCATGTGGAAAGGCCACGCAGGG
>CAXTNC010000288.1:0-2914 GCA_964245495.1 uncultured Acetobacteraceae bacterium
CCTCCAGGCGCGGCCACGTCGATCACGGGGGGCAAGGCTTCCGGGCTTTCCGCCAGGGTGTGGAGGTAGTCGATGACGTCGGCGCGTTCCTTGTCGTTGCCGATGCCGGCGAACCCCATCTTGGTGCCTGGCGCATAGCCGCGCGGGTTGCGCAGCCAGGCGTTCAGCTCGTCATAGGTCCAGGGGCCGGCCTTGGCCTTGATGGCGGCGGAGTAGCTGTAGCCTTCCATGTGCCCATGCGGGCCGCCGACGACGCCGTACAGGTTGGGGCCGACGCCGGCCTTGCCGCCCTGGTTGAAGCTGTGGCACGAGACACAGAGCTTCTTGGTGTCGGCCTCGCCGGCCGCCGGGTCGGCCTTGGCCAGCAGCGGGGCGATCGGCGGCAGCGGCGCTTCGGCCGGCGGGGCCGCGGCGGTGACGGGCGCCGCGACGCCCTCGATCTTGATCGCCGACTGGGCGAGCTTCGCCGGATGGACCAGCGTTTCGGCGACCAGGCCGCTCACCATGAAGGCAATGCCCGCGACCAGCACGGCCGAAGCGAGCTTGTTGATCTCCATGCTGTCCATCGGCCGGCAAACTCCCGCGTGATGCGCCGCACCCGGCGCCGCCTCCCTATAATGGATGGCAGCGCCGTCCAGCAACCGATGCGGGCGATTATCTCAGGCGACCTCCTCCGCGGCCTTCGCCACCGGGGGGTCGATCACGTAGGGGACGCCGCGCGCTTCCGAGTAGGCCTGGTCCAGCACCAGCTCGAACAGCAGCAGCGAGCGGCCGGTCACGAGGTACTCGGCCTCGAACTCGAAGCGCGCGTCGGTGATGGAGTTCTCCTGGTTGGTGTCGACCATGCAGTGCCATGCCAGCCCCCCCGGCACCTCGGGCAGCCGGAAGCCGACGCCGCCGTGGTAGGAGTTCATGATCACCAGCACCGTCGCGTCCGCGCCCCGGCGGCGGATGCCGGAGGTCTGCGCCCGGCCGTCCAGCAGGATGCCGATGCAGCGGGCGTTCGCGTCGTCCCAGGCTTCCTGGTCCATCTCGTGGCCGTTGGGCTTGAGCCAGGTCACGTCCTTGATGCCCAGTTCCTCGTTCCACTCCGCCGTCAGGAAGCGCGAGCGGGTGAGGATGGGCAGGCGGCGGCGCAGCGCGGTGAGCTGCGAGACGAAGCTGACCAGGTTGCGGCCCTTGCGGTGCAGGTCCCAGTTCAGCCAACTGATCTCGTTGTCCTGGCAGTAGGCGTTGTTGTTGCCCTCCTGGGTGCGGCCGAACTCGTCGCCGGCCAGGATCATCGGCGTGCCGCGGGACAGCAGCAGGGTGGCCAGCATGTTCTTGATCTGGCGCTCGCGGATGCCCGTCACCGCCGGGTCGTCCGTCGGCCCCTCGGCGCCGCAGTTCCAGCTCTCGTTGTTGCTGTTGCCGTCCTTGTTGTCCTCGCCGTTCGCCTCGTTGTGCTTCTCGTTGTACGAGGCCCAGTCGTTCAGCGTGAAGCCGTCATGGGCGGTGAGGAAGTTGACGGAGGACCAGGCCGGGCGGCCGCGGCGGTTGAAGAAGTCGCTGCTGCCGGTGAAGCGGGTGGCGAGGTCCTTGGTCCGGCCGGCGTCGCCTTTCCAGTAGGCGCGCACGTTGTCGCGGTAGCGGTCGTTCCACTCGGCCCAGCCGGGCGGGAAGCCGCCGACCTGGTAGCCGCCGGGGCCGCAATCCCACGGCTCGGTGATCATCTTGACCTGGCTCAGGATCGGGTCCTGGCCCACGGCGCGGAGGAAGCCGCTTTCCTGGTCAAAGCCGGTGTCCTCGCGCGCCAGGATGGTGCCGAGGTCGAAGCGGAACCCGTCCACGTGCATCTCGGTCACCCAGTAGCGCAGGCTGTCCATGACCATCTGGATGACGCGGGCGTTGGACAGGTTGACGGTGTTGCCGGTGCCGGTGTCGTTGATGTAGTAGCGCTTCTGGTCCGGCAGCAGGCGGTAGTAGCTGGCGTTGTCGATGCCCTTGAACGACAGGGTGGGGCCTTTCTCGTTGCCCTCGCAGGTGTGGTTGTAGACCACGTCCAGGATCACCTCGATGCCGGCGGCGTGGAAGCGGCTGACCATCTCCTTGAACTCGGAGAAGGCGAAGTCGGGCACGGCGGCGTAGCGGCGGCTGGGGGCGAAGAAGGCGAGGGTGGAGTAGCCCCAGTAGTTCACCAGGCCTTTTTCCAGCAGGTAGCTGTCATCGGCGAACATGTGGATCGGCAGCAGCTCGACCGTGGTCACGCCCAGGTCGCGGATGTAGCGGACCACCTCGGGGGTTGCCAGGCCGCGGAAGGTGCCGCGCAGCTCCTCCGGCACGTCCGGGTGCAGCTTGGTGTAGCCCTTGACGTGGGTTTCGTAGATCACCGTCTGGTCCCACGGCACGCGGGGGGCGCGGTCCTCGCCCCAGGTGAACGCCGGGTCGATGACGCGGCCCTTGGGCATGAACTTGGCGCTGTCGCGCTCGTCGTAGGTGGTGTCCTCCTCGCCGAGGACGTAGCCGAACACCTCCGGCGCCCAGGTGATCTGGCCGATCACCGCTTTGGCGTAGGGGTCGAGCACGAGCTTGTTCGGGTTGAAGCGGTGGCCGTTCTCGGGTTCGTAGGGGCCGTGGACGCGGTAGCCGTAGACGGTCCCGGGCCGGGCGTCGGGCAGGAAGCCGTGCCAGATCTCGTTGGTGTACTCCGGCAGGGCGACGCGGGCGACCTCGGTTTCGCCGGCGTCGTCGAACAGGCACAGCTCCACCTTGGTCGCGTTGGCGGAGAACAGGGAGAAGTTCACCCCGAGTCCGTTCCAGGTGGCGCCTTGGGGGAAGGGACGGCCTTCCTGGATGGAGGGAGTGGCTGACTGGCTCATGCGGGGTCCTGTGCTGGAGGTTTCGATCAAGCGTTCGGGGGAGGACGCGGTTGCAT
>CAXTNC010000289.1:0-2903 GCA_964245495.1 uncultured Acetobacteraceae bacterium
CCGGACGGCCTGGACACCTGGCTCGGCGAAGGCGGCGCGCGGGTGTCGGGCGGGCAGGGCAGGCGGGTGGCGCTCGCCCGCGCCCTGCTGTCGGACGCCCCCGTGCTAATCCTGGACGAGCCGTGCGCCGGGCTGGACGCGCAAACGGAGCAGGCCTTTCTCAGGACGCTGAACGGCCTGCCCGCCGGGCGCACCCTGATCCTGGTCTCCCACCGGCTGACCGGGGTGGAGAAGCTGGACCGCATCTGGCGCCTGTCCGCCGGCCGCGCCGTCGCGGCGGCGGCGTGAGCCTGGTTGCCCGCCGGTTGACGCCGCGCGGACGCGGAAGGCACTAGGGATGCTCCACACCGGAGATCACCGTATGCGCCTCCCCCCGGGCCTGGGCCTGCTCGCCTCCGTTCTCGCCATGTCCGCCTGCGTCCAGCCGCAACTGCCGAACCAGGTCTACCCGGTGTTCTTCCAGGAGTTCTCCTCCACCCTGGACGGCCCGGCCACGGAGATCGTGGCCAACGCCGCGTCCGTGGCCAAGCAGTTCCCCTCCCTCCCGGTGAGGGTTTCGGGCTACGCCGACCGCGCCGGCTCCCCCCAGGCCGACATCGACATCTCCAAGCGCCGGGCCGACGCGGTGGCGGACCTGCTGCAGCGCGACGGGGTGGCGGCGGCGCGCCTGTCCCGCGAGGCCGTCGGCACCCCGCCGGACAGCCAGCCCGGCCCCGAGCGCCGCCGGGTCGAGATCGACATCGGCTCCTGACATCATGCCGGACGGCGCCATCGGACGGGACGCCCCGCGCGAGGTGCTGCGCCGGGTGTTCGGCTTCCCCGAGTTCCGCGGCTTGCAGGCGGAAGCCGTGCAGCGCGTGGTGGAGGGCGGCGACGCGCTGGTGCTGATGCCGACCGGCGCGGGCAAGAGCGTGTGCTACCAGGTGCCCGCCCTGGTCCGCCACGGCACTGCCATCGTGGTTTCGCCGCTGATCGCGCTGATGGACGACCAGGTGGCGGCGCTGCGCCAGCTGGGCGTGTCCGCCGGCGCGCTGCACTCGGAGGTGGAGCCGGACGACGCGTCCCGGGTGTCCCGCGCCCTGGCGGACGGCACGCTGGACCTGCTCTACGTCTCGCCCGAGCGGCTGATGATGTCCGGCACGCTGGAGCGGCTGTGGCGGCAGGAGGTGGCGCTGATCGCGGTGGACGAGGCGCACTGCGTGTCCGCCTGGGGCCACGAGTTCCGCCCGGAATACCGCATGTTGAAGCGGTTGCGGCAGGACTTTCCCGGCGTGCCGCGCATCGCGCTCACCGCCACCGCCGACCCGCGCACCCGGGCGGACATCCTGGCGGCGCTGGACATGGCGGACGCGCAGGTGTTCGCCGGCTCGTTCCACCGGCGCAACCTGCACATCGCGGCCAAGCCCAAGGCGGGCGAGATGAGCCAGCTGGCCGAGTTCCTGCGCCGCCGCGCCGGGCAGGCCGGCATCGTGTACTGCGGCAGCCGCAACAAGACCGAGCGGGTGGCGCAGAGCCTGAAAGCCGCCGGGCATCCGGCGCTGGCGTTCCACGCCGGGCTGTCCGCGCTGGAGAAGCGGGTGGCTCTGGCGCGGTTCCGCTCCGGCGAGCCGGTGGTGATGGTCGCCACCATCGCGTTCGGCATGGGCATCGACCGCCCGGACGTGCGCTACGTGGTGCACCTGGACATGCCGGACAGCCCGGAAGCCTACTACCAGCAGATCGGCCGCTCCGGGCGGGACGGCGAGCGGGCGGACACGCTGCTGCTGCATGGCGGGGAGGACATCGTGCGCGCCCGCCACTGGCTGGAGCAATCGGCGGCGCCGGAAGCGGAGCGCCGGGTGCGCGCCGCCCGGCTGGAGGCGATGGTCGGCCTGACGGAAACGCCGCAGTGCCGCACCCGCACCCTGCTGGCCTGCTTCGGCGAGGACCTGGGCGAGGCCTGCGGCCATTGCGACGTGTGCGCCAACCCGGTCAACCTGTTCGACGGCACGGTGGCGGCGCAGAAGGTGCTGTCCGCCATCTACCGCACCGGGCAGATGTTCGGCGCGCTGCACATCGCCGCCGTGCTGCGCGGCGAGCGCACCCCCATGGTGGAGAAGCACCGCCACGACCAGCTGCCCACCTGGGGCGCCGGCAAGGACCAGTCGGACGGGTTCTGGCGCGGCGTCATCCGCCAGCTGGTCTCGATCGGCGCGCTGCGCCGCGGCGACGGCGAGCGCGCCGGCCTCGCCCTGGTGACGGAGCGCGCCCGCCCCATCCTGCGCGGCGAGCAGGTGGTGATGCTGCGCGAGGAGGCGGCGGACCCGCTGGCCGGCAAGCGCCCTTCCCGCATCCGCGCCGCCGCCAAGCCGGACGGGGGCGAGGCGGACGCCCCCGCCGGCGCGTTCGAGGCGCTGCGGGCCTGGCGCACGGCGGAGGCCAAGCAGCAGGCGGTGCCGCCCTACATCATCTTCAGCGACGCGGTGCTGCGCGACGTGGCCGCCGTGCAGCCGCGCACGCTGGACGACCTGGCGCAGGTCAAGGGCGTCGGCGCGTCCAAGCTGGACCGCTACGGCAAGGCGGTGCTGCGCGTGCTGGCGGCCTGCGCGGAGAATTGAGCTTGCCCGGTTTCAAAAACTGGTCCTCGACCTGGCCTTTGCAGCTCAGTGGCCAGTATTCCAGATTTTGGTTTCGTCCGGCCGGTCCCGGAACGGCAGCCGTGACTGTCCATCCGTGCCGATCTTCTCGTTTCTTCGGGCATCGCCGATTTCCTGTGTTGCATGGTGCGGGCGTTGTGTGGCTTTCTTCCATGCAGGGTCCTCGTAAGGAAATGTTTATGCGATTCTCTCGCTTCGCCATGGCCGCCGCCCTCGCAGGCGTCGCCGTTCCGGCCGCCGCCGCGCCGATCCTTCCCGGCAACTTCA
>CAXTNC010000290.1:0-2888 GCA_964245495.1 uncultured Acetobacteraceae bacterium
GACACGGGCAGCAACGAGGTGTACCGGCTCGAAGCCGAAGGGCACGTCCACATCTACACCGCGACCGACCAGGCGTTCGGCGACCATGCGGTGTACGACATCGACCAGGCGGTGCTGGTGATGACGGGGCGCGACCTGCACATCGTCACCCCGCAGCAGACCATGGCCGCCCGCGACACCATGGAGTACTGGTCGCAGAAGCACATGGCGGTCGGCCGCGGCAACGCCGTGGTCAACACCAACGACGGCCGCCGCCTGGCCGCGGACGTGCTGGTGGGCTACACGGAGGACCCGAACGCCCCGGCGGCGCCAGGGGCGGGCCCAGGGACAGGCCCAGGGACAGGCCCAGGGGCAGCCCCGGTGCAGAAGGTCGCAGCAGGCCCGGCCAAGCCCGGCGCGGACCCGGCGGAGGGAGGCGGCAAGCTGAAGCGGGTGGACGCCTTCGGCCACGTCGAGGTGCGGACCGCGACGGAGATCATCCACGCGGACAAGGGCGTTTACGTGCCGGACAGCGGCATCGCCCGGCTGGCCGGCAACGTCCGCCTGACGCGCGGCCAGAACGAGCTGAACGGCGACGAGGGCGTGGTCAACCTGCACACCGGCATCTCCACCGTGACCCGCACCCCGGGCAGCCGGGTCGAGGGGCTGGTGGTGCCGAGCCAGACGGCGCCCGCCGCCCCGGGCGGCAAGCCAGGAGACAAGCCAAAGTGAGCGGCCCATTGCGCGTGATCGACGGCGGCGGCGGCCTGATGGCGAACGGGGTCGGCAAGACCTACAAGAAGCGCCCGGTGGTGCGCAACGTGTCCATCAGCGTGCGCCGCGGCGAGGCGGTCGGCCTGCTCGGGCCGAACGGGGCGGGCAAGACCACCACCTTCTACATGATCACCGGCCTGGTGCGGCCGGACACCGGCTCCATCAGCCTGGACGGCCATGACATCACCGGGCTGCCGATGTACCGGCGCGCCCGGCTCGGCATCGGCTACCTGCCGCAGGAGGCCAGCGTGTTCCGCGGGCTGACGGTGGAGGGCAACATCATGGCAGCCCTGGAGGTGGTGGAGCCGGACAGCGACCGGCGGGACACCATGCTGGACGAGCTGCTGGCGGAGTTCGGCATCGGCCACCTGCGCCGCACCCCGGCGCTGGCCCTCTCGGGGGGCGAGCGCCGCCGGGTGGAGATCGCCCGGGCGCTCGCCACCCAGCCCGGCTACATCCTGCTGGACGAGCCGCTGGCCGGCATCGACCCGATCGCGGTGGGCGAGATCCGCGACCTGGTGGGCCACCTGAAGCACCGCGGCATCGGCGTGCTGATCACGGACCACAACGTGCGCGAAACGCTGGAGATCATCGACCGCGCCTACATCATGCACGACGGCAAGCTGCTGATGGAGGGCCGCCCGCAGGAGGTGGTGCAGCACGAGGACGTGCGCCGCGTGTACCTGGGAGAAAGGTTCAGCCTGTAGGCTGGCGGCCATGGCATTCGGTCCCCGGCTGGAATTCAGGCAGTCCCAATCCCTCGTGATGACCCCGCAGCTGCGGCAGGCCATCAAGCTGCTGCAGTTCACCAACATGGAGGTCGCCGCCTACGTCGAGGAGGAGCTGGAGCGCAACCCGCTGCTGGAGCGCGACGAGCGCACGGAGACGCAGCCGGAGCGCGCCGCCCCCGACCAGGGGGCCGAAACGCTGGCCGGGCTGGACGCGTGCGACCTGCTGCGGCGGGAGAAGCTGCCGGAAGCGGTGGAGGCGGACCACGCCAACAGCTTCGACGCCGGCAGCCTGGGGGACGGCGCGCCCGCCTTCAGCCGGGAGGGCGCCGGCGGCAGCTTCGACGGCGGGGACCGCGAGCCGGCGGACCTGGCCGAAGCCCCGCGCTCCTTGCGCGACCACCTGGGCGAGCAGCTGCGGCTGAGCTTCGACGACCGGGTGGACCAGCTGATCGGCGCCCACCTGATCTCCCTGCTGGACCCGGCGGGCCGCGTGCCGATCACGAGCGCCGCCCTGGCCGACGCCCTGGGCATCGAGCCTGCCCGGGTGGAGCGGGTGCGCGAGCGGATGCAGCGGTTCGACCCGCCGGGCCTGTTCGCGCAGGACCTGCGGCAGTGCCTGGCCGCCCAGCTGGCCGACCTGAACCGCCTGGACCCGGCGATGCAGGCCTTGCTCGACAACCTGGACCTGCTCGCCCGGCGCGACCTGCGCAGCCTGCGCGAGCTGTGCGACGTGGATGCCGAGGACCTGGCGGACATGATCGCCGAAATCCGCGCGCTGGACCCCAAGCCGGGCGCCTCCTACGACATCGACCCGCCCAGCGCCGTGCTGCCGGACGTGCTGATGCGGCGCGCGCCGGCCGGAACGGAGGACGGGCTGGAATGGCTGCTGGAGCTGAACCCGGAAACCATGCCGCGCGTGCTGGTCAACCAGGGCTTCCACGCGCGCGTCCTGACCCGGGCGAAGCGGGAGGACCGCGGCTTCCTGGGCGAGCAGCTTTCCTCCGCCAACTGGCTGGTGAAGTCCCTGCAGCAGCGGGCGCAGACCATCCTGAAGGTTTCGGCCGAGATCGTCCGGCGGCAGGACGCCTTCTTCCAGCACGGCGTGGCCCACCTGCGCCCCTTGATCCTGCGCGACATCGCGGAAGCGGTGGAGATGCACGAAAGCACTGTGAGCCGGGTGACCGCCAACAAGTACATCGCGACGCCGCGCGGCACCTTCGAGCTGAAGTACTTCTTCACCACGGCGATCGCCGGGACGGACGGGGAAAGCCACAGCGCCGAGGCGGTGCGCCAGCGCATCCGGCGCATGGTCGATGCGGAGCGTGCGGAGGACATCCTGTCCGATGACGCCATCGTGGCGGCGCTGCGGCGGGAAGGCGTGGACATCGCGCGCCGAACGGTCGC
>CAXTNC010000291.1:0-2879 GCA_964245495.1 uncultured Acetobacteraceae bacterium
CGGCTCCGCGGCGCGCCGGGCAGCGCCCGCCGCGGAGCCGTCCGGCCTGCCCGTCGCCGACGCGCCGGCAGCCAGTCCTGACACCCCCCGCGGCGAGACGGTGCGCCACGACAGCGGCTCGGTCCCCTTCGTCTGGCTGGCGCCGGAGCAGCCTGGGCCGGTGCGGTTTTACGTGGACGTGGAGGCCGTGGCGGACGGCTTGCGCCCGGTGTCCGCGCAGTACTCGGACCGGACCGCCGCGATGGTGCAGCTGCCGCCCAGCGCCGGGCAATACGCCTGGCGCGTCTTCACCGTTTCGGCCGACGGGCGGCATTACGTGCCGAGCGAGTGGCGCCGCTTCGAAGTGGCGGGGCGCTGATCCCCGAACGGCTGCCGCGTTCCGTCCGGAACGATGTGACCCCCCCGTCGTTTCGGAGATGCACACCTCATCCTGGAGCGAGCTGCCATGCGCACCGATCCCAATCCCAAGGACCCGACGGCGCCGGCGCTGCCCGATGCGAGCCGGCTGCCGCACGCGCCGTACCAGCCCGTGCTGACCGGGCAACCCGCGCTCGTCACGGGCGCCAACTCCGGGATCGGCATGGCGGTGGCGCTCGGCCTGGCGCGCGCGGGGGCGGACGTCGCGGTGAACTACGTCACCCACCCTGAGACGGCCGACGACGTGGCGCACCAGATCGAGGCCATGGGCCGCAAGGCGATCACGTTGAAGGCCGATGTCAGCAAGGAGGACGAGGTGGAGGCGATGTACGCCGCGGCCATCGCCCAGTTCGGCACGCTGCACATCTCCGTCAGCAACGCCGGGCTGCAACGGGATTCAGCCTTCACCGACATGACGCTGGAGCAGTGGCAGACCGTCATCGGCGTCAACCTCACCGGGCAGTTCCTGTGCACGCGGGCGGCGGCGCGCGAGTTCCTGCGCCGCGGCGTGGCGCCATCCGTGTCGCAGGCGGCGGGCAAGATGATCTGCATGAGTTCGGTCCACCAGGTGATCCCCTGGGCCGGGCACGCCAACTACGCTGCGTCCAAGGGCGGCATCCACATGCTGATGCAGAGCATCGCGCAGGAGCTTGCGCCGCACTTCATCCGCGTCAACGCCATAGCGCCCGGCGCCATCCGCACCCCGATCAACACGGCCGCCTGGGACACGCCGGAAGCCTACAAGTCGCTGATGACCTTGGTGCCCTACAAGCGCATCGGCGAGCCGGACGACATCGCCCAGGCGGCGGTATGGCTCGCCTCCGAAGCCGCGGACTACGTGACCGGCGCCACCTTGTACGTGGACGGCGGCATGACGCTCTACCCCGGCTTCGCCACCGGCGGCTGAAGGGGCGGCCTGCTGGCGCGCTCCTTGTCCGCCGGGTCCCAGGCGATCAGGCGGCCGGGGCGCTTCTCCGCCGCATACGCGAACAGCCACTGCGCGCTGACCGCCAAGCGGTTGCGGAAACCGATGAGGAAGAAGATGTGCGCGACGGCCCACAAGGCCCAGGCCGGCCAACCGGTGACGTGGACCGGCCCGAACTCGGCCACCGCCTTGGCCCGCCCGATGGTGGCCAGGTTGCCGTAGTCCACGTACTTGAACGGGCCGGCCGGGCGGCGGTTCTGCGCCCGGCGCAGGATCGCGTCCGCCACGTAACGCCCCTGCTGCTTGGCCACCGGCGCCAGGCCCGGCAGCGGCTTGCCGTGGCCGTCCAACGCCAGCGCCGCATCGCCGATCACCTGCACGCCGGGCAGCCCGGCCACCTGCAAATCCGGCCCGACCGGCACGCGGCCTCCCTTGCCCGGCGCGACGCCCAGCCAGTGCGCCACCGGGGTGGCCGCCGTGCCCGCCGCCCACATGACCGTGCCGGCGTGGATCGGCGCCCCTCCCTCCACGTGCACCACGCCCTGCTCGATCGCCGTCACCTTGGTGCCGGTCCGTATCTCCACCCCCAGGCCGCGCAACGATTGGGCCGCATTGTCCGAAAGGTCGTGCGGGAACTCCGCCAGCACCCGGTCGCCGCCCTCCACCAGGATGATGCGGGCGTGCGCCTGGCTCAGCTCGTGGTCCGCTTGCATCGTCTGGCGGGCCAGCTCGGCGATGGAGCCGGCCATCTCCACCCCGGTCGGCCCGCCGCCGATCAGCACGAAGGTCAGCTGCCGGGCGCGCTCCGTCTCGTCCTCCGCCACGCAGGCGCGCTCGAACCCGAGCAGCACCCGGCCGCGCAGGTCCAGCGCGTCATGCAGGGTCTTCAGCCCGGGCGCGAACTGCGCCCACTCGTCATGGCCGAAGTAGCTCGGCTGGGACCCGGTGGCGATCACCAGCTCGTCATACGGCACCTCCTGGCCGGCGCATCGGACATGCCGCGCCCGGGTGTCGATGCTGCTGACCGCGCCCATCATGACGCGCACGCTGGAAGCAGCCGGGATCACGTCGCGCACCGGCGAGGCGATGTCCGACGGGGACAGCGCGGCGGTGGCCACCTGGTACAGCAGCGGCTGGAACAGGTGATGGTTCTGCTCGTCGATCACCGTGAGGTCGATGTCCGGGTGGCTCGCCAGCGCCAGCGCCGTGTTCAGCCCGCCGAAGCCTGCGCCCAGCACCACCACGCGGCGGCGCGCGACGCCGGGCGTGAGCTTCGGCAGGCGTCTTGGCTCCAGCCAGGCCACGAGCAGCAAGGCGAGCGCGCCGCCCAGGATGGGCACGACATCGGGCACGGCGGAGCGGCGGGACATGGCGTGGTTTCCGGATCAGGTCGTGGCGTTAACTCACGACATGGGCCTGGGTTACACGCCGGACGCTTGGGCCTGGGACTGCACACGTTCCAGCCGTTCGCCCCCTCACCCGCTGTTTGGCGGCGGCTTGCGCCGTTCGCGGGCGACCTCGCAGGCGATGGCGGCTT
>CAXTNC010000292.1:0-2869 GCA_964245495.1 uncultured Acetobacteraceae bacterium
GTGTTGGGCATGGCCCGCACGATGGCAGCCGCGCCCGTCAGCGCTCCCAGGCTGGCCAGGGTGCGCCCGGCCATGACCGACAGCACCAGGCTGCCCTCCGCGAAGGCGCGGATGGCCGGCACCGCCGCGTCCGCGTGCTGCGGCTTGACGGCGACCACCACGGCATCCGGGCGGAAGCCGGGCGGGATCAGCGACGCCTCCTGCACCACCAGGAGTCCCGGCGCGGCCGGGGCGCTGGACG
Organism: uncultured Acetobacteraceae bacterium; assembly: GCA_964245495.1. Classification (GTDB taxonomy): domain Bacteria; phylum Pseudomonadota; class Alphaproteobacteria; order Acetobacterales; family Acetobacteraceae; genus LMUY01. The sequence goes on from CAXTNC010000292.1 coordinate 242, forward strand.
CCGGGTCCACGACCACGCTGTCCGACAGGCCGGCGCGGCGCCAGCCCTGCAGCAGGGCGCCGCCCATGCGGCCGGCGCCCAGCAGCAGGACGGCCGGCGGGGTCACGCCTCGCCCACGCACTCCAGCATGGCGGCGGCCAGCGCGTCGGCCGGCGACTTGCCGCCCCACAGCACGAACTGGAAGGCCGGAAAGAACCGCTCGCACTCGGTGATGGCGATGTCCACCATGTCCTCCAGGCTTTCGGCGGAGGCGCCGCGCGCGCCGCGCAGCAGCACGGAATGGCGGAACAGCGGCATGCCGTCGTCGCTGTCCATGCCGAAATGGCCGATCCACAGCTTCTCGTTGGCCAGCGCCAGCAGCTCGTACAGCGCCGCGCGGCGGGCCGCCGGCACCTTCAGGTCGAACGCGCAGGTGAAGTGCATGGCGCTGATCTCGCGCGACCACGAGAAGTACAGGCCGTAGTCGCACCACTTGCCCGGCGCTTCGGCCGCCATCTCGCCCTCGCTGCGGCGGTCGAACGCCCAGTCGTTGGCGGCGGCGATGCGCTCCAGGGCGTCGAGCGGGTTGGCCGCGTGCTCGCTGACCGTGACGGAAAGGGGGGTCGGCATCATGGGGTCTCCCCAGTTGGAGGAAGGCCGGTCGCGCAGGCCGGGAGCATGATGCCCCGACTCGATGCCTTTTGAGACTAACGGGCAGCGAAGCTCCGCCGCAACCCCGGCTAGATGCCGTTCGGGTCGGGAAAGCCCGGCTCCGGCGCGTCCGCCCGCCGCGTGGACGCCGCGGCCTGGTTGACGAACGCGGCTTCCAGCATGGCCAGCCGGGATTCGATGGCGGCCAGCCGGGCTTCCGCGGCTTCCTGCCCGGCGCGGGCGTTGGCGGCCATCTGCTCCACAGCCTCCAGGTCATCCCGGCGCACCAGGTCGAGCTTGCGGATCGCCTCCTCCAGCCGCGCGCGGAGCGTGGCCTCCGCCTCGTCCCGCAGGCCGGTCAGGGCGGAGAAGGCTCCGCCGGCCACGCCGGCAAGGTCGTCGAAGAAGCGCGGGCGGTCGGACATGCGGGTTGCTCCTGGCTACGGCACCATTATGGGGCGGCCCGCGGCACATTGCACGGCGAGCCGCGACGGTTTGCACGCCGGGCCGGATGTGATTGGGTGCGCCATGGCCATCAAACCCTTAGCGCTCACCATGGGCGACCCGGCCGGGATCGGCGGCGAGATCACCGCCAAGGCCTGGCGCATCCTGGCCGCCAGCTTCCTCCCGGGTTTCGCCATCATCGCCGACCCGTTCTGGGTGGGCGGGCTGGACGTGCCGATGGCGGTGATCCGCTCGCTCGACCAGGTGGCCGACGTGTTCGCCGCCGCCCTGCCGGTGCTGCCGCTCTCCCTGCCGGAGATCGCGCGGCCCGGCCGGCCGGACCCGGCCAACGCGCCCGCCGTGATCGCCAGCATCGAGCGCGCGGTCCAGCTCGCGCAGGCCGGCGAGGCCGGCGCCGTGGTGACCAACCCGATCAGCAAGGCGGTGCTCTACCAAGCCGGCTTCCCGCATCCCGGCCACACCGAGTTCCTGGGCGCCCTCACCGGCGGCGCGCCCGTGATGATGCTGGCCTGTTCCGGGCTGCGGGTGGTCCCGGTCACGGTGCACGTTTCGCTGCGCCGGGCGCTGGACGGCGTCACGACGGCCGCCATCGTGCAGGCCGCGCGCGCCGCGGACGCGGCGCTGCGGCGGGACTTCGGCGTCGCCAGCCCGCGGCTGGCGGTGGCGGGGCTGAACCCGCACGCTGGCGAAGGCGGCGCGATGGGCACGGAGGAGGCGGACATCATCGCGCCCGCGGTGGCCGCGCTGCGGGCCGAGGGCATCGACGCCACCGGCCCCCATCCGCCCGACACCCTGTTCACCGAGGCGGCCCGGCCCGGCTACGACGCGGCGGTCTGCATGTACCACGACCAGGCGCTGATCCCGCTCAAGACGCTGGACATGGCGGGCGGGGTGAACGTGACGCTGGGGCTGCCCATCATCCGCACCTCGCCCGACCACGGCACGGCGTTCGGCATCGCCGGCCACGGCCGGGCGGACCCGGGCAGCCTGATCGCCGCGCTGCGCATGGCGGCGGAGCTGGCGGAGCGGAGGGCGGCATGACCACCCCACGGCTGAGCGTGAACCTGAACAAGGTGGCCCTGCTGCGGAACTCCCGCCACACCGGGGTGCCGGACGTGCGGCGCTTCGCCCGGCTGGCGCGCGAGGCGGGGGCGGACGGCATCACCGTGCATCCCCGGCCGGACGAGCGCCACATCCGCCGCAGCGACGTGCTGGCGCTGGCGGAGCTGATGCAGCCGTGGCGGCCCGGCTTCGAGCTGAACGTCGAGGGCTACCCGGACGAGCGGCTGTTCGACATCGTGGCCGCCGTGCGGCCGGAGCAGTGCACGCTGGTCCCGGACCCGCCGGAGGCGTTCACCTCGGAAGAAGGCTGGACGCTGGGGGCCGCGGATGCGCCGCTCGTGGCGTCCGCGGTGGCCAGGCTGAAACGGCACGGCTGCCGGGTCATCCTATTCGTCAGCCCCAACCCCGGCGTCGTGCCGCTGGTGCCTGCCACGGGGGCGGACGGCATCGAGATCTACACCGGCGCTTACG
>CAXTNC010000293.1:0-2817 GCA_964245495.1 uncultured Acetobacteraceae bacterium
ACCCCGGCCAACCCGTTCGGCGGTCAGGAATTCGACATCTTCGCCATCATGGACGAACCGGAGACGGCCGCGCCCGCCCCGGCGCCGGCCTCTCCCGAGCCGCCGCCCGTCGCCGTGCCTGACCGCCCGGACGTGGAGGCCGAAGCCGCCGAGGCGACCGTGCCCGCGGGCGGGGCGGACGAGCCGGAACTGGCGCTGCACGTGGAGCCGGCGCTGGTCGAGGAGGAGCCGCCCTTGCTCAACGGCCACGCTCCGCCGCGCGAGGCAGAGCCTGAGCTGGTGGCGGAACCCGAGCCGGCTGCTGCCGAGCCGGTCAGCACCCCCGTGCCGCCACCCATCCTGGTGGGGGCCGGCGAGCCGGCGGCGGAGAAGAAGCGGGGATGGTGGCGGCGGTGAACCGGTAAGCACGGAACGGGCGCTGAACTCGTTGCACGCCCGTTCGACGCCTCGTCAGGGCAGTGCGTCTTGCAGGACCAATGAGATGGTTCGGCGCTCTCCGGCTTTCTCCAAGGCCAAAGCCATCACCGTGCCGGGTGGCTGGCGCAGCTTGGTCCAGATGTCGGAGCGGGACAGGTCAGCGGCGTCCACGCCATCAACGGCGACCACCTGATCGCCTTGCACGAGGCCCGCGTCGGCCGCTGGGCCGCCTGGCGTGACCACCGCCGCAGTGAACGCCTCGGGCGCCAGCTTGCGCAGTTGCACGCCGGCGCGGGGGAAGGGCGGGGACTGGCTGCCCTCCTGCCATTCCAGCGTCATCGTGCTGCGCCCATAGTCGAACGTCACTTTGAATAGTTGCAGGATGCTCTCGCCGACATTGCCTGCCTCGCTGTGCGACGAGAACGCGCCTGCGCGGTCATAGGCGACCCGGGCCAGGACATGCGCCAGGCGCACCGGCCCCAAGCCGAGTTCGCCCAACCGCGCTTCGGTGCTGACCGCATCACCACCTTGGTCCGTCGAGACAAGATCAATGCCGCCGTCGAAGGCTGCATCCAGCCCCGTTCGGCGCGCGAAGCGGCCTTGAACAACCAGATCACCGCTGTTGCCAGTGTCGACGGCGATGATTCCTAGCAGACCGTTCAAAGTGCCTTCGACCAGCGGGCAGTCGTCAGCAAACTCGATTGGAATAACCGTCCCAGACTTCAACGGCTGGAAGCGAGCGAGGGGCGTCAACGTGATGGATCGGCCAGCGTAGTCGAGCGTCACTGCGAAACGCTCGAACACTTCCAGTCCGAGAATGCCTGCAACCTGCTCCCCACGGCCCCGCTCGCGGAAGCTGTAAGGTTGAGGCGCAATGCTGAACGGCACGCCTACGATCTCGGCCGCGCCGATCGTGAGCCGCTGCGTTCGCACGTATTGCTCCGGCGTCGAACCCTCGCCTGCGCCGTAGCTTTGGCCGCCGCCGCTGCCAGTTAGCTTAAGTTGAGCCGCTGCCTCAGGCGTCAGGATTGCATGGCCTCCAGTGTCGAGGACGAACCGCATGGGCGGGCCATCGTTGACCGACGCCGTGACAAGGAGCGTGTTGCCCTCCAGAACTAACGGCACCGTGCTGCTGGATTTGCCATCCGTGATGCGGGAGTCGTCTGGCATGTCCGGACGTTGAAGGGCGTAATCGTCCAGCTTCGGGGCCGTGGCCCAACGTTCAACGGTGAAAACATCAGCATTATCAGGATCGCCGACATCGACTGAAACAGTGGTCGGCAGGATCAGCCCGGTGAACCGTTGGTAAGCGCCGTAACGGATCGTCTCATGAAAAGTCGCAAGGTCGAGTTCGGCGTGGTCGATGAGGTACGATGATTGATCGATCCAGAGAACAAGCGTGCGCCCATCTTTGGGCGTGACGGTCACTGTCCAAAAAGGCTTGCCTGCCTCGTTGGCGCTGCCCAAGCCTGACCATGTCGCCGGATCATCCGCATCAAGCCACCCACGGGCGTAGAGCCAGCCATGACTTGCGAAAACCTGCCGCGCTTCATCAGCTTGCAGACCATGCACGCCCCCTGAATAATCGCCCTGCCAGGGACCACCTGCATCGAAGCCGCTGGCTTCTGTTAAAATGCTGAAATTGGCGAGTTCCTTGAACCGCTGCGGGTGGCGATCAATCAGGCCGGTCGATCTGCCCGCAAGGCCTGAGCTGCGAAGGGTCGCTTCCCACTGCAAGGCTTCGACCCTGTCCCAAAGGACACCACCAGCGGCGGTTCGCATGGCGGCTTTGAGATCATCGATTTCATCCGCCTGGACTGGGCCAGTGCAGAGGAAGAACACCAGGAGGCAACAGGCCGCGTAAGCCCATGCTCTCCAGCCCATCGCGATGCGCCAAATGCACCGTGCAATCTCCGTCTCCCGTCTGCAAGCGGCTCTGCTTTCCAGGGCGTCACCCAAACCGCCGCAGCCGCTCCACCGCCTCCGCCATGTCCGCCTCCGGCCCGCAATAGCTGAACCGCACCGTCCGGTGGCCGTGCGCCGCGTCGAAGTCCACACCTGATGCCGCCGCCACGCCCGCCTCCGCCAGCATCCGCGCGCAGAACCCGGCGCTGTCGTGCGTGCGCTCCGACACGTCGGCATACAGGTAGAACGCCCCCTCCGCCGGGGAAAGCCGGCTGAACCCGGCACCGGGCAGCGACGCCAGCAGCAAGTCCCGCGAGCGGCGATAGCGTGCGACATTCCCTGCCAATTCAGCATGGCAGTCGAACGCCGCCTCCGCCGCCACTTGGGCGATGTGCGGGGCGGAGATGAACAGGTTCTGCGCCAAGCACTCCACCGGGCGCACCAGGTCCGCCGGCAGCACCGTCCAGCCGACGCGCCAGCCGGTCATGGAGAAGT
>CAXTNC010000294.1:0-508 GCA_964245495.1 uncultured Acetobacteraceae bacterium
GGCCAGGACGGCAGGGCGGCCAGCAGGTCCGGCTGCGCCCCGGCCAGCGCCGCATCGACCCGGCCGCGCAGCAGCGCCGCGAGGCAGGACGCCACGTCCCGCGCCGGCTTGCCCGCGTAGTCCAGGCCCAAGGCGGCGAGCAGCCCCGCCAAGTCCGCCATCGCCACCGCCAGGCGCGGCGCGTGGGGGGCGAGCAGGTCCAGCGCCTGCGCCGCCGTGGCGGCGGCGTCCGCGAAGGCTTCCACGTCGAACCCGGCGGCAGGATCGTGGAACGCCGGCAGGTTGAGCACGAAACCGGGCCGCTCGCTCGCCACGCCGTGCCAGATGCCGGCGGTCGGCGCGCCCCGGCGGTGCAGCAGCAGGGCGTGCAGCCGGTCCGCCAGGCCGGGGATGCCGGCCTCCTTGGAGCGGGCGGAAAGCGGCAGGATCCAGCCCTGCGCCAGGGAGGGCAGCCAAACGCGGGCGTGGCCGGGCGCCAGCTCGCACAAGGCCGCCGCCGCCGCGTCGT
>CAXTNC010000294.1:518-2816 GCA_964245495.1 uncultured Acetobacteraceae bacterium
CAGGCGCACGGTGCGGGACGGGCTGTCCGGGTCCGGCGCCGCCTCCGTCTGCCGCAGCCGCACGCCCTGCCAGGTCCGGTCGGTTCTCATGGGCGGGACGCTAGCGCGCGGTTCGCCGGACGGGAAGCCGGATTTTGCGTGCGAAGGCGCCTGCGACCACAAAATGCTGTGGGCAAGCTCCCGTCCGGACGGCGCGGTGGACCCTGCGGGGGACGCTGCTATAACCGTGGGCATGACCCTTATGATGCGCCTCGTCACTGCCCTGTCCGGCCGCATGGTCGGGCGGGACGCCGCCGGCAACGTTTATTACGAGGCGAAAAAGGCGGGCGCGTCCGGCGGCCGGCGCCGCAAGCGCTGGGTGATGTACCGCGGCGAGGCGGAAGCCAGCAGCATCCCGCCGGAATGGCACGCCTGGCTGCACTACACGACGGACATGCCGATCCCGACCACCGTGCGGCGCGCCTGGCAGAAGCCGCACGAGCCGAACCTCACCGGCACCCCCGCCGGCTACCGCCCGCCCGGCAGCGACTACCGCGGCGGCAAGCGCGCGCCCGCCACCGGGGACTACGAATCCTGGACGCCGGGCAGCTGAGATGGCGCGGCGCTCCTCCGAGGTCGCGGCCGGGGCGGCGGTGCTGCTCGTGGCCGCCGGGTTCCTGGCCTATGCCGTGGCGAGCACCGGGCGGGCCAAGGTGGGCGGCTACACCCTGCACGCCGCGTTCGACAACGTGGGCGGCATCGCCACCGGGTCCGACGTGCGGGTGGCCGGGCTGAAGGTGGGCAGCGTGACGGGGCTGGCGATCGACCCGCGCAGCTACCAGGCGCTGGCGACCTTCACCGTGCAGTCGGACATCAAGCTTTCCGTGGACAGCAGCGCCACCATCGCGACCGGCGGGCTGCTGGGCGGCAACTTCATCTCCTTGGCGACCGGCGGGGGCGACAAGATGCTGCCCGACGGCGGCACCATCACCGTCACCCAGTCGGCGGTGAACCTGGAAGACCTGCTGGGCAAGTTCATCTTCAACGTCGGCACCCTGTCCGAGGTGGCGCAGAAGCAAATGGACGCTTTGAAGCCGCCTGCGCCATGACGGCGTGGCCCGGCGCGGACGGCGCCCCCGTCAGCTGCCGCGAGAAGCTGCGCACCCTGGAGGAGAACCACGCCGAGCTGGCGCAGGTAATGCAGGACGCGTTCGAGGACGCGGTCCTGATGGGGGTGGACGAGGCCGCGATGCGGCGCATCCTGGCCGGCATGGCGGCCGAGCTGCGCAGCCCGAAGCGGGCGTGAGGCGGGCCGCGTTCCTGACGCTGGCGCTGCTGGCCGCAGGCGGCCAAGCGCCGCCCGTGCCGCCGCCCGTGCCGCTGCCGGACAGCTGGGTGCCCCGCGACACCGCCGAGCTGCGGGTGCTGGACAAGGTGAGCGCCAAGTCCACCCCGCTGACGCTGAGGGCCGGGCAGGAGGCGGAGAACGCGTCCCTGTCCATCGCGCTGCGCGCCTGCGCCGCGCGCCCGCCGGACATGGCGCAGGACTCGGCGGCCTTCCTGGACATCCGCGACAGCCATCCCGGCGTGCCCGGCTTCCACGGCTGGGTGTTCAGCAACGAGCCGGCCGTGTCCCTGTTCGAGCACCCGATCTATGACGTGCGGCTCCTGGGCTGCCATTGACGGACGCCCTGCCCCCGTTCGATCGCGCGGCGCTGCTGCTGGACCTGGACGGCACGCTGCTGGAGTTCGCCGCCACGCCGGACAGCGTGACGGTGCCGGCGGAGCTGCCGGGCACCCTGGCGCGGCTGCGGGGCGAGCTGGACGGCGCGCTGGCCGTGATCACCGGACGCCCGGTGGAGCAGATCGAGCTGCTGCTGCCCGGCGTCGTTCCCGTGATCTCCGGCGAGCATGGCGGCGCGCTGCGGCCGGCGGCCGGCGCCGCGTTGGAGCGGCCCAACCTGCCGGGGCTGCCGCCGGCGGTGCTGGTCGCGGCGGAGGCGCTGGCCTTGGCGCACCCGGGCGTGCTGGTGGAGCGCAAGGCGCGCGGCGTGGTGCTGCACTACCGTGCCGCGCCGGGGGCGGAGGCGGTGCTGCGCGCGGCGGTGTCCGGCGCCTTGCTGCCCCACGCGGACCAGTTCCAGCTGCTCGCGTCCAACATGGCGTGGGAGGTCCGGCCCCGCGGCGCGGACAAGGGCCGCGCGGTGGAGGCGGTGATGGCGCTGCCCCGGTTCGCCGGCCGGCTGCCGGTGTTCATCGGCGACGACGTGACGGACCAGGACGGGATGGCCGCGGCGCGGCGCTTGGGCGGGGCGGGGT
>CAXTNC010000295.1:0-2778 GCA_964245495.1 uncultured Acetobacteraceae bacterium
GGCCCATTCCGGTCCAACTGCCGCCGCGCCGCCGCCCGCCGCCAGCGCGCCCGCCGCCAACCCGCCGGCGACCCAGCTGGCGCCCGCGCTGGTGCAGCTGTCCCATGCGCCGGGGGGCGGGGCCGTCACCCTGCGGCTTGACCCGGCGGAGCTGGGGCACGTCCAAATCCGCGTCGAAAGGACGGCGGACGGGGCCGCATCCGTGCAGGTGACGGCCGAACGGCCCGACACGCTGCGCCTGCTGATGGCCGACCAGCCGCAATTGCACCGCGCCCTGGACAGCGCAGGGGTGCCGCCCGATGGGCGCAGCCTGGCCCTGTCGCTGGCGACGCCCGATGGCGGCGGCGGGCAAGCCTCAGGCGGTGGCCAGCCAGCCGGCGGCGGCCAGGCTGGCAGCGAGCGCCAGCAGCGCCATCCCTACGCCGGGCCAGGCGCCGATCCTGGCCGCGCCCCCCCTTCCCCGTCCGCCTGGCTGCGCGCCGGCGTGGACATCACCGCCTGACAAGGATCAGTTCCATGAGCGGCAGCACTTCCAGCCTTCTGACTGCGCCACCCCTTTCCAGCGCCGCCTCCAGTGCTGCCTCGGCCGCTGCTGGGGGTGGCGTTTCCGCCGGCGGCTCGGCCGCGCCGAACGCGCTGACCTCGCTGAGCAGCAACTTCACCAGCTTCCTGAACCTGCTGCTGACCCAGCTGAAGAACCAGGACCCGACCACGCCGATGGACACCAACTCGTTCACCACCGAGCTGGTGCAGTTCAGCAGCGTGGAGCAGCAGATCACCACCAACTCCAGCCTCACTTCCCTGATCCAGGCGACGCAGGGTTCGGAGGTGATCCAGGCGACGGGCGTGGTGGGCAAGTCCGTCACCGTCAGCAGCACGCAGGCGGCGCTGCAAAACGGCAGCGCCACGGTGAACTACACCACGACGGCCGCCGAGCCGGTCGACATCACCGTGACCAACGCGAGCGGCGTGAAGGTGGCCGAGGTGACGGGCACGTCCAGCGCAGGGGCCAACAGCTGGACCTGGGACGGCAAGAACAGCGCCGGCGTGCAGCAGCCGGACGGCGCCTACACGGTTGCCATCAACGGCGCCTCCCCCAGTGGAGCAACGGCGGCGGTGCCGTTCACCGTGACGGGGAAGGCCACGGGCGTGGTCAACAGCAACGGCGCGGTGACCTTGCAGGTCGGCGCGGTGTCGGTGCCGTTCAGCAGCGTCCAATCCGTGGCCGGCGGCTGAGCGCCCGGCACTTCATGCCGGGCCGTTAAGCGCCGGGTAACCCGTGCGGCGCAGGGTGGCCGTGCGGCAGGACGCCGCGGTGGGTGGGCGCACGGGCATGGCGGCGTTGCTGGAAGGGTTCAAGGCGCTGGGGATAGGCCGGCTGGTCGCGATGGCCGCGGTCGCCGCGTCCATGCTGCTGATGCTGGCGTTCCTGGCGCTGCGCGGTGGCGGCGGGGACCGCATGGCCCTGCTGTACGCGGACATGGACCTGCGGGAAGCCTCCCAGGTGGCCGACCAGCTGGAGCGGGCGCACATCGCGCACGAGGCGGGGCCGGATGGCAGCCGCATCTCCGTGCCGGCGGGCGAGGTGGCGCGCGCCCGGCTGCTGCTGGCGAAGGAGGGCCTGCCGTCCGGCGGCTCCATCGGCTACGAGATTTTCGACCGCGGGGACAGCCTGACGGCGAGCCAGTTCCAGCAGGCGATCAGCCAGACCCGCGCGCTGGAAGGCGAGCTGGCGCGCTCCATCCGCATGATCTCCGGCGTGCGCGCCGTGCGGGTCCACCTGGTGCTGCCGAAGCGGGAGCCGTTCGCGCGGGACCGGCAGGACGCGCAGGCCAGCGTGGTGCTCACCATGGCGGGTGCGGCGCGCATGGACCGGCAGGGGGTGCAGGCGGTGCTGAACCTGGTGGCCTCGGCCGTGCCGGGGCTGCGGCCGCAGAACGTGGGCGTGATCGACAGCCGGGGCAACCTGCTCGCCCGCGCCGGGGACCCGCAGACGGGTGCGGAGGGCGCTGCGGCGGAGCTGCGGGCCGCCACGGAGCAGCGGCTGTCCCGGGCCGTGGAGGATATGCTGGAGCGCACGCTGGGAGCCGGGCGGGTGCGGGCGGAGGCGGCGGTCGAGATGGACTACGACCAGGTGCGCGAAACGCAGGAGAAGTTCGACCCGGACGGCAAGGTGGAGCGCTCCACCCAGAACAACACCAGCAGCAACCGCAGCACGGAGGCGAGCGGCACCGTCAGCGTGGGAAATAACCTGCCCAACGCGGACGCGGGCGCCAACCCGGCGGGCAGCCAGGAGCAGCGCTCGGAGGAGACGACGAACTTCGAGATCGGCAAGACCGTCCGCACGGTGGTGCGGGACCAGCCGCTGATCCGCCGCATCACCCTGGGCGTGCTGGTGGACCAGGTCCAGGTGCGCGGCGCGGACGGGGCCGTCACCTGGCAGGACCGCACGCCTGACGAGCTGAGCCGCATCGCCGCCCTGGCCCGCAGCGCCGCAGGCTACGACGAGAAGCGCGGCGACAAGGTGGAGGTGGTGAGCCTGCGCTTCGCCGACATGGACGAAGCGGCGGCGCCGGCGGCGCCGGGCCTGCTCGGGCTGCGCCTGGACAAGTCCGATCTCCTGCGGCTCGGCCAGACCGGGGTGCTGGCGGCCGTGGCGCTGCTGGCCCTGCTGCTGGTGCTGCGGCCGATGGTGCTGCGGCTGACCGCCAACCCGATGGCGGCGCTGGAGGCGGGCGTCCCGGCCGGCAGCCTGGCGCTGGCCGGGCCGGGCGGGGC
>CAXTNC010000296.1:0-2742 GCA_964245495.1 uncultured Acetobacteraceae bacterium
CCACCAGCGCCTCGCACGACACGGCATGGGACAGGAAGGCGTTGACCACGGCCACGCAGCCGATGCCGAGCAGGATGGCGGCCACCCGGTCCAGCGCCGCCAGCAGCGCCCCATCCGGCGCGTCGATGCCGGTGACGGCGATGATGCCGACCGTGTAGCCGCACAGCGCCGCGCCGTAGGAGCGAAAGTCCCGCAGGATGGCGGCGACGAAGGTGCAGGCGCCCAGCCACAGGGTGAACGCCAGCAGCAGCATGGTGCGGTCCTGCGGGAACAGGCCCGCCAGCGCCAGCGCCACCGCGCCGCCCAGGATGGTGCCGAGGGCGCGGTAGGCCGCCTTGGACAGCGCCATGCCCGGCGAGGGCTGCGACACGATGGCGACGCACACCCCGGCGCTGGAGGCCGAGTCCAGCTGGATGGCGAACGCGACCAGGTAGGCCAGCAGCAGGGCCGCCGCCGTGCGAACAGCATATCCCACCGCGTCCGGCATGAAGCCCGGCAGGATCAGGAACGGCTCGCGGCGGGGCGTGACGGTGGCGGACAAAGCTGGCTCGGCTCCTGCGGCGCGAGAAGGATCGGCTATCGGGGCACGGTTTGGAAGATTGGCCTTCCCCCGCCCGCCTGAACTTTGCGGTATCATGCTGTTGCGCGGCCGGGTTGGCGGCTTCCATCTTAGCGGGATGACACATGCGCTGACCCGCCGCACCTTGGGCAAGGCCGTCCTGTCGCTGCCTTGGGCGCTCGCGTCGCCGTTGGGCGCGCGCGCCGCGCCCGCCGCCGTGCGCATCGGCTACCAGAAGATGGGCGCGCTGGTGATCTTGCGGCAGCAAGGGGACCGGCTGGCCTCGCTCGGCGCGCCGGTGGAGTGGGTCGAGTTCAACTCCGGCCCGCCCATGCTGGAGGCGCTGAACGCCGGCGCGGTGGACTTCGCGGCCGTGGGCGACACGCCGCCGCTGTTCGCCCAGGCTGCGGGGGCCGACCTGCTCTACGTCGGCGGCCAGCCGCTCAGCGGCACGGCCGAGGGCGTGCTGGTGGCGGACCCCAGCCCCATCCGCAGCGTGGCGGATCTCCGGGGCAAGCGGCTCGCCTTCACCAAGGGGTCCAGCGCCCATGCCACCGTCGTGCGGCTGCTGGCGGCGGCAGGGCTGGCTCCCTCCGACGTGGAGCGCGTGTACCTCCAGCCGCCGGACGCCGCCGCCGCCTTCCGCTCCGGCGCGTTGGACGCCTGGGCGGTGTGGGACCCGTTCTTCGCCGTGGGCCAGTTGGAGCCGGGCAGCCGGGTGCTGGCCACCGCCGCTTCCGTGGCGCAGACCAGCAACTTCTTCATGGCCAGCCGCCGCTTCGCCACCGAGCGCGCCCCGTTGCTGCTGGGCCTGCTGGACGCGATCAACGGCGTGGCGGAGTGGGCCGCGGCCAACCCGGACGCGCTGGCGCAGGCGATGGCCAGCGTGACCGGCGTGCCGCTCCCCGCCCAGCGCCTGGCCGCGCTGCGCGGCACCTACGCCGTGCAGGCCATGGACGAGGGGATCGTGGCGAGGCAGCAATCGCTGGCCGACGACTTCGCCCAGTTTCACGTCATCCCAAGCCGCGTGGATGTGCGCGCCATCGTTTGGACGCCGCCGCGGCAGATCACAGGAGCCAGCCGATGAACGCCGAAGCCGGACGCGTTCCGATGCCGCCAGCCGACAAGCTGGACTTCTTCTGGTTCATGCCCAGCGGCGGGGATGGCCGCTACCTGGGCGCAGCCGAGGGGGTGCGGCAGAACGACAACCGCTACCTGCGCCAAATCGCCCAGGCGGCGGACCAGCTGGGCTATGGCGGCATCCTGCTGCCCACCGGGCGCGGCTGCGAGGACGCCTGGGTCACCGCGTCCAGCATCGCGCCGTTCACCGAGCGGCTGCGCTTCCTGGTGGCCGTGCGCCCCGGCGCCATCGTCCCGGGCGAGGCCGCGCGCCAGGCCGCCACGTTCGACCGCATGTCCGATGGCCGCCTGCTGCTGAACGTGGTGGCGGGCGGCACGCCGGGCGACCTGGCCGGCGACGGCATCACCCTGGGCCACGACGAGCGATACGAGCAGGCGGGCGAGTTCCTGCAGATCTATCGCGGGATGCTGCGCGGCGAGACGGTGCGGTTCGAGGGCCGCCACCTCAGCAGCCGCGGCGGCAGCCTGGTGTTCCCGCCGGTGCAGTCGCCGCACCCGCCGCTGTACTTCGGCGGCTCCTCCACGCCCGCGCGCCAATTGGCCGCCGAGCAGTGCGACGTGTACCTGAGCTGGGGCGAGCCGCCGGCCATGGTGGCGGACAAGATCGACGACGTGCGCCGCCGGGCCGCCGCGCTGGGCCGCAGCCTGCGCTACGGCATTCGCCTGCACTTCATCGTGCGCGAAACCGAGGGCGAGGCCTGGGACGCCGCCCGCCGGCTGATCCGCCACCTGTCGGACGACACGATCGCCTCTGCGCAGGCCAAGCTCCACGCCGGCACGGACAGCGAGGGCCAGCGCCGCATGATGGGGCTGCATGGCGGCTCGCGCGACAAGCTGGAGGTCGCGCCCAACCTGTGGGCCGGCGTGGGCCTGGTCCGCGGCGGCGCCGGCACTGCCCTGGTGGGCGACCCGGCCACCGTCGCGGCCCGGCTGCGCGAGTACCAGGCGCTGGGCATCGACTTGGTGATCGGCAGCGGCTTCCCGCACCTGGAGGAGTGCTACCGGACGGCGGAGCTGCTGTTCCCGCATCTGCCGGTGCCGCC
>CAXTNC010000297.1:0-2740 GCA_964245495.1 uncultured Acetobacteraceae bacterium
TGCGGGCGCAGAACAGCCCGTCCCGCTCCGGCTTGAAGGTGCGGTAGTTGATGGTCTCCGGCTTCTTGATCTCGCCGTAGGACCAGGAGCGGATTTGCTCCGGCGAGGCCATCTGGATCTTGATCTGGTCAAAGGTCGCGGCAGTGCCGGCCTGGCCGAGAATCTTCATCAGCTCGTTCATGGGAACCTCCAAAGGAAGGCCAGGGCGCCGCCCTGGACCCGGCAGGGGACGGTCGTCCCTGCACCCCTCGCATCAGGTGTCCAGAGGACGATTGTCCTCTGGGGGGTGCAGGGGCAGAGCCCCTGCGATGTTACGCAACGGTGTCCAAATCGACGTTCAACCCAAGGCTCTTGAGTTCCTTGACCAGCACGTTGAAGCTTTCCGGGATGCCGGCCTCGAAGTTGTCCTGCTCGCGCACGATCGCCTCGTAGACCTTGGTGCGGCCGGACACGTCGTCCGACTTCACCGTCAGCATCTCCTGCAAGGTATATGCGGCGCCGTACGCTTCCAGCGCCCACACCTCCATCTCGCCGAAGCGCTGCCCGCCGAACTGCGCCTTGCCGCCCAGCGGCTGCTGAGTGACGAGCGAGTATGGCCCGATGGAGCGCGCGTGGATCTTGTCGTCCACCAGGTGGTGCAGCTTGAGCATGTAGATGTAGCCGACCGTCACCTTGCGCTCGAAGACCTCCCCCGTGCGCCCGTCCGTCAGCGACACCTGGCCGGAGGTGGCCAGGCCGGCCTTGGTCAACATGCCCTCGATGTCCGACATGCGCGCGCCGTCGAACACCGGCGTCGCGATGGGGATGCCCTTCTTCAGGTTGTCGGACAGCTCCATCAGCTGGTCGTTGCTCATCGGCTCGATCTGCTCGGCGAACTCCTGCTCGCCGTAGATGTCCTTCAGGCGGTCGAGCAGCGCCTGCCGGTGCTCGCCGGTGCGGCGGTACTCCTCCACCAGCTCGCCCACCTGGCGGCCCAGGTTGGCGCAGGCCCAGCCCAGGTGCGTTTCCAGGATTTGCCCCACGTTCATCCGGCTCGGCACGCCGAGCGGGTTGAGCACGAGGTCGACCGGCGTGCCGTCCTCCAGGAACGGCATGTCCTCCAGCGGCGTCACGCGGGACACGACGCCCTTGTTGCCGTGGCGCCCGGCCATTTTATCGCCCGGCTGCAGCTTGCGCTTCACCGCGACGAACACCTTGACCATCTTCATCACGCCGGGCGGCAGCTCGTCGCCGCGCTGCAGCTTCTCCACCTTGCCGTCAAAGCGCGCGACGATCCTGGCCACCGCCGCGTCGAACTCGCGCTTCAGCGTCTCGATCTCGGCCATCACCGAGTCGTCCTGCACGGCGATGTTGCGCCAGTTGCCGCGGCTGTACTCGCCCAGCACCTCGGCCGTCAGCGCCGTGCCGGCCTTGATGCCCTTGAACCCGCCAGCGGCCTTGCGGCCCAGCAGCTTCTCCTGCAACCGGTTGCCGAACGAGCGCTCCTGGATCGCGCGCTCGTCGTCGCGGTCCTTGGCCAGCCGCTCGATTTCCGCCCGCTCGATCGCCATGGCGCGCTCGTCCTTGTCCACGCCGCGGCGGCTGAACACGCGCACGTCGACGATGGTGCCGGTGACGCCGGGGGGCAGCTTGAGCGAGGTGTCCCGCACGTCGGACGCCTTTTCGCCGAAGATGGCGCGCAGCAGCTTCTCCTCCGGCGTCATCGGGCTTTCGCCCTTGGGCGTCACCTTGCCGACCAGGATGTCGCCGGGGTTCACCTCGGCGCCGACATACACGATGCCTGCCTCGTCCAGGTTCTTGAGCGATTCCTCGCCGACGTTGGGGATGTCGCGGGTGATCTCCTCCTGGCCCAGCTTGGTGTCCCGCGCCATGACCTCGAACTCCTCGATGTGGATCGAGGTGAACACGTCGTCGCGCGCGATGCGCTCGCTGATGAGGATGGAGTCCTCGAAGTTGTAGCCGTTCCAGGGCATGAACGCGCACAGCACGTTGCGCCCCAGCGCCAGCTCGCCCAACTCCGTGCTCGGCCCGTCGGCGATGATGTCGCCGGTGGCTACGCGGTCGCCAACCCTGACCAGCGGACGCTGGTTGATGCAGGTGGACTGGTTGGAGCGCATGTACTTGCGCAGCCGGTAGATGTCGACGCCCGCCGTGGCGCCGTCCTCGCCGGAGGCCCGCACCACGATGCGCGCGCCGTCGATCTGGTCCACCACGCCCGCCCGGCGGGCGATGATGGTGGCGCCGGAATCCCGCGCCACCGCGGCCTCCATGCCCGTGCCCACCAACGGCGCGTCGGCGCGGATCAGCGGCACCGCCTGGCGCTGCATGTTGGACCCCATCAGCGCCCGGTTCGCGTCGTCGTTCTCCAGGAACGGGATCAGCGCCGCCGCCACCGACACCAACTGACGCGGCGACACGTCCACCGCCGTCACGTCCTCGGGCTTCACCAGCCGGAAGTCGCCGCGGTTGCGGACGGAGACCAACTCCTGGCTGAAATGCCCCACCTCGTCCGTCGGCGCGTCCGCCTGCGCCACAACGAGGCGCTCCTCCTCCATGGCGGACAGGTACTTCCAGCCATCCTGCACCGTGCCGTCCTTCACCAGGCGGTACGGCGTCTCGATGAAGCCGTACTTGTTCACCTTGGCGTAGGTGGCGAGGCTGTTGATCAGGCCGATGTTCGGCCCCTCCGGCGTCTCGATCGGGCAGATGCGGCCGTAATGCGTCGGATGCACGTCGCGCA
>CAXTNC010000298.1:0-2706 GCA_964245495.1 uncultured Acetobacteraceae bacterium
CCGCTCGGCCGCGTGCTGCAACCGCCGGCGCGGGGGCCTGGGTGGGCCAGCGCGTGGGCGGCGTACGCCGTGCTGCTGCCGGATGGGGCAGCACGCGACCGGCTGCAAGCGGCGCTGCGGCAGGCGGGGGTGCCGACGGCGGTGTACTATCCCCGCGCGCTGCACCAGCAGCCGGCCTATGCCGCAAGCCATGACGGGTCGGCGCTGCCGGTGTCCGAGGACTTGGCGACGCGCATCCTGGCGCTGCCGATCCACCCGGACCTCAGCGAGGCGCAGGCGCACCAGGTGTGCGACGGCGTGATGACGGCATTGGGATGAGAACCGGCGCGCATCCGGCGTCGTTGGGTGGCGATGCAAAACAAGCCGCGGCAGCCGTCCGCCCCTCCTGAGTCCGGCACCTCTCCCAACGTGGACAACGGCGCCGAGCAGGGCATCCCGCCGGGGATGCATGACGAGGATGCGGACGCGACGGCGACCCCGGACAGCGGGCGCGGGGACACGGAGATCGCGCCGACGAAGCCGTGACATGGGGCGCGGTGGCGCTAAAGCCTCTTCCGATCGAAGCGGATCGGAAGAAAGCTTTAGCGCCTTGTTTTGGCAAGTATCCTTACCCGACGGGTGACCTCGCATGGTCGGATGACGCTTTAGGGGCTCGTGATCCTGTGCGGGCCGCCCTGGCTCTCATCCTTGAGCATCACGCCTGAAGCGGCCTGCGCGCGCATCGCGCCGAGCAGCCAGGCGATCCTGGCGGCGGCGTCCGCCACGGCCAGCCCGTCCGGCCGGATGTTGGACACGCAGTTGCGTCCGGCATCCGTCGTGCCGGGTCCGGGCCGCCAGGTGAGGTAGGCGCCCAGGCTGTCAGGGGCGGACAGGCCGGGGCGCTCGCCGACCAGCACCAGCACGGCTTGCGCGCCCAATGCCACGGCAACCTGGTCGCCCAGCTTCACCCGGGCCTGCCGCATCGCCACCAGCGGGGCGAGCCGCCACCCGGCCAGCAGGGGCCGCAGCGCCGCCAGCAGCGCGGGCGCGTGGCCCTGCACCGCGCGGGCCGACAAGCCGTCCGCCAGCGCAATCGCGAGGTCATGCTTCCCCCGCGGCAGCGCCGTCCCGGGCGCCAGCCGCCGGCCCAAGTCGGGGCGCAGCAGGAACTCCGCCCGGTCCCGCGCGGCGCTCCGCACCACCAGCGCCGGCCCGATTGCCGCTTGCAGCGCGTCCGTGTCCAGCTCCGCGGCTACGGCGTCCCGCGCGCGGGCGTGCGCCAGGCGCAGCGCCAGCAGCGGCGCGGTCGCCAGGCCCGCGCCGCTGCGGGACAGGCCGATGCGCGCCGCCGTCAACGGGCGCAGGCGCTCCCACGGGTCACAAGGATGGGGGTCAGTCATGGCAGCAGCGCCTGCATGGGCGCGGGCAGGCCGAGCGGGCGGGCGCGGCCCTGGCCGTCCAGCAGGCCCTGCCGGGCCATCCAGGCCTCGAACTCCGGCGCCGGGCGGCGGCCCAGCAGCTCGCGCATCGCCATCGCGTCGTGGAAGGAGGTGCTCTGGTAGCCGAGCATGATGTCGTCAGCGCCCGGCACGCCCATCACGAAGGTGACGCCGGCGGCCACCAGGGTGGTCAGCAGCGCGTCCATGTCGTCCGCGTCGGCGTCGGCGTGGTTGGTGTGGCACACGTCGCAGCCCATCGGCAGGCCGAGCAGCTTGCCGCAGAAATGGTCCTCCAGCCCGGCGCGGATGATCTGCTTGCCGTCCGCCAGGTATTCCGGGCCGATGAAGCCCACCACGGTGTTGACCAGCAGCGGACGGAACCGCCGCGCCACCGCGTAGGCGCGGGCCTCCAGCGTCTGCTGGTCCACCCCGTGGGTTGCGCCGGCGGAGAGGGCGCTGCCCTGGCCGGTCTCGAAGTACATCACGTTGTCGCCCACCGTGCCGCGGCCGAGCGACAGCGCCGCGTCCTGCGCCTCGGCCAGCAGCGCGAGGTTGATGCCGAAGGAGCGGTTGGCGCCCTCCGTGCCGGCGATCGACTGGAACGCCAGATCGACCGGGGAGCCGCGGCGGACCAGCTCCAGCGTGGTGGTCACGTGGGCCAGCACGCAGCTTTGGGTGGGGATGGCAAGGCGGGTGCGCGCCTCCTCCAGCAGGCAGAGCAGGGCGTGGGTGCGCTCCGGGCTGTCGGTGGCGGGGTTGATGCCGATCACCGCGTCGCCGGCGCCGAGCAGCAGGCCGTCCAGGATGGCGGCGGCGATGCCCGCCGGGTCGTCGGTCGGGTGGTTGGGCTGCAGCCGCACGGACAGCCGCCCGGGCAGGCCGATGGTGCCGCGGAACGCCGTCACGACCCGGCAGCGCGACGCCACCGCCATCAGGTCCTGCAGCCGGCACAGCTTGCACACGGCGGCGGCCATCTCGGGGGTCAGGCCGGGGGCGAGGGCGGCCAGGGCCTCGGGCGTCGCCTCGTCGGACAGCAGCCAGTCGCGCAGGCCGCCCACCGTGAGGTGGGAGACGGGGGCGAAGGCGGCGGCATCGTGGGTGTCGCAGATCAGCCGGGTGACCTCGTCCGCCTCGTAGGGCACCACCGGGTCGTCCAGCAGGCGGCGCAGCGGCAGGTCGGCCAGCGCCATCTGCGCCGCCACGCGCTCCTCCGCGGACCTGGCGGCGATGCCGGCCAGCGCGTCGCCGCTGCGGTGCGGGGTGGCGCGGGCGAGCAGCGTGGCCAGGT
>CAXTNC010000299.1:0-2682 GCA_964245495.1 uncultured Acetobacteraceae bacterium
GCCACGAACGCGTCGATCTTCTCCGTCGCCCCCGTCAGCTCGAACACGAAGCTGCTCACCGTGGTGTCCACCACCCGGGCGCGGAACGCGTTGGCGATGCTCAGGCTCTCCGTCCGGTCCGCCCCCTGCGCCACCACCTTGATCAGCGCCAGCTCGCGGGCGATGTGCGGTCCCTGCTTGGTCAGGTCCGCCACCTTGTACACCGGCACCAGCCGGTCCAGTTGCGCCTTGATCTGCGCGATGATCATCTCGGTGCCGGAAGTCACGATGTTGATGCGGCTGCGTGCGCCGCCGTCGTCCACCGGCGCCACCGTCAGGCTGTCGATGTTGTAGCCGCGCCCGCTGAACAGGCCGATCACCCGGGCCAGGGCGCCCGCCTCGTTCTCCACCAGCACGGAGATGGTGGCCGATTGCCGCGGCTCCTCCATCACACCAGCATCAGCCCTTCCTGCGTCAGCCCCGCCGCGCGCGCCTCGCCGCCGGGGCCGAGGATCATCTCGTTGTGCGCAGCACCCGACGGGATCATCGGGTAGCAGTTCTCCGTCTCGTCCACGCAGATGTCCGCGATCACCGGACCCGGCGTGGCCAACATGCGCTCGATCACGCCGTCCAGCTCGCCCAGGCAGGTGGCGCGCAGCCCGGTGGCGTGGAACGCCTCGGCCAGCTTCACGAAGTCCGGCAGGGCGGCGCTGTAGCTCTCGGAGTAGCGCCCGCCATGCAGCAGCTCCTGCCACTGCCGCACCATGCCCATGTACTGGTTGTTCAGGATGAACACCTTCACCGGCAGGCGATACTGCGCCAGCGTCGCCATCTCCTGGATGTTCATCAGGATGGACGCCTCGCCCGCGATGTCGATGCACAGCGCGTCCGGGTGCGCCACCTGCACGCCCATGGCGGCGGGCAGGCCGTAGCCCATGGTGCCGAGGCCGCCGGAGGTCATCCAGCGGTTCGGCTCGTCAAAGCCGAAATGCTGCGCGGCCCACATCTGGTGCTGCCCCACCTCCGTCGCGATGAACGTTTCCCGTCCGGCGCAGGCGGCGTGCAGCCGGCGCAGCGCGTGCTGCGGCTTGATGACCGCACCCGGCGCCATATCCTGCTCGTAGGCCAGGCAGTCGGTCTCGCGCCACGCATCGACCTGCCGCCACCACGCCGCCAGCGCCGCGCGGTCCTGCACTTGGGCGTCCTCGTGCCAGGCGGCGATCATGGCGCGCAGGATGCGACCGGCGTCGCCGACCACCGCCACGTCCACCGCCACGTTCTTGTTGATGGAGGACGGGTCGATGTCGCAGTGGATCTTCTGCGCGTGCGGCGCGAAGGCGTTGAGCCGCCCGGTCACCCGGTCGTCGAAGCGCGCGCCGATGTTCAGCATCACGTCGCAGCCGTGCATGGCGAGGTTCGCCTGCACCGTGCCGTGCATCCCCAACATGCCGAGGAACTGCCGGTCGGACGCCGGGTAGGCCCCGAGTCCCATCAGGGTGGAGGTGCAGGGCGCGCCGCTCAGCCGCACCAGCTCGCGCAGCGCCGCCGTCGCGTCGTCCCCGGCGTTGATCACCCCGCCGCCGCTGTACACGATCGGCCGCCGCGCGCCCTTCAGCAGCGCCACCGCATGGCGGATTTGCGCCGCGTCCGGCTCAACCTGCGGCCGGTAGGAGCGGTGCGGCTCCCGGCTCGGCGCGCTGTACGGCGCGGGCGCGATCAGGATGTCCTTCGGCAGGTCGATCAGCACCGGGCCGGGCCGGCCGCCGGCGGCGATGGCGAACGCCTCGTGCACCACCCGCGCCAGGTCCTCGCTGCGCTTGACCAGGTAGTTGTGCTTGGTGGCGGGCCGGGTGATCCCCGTGGTGTCCGCCTCCTGGAACGCGTCGTTGCCGATCAGGTGCGTCGGCACCTGCCCCGTCAGGCAAACGAGCGGGACGCTGTCCATCAGCGCATCCACCAGCCCGGTGACGGCGTTGGTGGCGCCCGGCCCCGAGGTCACCAGCACCACGCCGACCTTGCCGGTGGAGCGCGCGTAACCCTCCGCGGCGTGGACCGCCGCCTGCTCGTGCCGCACCAGGATGTGGCGGATGGCGTCCTGGTTGAAGAGGGCGTCGTAGATCGGCAGCACGGCGCCGCCAGGATAGCCGAACACCACGTCCACGCCCTGGTCCCGCAGCGCTTGCAAGAGGATCTCGGCGCCGGAGCGGCGAACGGGGCTGTGGTGCGTCATGCGGCGGACCCTAGAGTTGCTGCGGTGCAAGGTCAACCCGGACAGTTAAGAAACTGCTGCATACCAGCCATCAATCTTTCCGAAAGTTGCTCAGAATGGCGATACCGCGCAGCGATCACCTGCGTTTGGCTCGGGTCTGCCATCGGCTGGTGGCGGAACCAGGTGGCCTGGCGCTTGGTGTACTGCCCCGTCGCCAGCACCGCCCGGCGGGCCGCCTCCGCCAAGGGCAGCTCGCCGCGCAGGTGGGCGGCCAGCTCGGGCACGCCGTGCGCGCGCATGGCGGGCAGCGCCGGGTCCAGCCGGAGGGCGAGCAGGCCCGCGGCCTCCGCCAGCGCGCCCCCGTCCAGCATGGCGGCGAAGCGGGCGGCGATGGCGGCGCGCAGCTCGGCGCGCGGCGGGTCGAGCAGGATGACCCGGTAGGTCCATCCCGCCTGCGTCGGCGCGGCGCGCTGCCAGGCGGCCAGGCCTTGCCC
>CAXTNC010000300.1:0-2643 GCA_964245495.1 uncultured Acetobacteraceae bacterium
CATCGCGGGCCGCGGACTCGCCCGGGGCGCGGGCGCGGTGGCGCGGCTGGCGGCCGGCACGGTGCAGGCGCGCGCGGTCCTGCGCCGGCTGGAACCGGCGGCGCTGGTGGGGTTCGGCGGCTATCCGACGGTGGCGCCCGTGCTGGCGACCCGGCTGATGCGCGACCCGCCGCCGGTGGTGCTGCACGAGCAGAACGCGGTGCTGGGCCGCGCCAACCGGATGCTGGCGCGGCGGGCGGATGCGCTGGCGCTGTCGTTCAAGGACACCGCGCGGGTGCCGCCGGGGGTGCGGACGGTGTTGACGGGCAACCCAGTCCGCCCGGGGTTCGATGCCGAAAGCGACAGAACGTTCACTCAATACCGCACTCGAAGGAAGAACATCCTCGTCATCGGCGGCTCTCTTGGCGCGCGTGCCTTTGCCGACCTCGTGCCGACTGCCATCACGGCTCTTCCCGACGTTCAAATCGCGGTAAATGGCGGTTTGCAGGTTATTCAGCAGTGCCGTCCAGAGGACTTGGAGCGAGTGGCCAAGACCTATAAGGCGGGCGGGGTGCCGGCGCAGCTATCGTCCTTTTTCACTAACATGCCGGAGTTGATGCACACGGCAACCCTTGTCATCGCCCGGGCTGGGGCATCCACGGTCGCGGAATTGGCCGGAGTGGGGTTAGCTGCGGTGCTCATCCCATTGCCGGGCGCAATTGATGACCACCAAACTGCGAATGCCCGCGCTATGGCCGACCTGGGCGGTGCATGGGTCATGACCCAAGCGGATTTGACAGTCGAATCGCTGCGGGACCGGATCGCATCGCTTCTTGCCGATGATAAAGCGTGGTTTGGTGCCTGTCGGGCTGCCCGCGCCGCCGCTGAACGCCGCGCCGCCGCCCGCCTCGCCGACCTCGTGCTTTCCCACGCCCGGGTCGCCGCATGAGGGCGCTCCCGCTCGGCATCGGCGCCATCCACTTCGTGGGCATCGGCGGCATCGGCATGTCCGGCATCGCGGAGGTGCTGCACACGCTGGGATACGCCGTCCAGGGCAGCGACATCGCGGACAGCGCCAACGTCCGCCGCCTGCGCGAGAGCGGCATCCCCGTCACCGTCGGCCACGCGGCGGAGAACCTCGGCGCCGCCCGCGTCGTCGTCACCTCCACCGCCGTCAAGCGGGACAACCCGGAGGTGCTCGCCGCCCGCGCCAAGCTGATCCCCGTGGTGCGCCGGGCGGAGATGCTGGCCGAGCTGATGCGGCTGCGCTGGTCCATCGCCATCGGCGGCACCCACGGCAAGACCACCACCACCTCCATGGTCGCCGCCGTGCTGGAGGCCGCCCACCTGGACCCGACCGTGATCAACGGCGGCATCGTCAACGCCTACGGCAGCAACACCCGCATGGGCGCCGGCGACTGGATGGTGGTGGAGGCGGACGAAAGCGACGGCAGCTTCCTCCGCCTGCCCGCCGTGGTCGCCGTGGTCACCAACATGGACGCCGAGCACCTGGACCACTGGGGCAGCGCCGAGGCGATGGCCGCCGGCTACGACCAGTTCGTCGGCAACATCCCGTTCTACGGCTTCGCCGTGCTGTGCATCGACCACCCGGCGGTGCAAGGGATGATCCCGCGCGTGTCCGACCGCCGCATCATCACCTACGGCTTCAGCCCGCAGGCGGACATCCGCGCCGAGCGGGTCATGTCCGACCGCATGGGCGCCACCTTCGAGGTGCTGGCGACCGACCGGGCGCGCGGGCGCTCCCGCCGCATGGGGCCGTTCCGCCTGCCGATGCTGGGGCAGCACAACGTGTCCAACTCGCTGGCAGCACTCGCCATCGGCATCGAGATGGAGATCGACGAGGCGACGCTGAAATCCGCGCTGCTCAGCTTCAAGGGCGTCAAGCGCCGCTTCACCAAGGTGGGCGAGTCGGGCGGCATCGCCGTGATCGACGACTACGGCCACCACCCGGTGGAGATCATGGCCGTGCTGAAGGCGGCGCGGCAGGCCGGCGCGCGGGACGTGGTGGCGGTGGTGCAGCCGCACCGCTATTCCCGGCTGCAATCCTTGTTCCCCGAGTTCTGCACCTGCATGAACGATGCCGGCACGGTGATCGTGGCGGACGTGTACGCGGCCGGCGAGGCGTCCATCCCGGGCATGGACCGGGACGCGCTGGTGGACGGCCTGCGCGCCAACGGCCACCGCAGCGTGGTGCCGCTGCCGGGTCCGGAGCACCTGGCGGAGATGATCCACGCCATCGCCAAGCCCGGCGACATGGTGGTGTGCCTGGGGGCTGGGAACATCACCGCCTGGGCGGGCGCGCTGCCGGGCCAGCTGGCGGAGCTGCAAGGCGGGGCGAGGCGATCGGCATGATGCCCGCGGCACAACCCACCCATCTCGTCCAGCGCCTCCCCGCCCTCGCCGGCCGGGTGCAGGCGGACGCGCCGCTCGCCCCCGCCACCTGGTTCCGCGTCGGCGGCGCGGCGGAGGCGCTGGTGCGCCCGGCCAGCCCGGAGGACCTCATCACCCTGCTGCGGGCCTTGCCGATGGACGCGCCGCTGACCGTGATCGGCGCCGCCTCCAACGTCATCGTGCGCGATGGCGGCGTCACCGGCGTGGTGGTGCGCCTCGGCCGCGGCTTCGCCGCCGTCACGGCCGAGCCGG
>CAXTNC010000301.1:0-2527 GCA_964245495.1 uncultured Acetobacteraceae bacterium
GTGCCCGCCCGCCCGTGCCGCGAAGACCCTGGCCAGGGCCTCGTCCGGCAGCAACCGCCCAACTGACCCGTCCATCAAGCCGTCTCCCGCAAGTAAGCGCCCAGCTCGGCCCCGAACGCCCTGTCCCACAGCGGCGCCACGTCCACGCGCCGCGGCAGCATCCCGGCCTTGGCGAACGTGTCCGCCACCAGCTGCTCGGACGCGATGTCCGCGTCGGTCGGCGCCGTCAGCCGGCGCGGCTGGCTCACGTTGTCCACCAGCGACCGTGCGGCCGCCTCCGGAACGTCCAGCGCAGCGGCCTGGGCCTGCGCGAACTCGGCATGGTGGCCGTCAATCCAGGCGTAGGCGCGTCCGATCCGCCCGAACAGGTCCTTGGCCGCCGCGCGTTTGTCCGGGTCGGCCAGCGTGCTCGGCGCCGCCAGGCTGAGGTAGTTGCCCGACAGCACTCCCAGCGCCGTCGTCAGCACGCGCGCTCCGGCCTGCACCGCCAACGGCACCGAGTACCCGTAGATCGCCCAGGCATCGAGCGCCCCCGACCGGAACGCCGCCGCCCCGTCCGCCGGCGACAGGTTCACCGGCTCGATATCGGCCCAGCCCAGGCCCGCGGCCGCCAGCATCCGCAGCAGGTAATAGTGCGTGGTGGTCGCCCGGACATAGCCGACCCGCTTGCCGCGCAGATCGCCGATCCCGCGGGCGGCCGACGCGCCCGGCACCAGCACCACCTGGTCGTTCACGTCGCCCCGGATCACCGCCGCCACGCGCACCTGCGCCCCGGCGGCTGCGCCGAAGATCGGCGGGACCTCGCTGCCGTAAGCCAAGTCGAGCGCCCCGGCGTTGATCGCCTCCAGCATCTGGTTGCCCGACGCGAACTCGGACCACTCGACCCGGTACGGCATCCGGTCCTGCCCGGCCAAGCGCAGCACCAAGGCGTCTCCCGCTTTGTACTGCGCCATGCGCAGCGTCACCGGCGCACCTGCCCTGACGATCGCCGGGGCGGCCAGCATGGCGCCAAGGAGGGTGCGCCGCCGGAGGCTCACGAACTCGGCTCAAGCACGCGGGCCGCCGACGGCTCCACGCCCAAGGCGCGCAACAGCCGTGCCCGCAACGCCCCGAACGCGGCCGGGTCGCGCGGCCGGCCCAGCCCGACGGGGAAGTCCGTCGTGATCCGCCCCGCTTCCAGCACCAGCACCCGGTCGGCCAGCAGCAGCGCCTCGTCCACGTCGTGCGTCACGATCAAGGTGGTGGGGGCGTGCCGCCGCCACAGCTCCAGCACCAGCGCGTGCATCCGCATCCGGGTCAGCGCGTCCAGCGCGGCGAACGGCTCGTCCAGCAGCAGCAGCCGCGGCTCGCGCACCAGCGCGCGGGCCAACGCCGCCCGCTGCGCCTCGCCGCCGGACAGCGTGGCCGGCCAGGCGTCCAGCCGGTGGCCCAGCTCCACCTCCCGCAGCGCGGCGTCCGCCCGGCCGCGCGCATCCGCTCCGGCCAGGCCGAGCGCCACGTTCTGCCACACGGGCCGCCAAGGCAGCAGGCGGGGCTCCTGGAACACCACGGCCGTCGGCTCCGGCACCTCCACCCGGGCGTCCGCCGGCGCCGGGTCCAGCCCGGCCAGGGTGCGCAGCAGCGTCGTCTTGCCCGAGCCGCTGCGGCCGAGCAGCGCCACGAACTCGCCTTCGGCCAAGTGGAGATAGAGATCGTCCAGCACCCGGTGCCCGCCGAACTGGCGCACCAGCCCGGCGACGCGCACGCCGTTCCTCGAAGGGCTGGTCATCGCCGCACCAGCGTCGGCCGCCACGCGAGCAGCCGGCGCTCGGCCAGCCGCACCAGCGCGTCCGCCCCCAGGCCGAGCACGGCGTACACCGCCAGCCCGACCACGATCACGTCCGTGCGCAGGAAGTCCCGCGCGTCGTTGATGAGGTAGCCGATGCCTGACGAGGCGTTGATCTGCTCCGCCACCACCAGGGACAGCCAGGCCGTGCCGAGCGCGTAGCGCAGCCCCACCAAGCCGGAGGGCAGCGCGCCGGGCAGCACGACCTCGCGGATCATGCCCCAACGGCCCAGGCCGAACACGCGGCCCGCTTCCAGCAGCTTCGGGTCGATGCCGCGGATGCCGGCGAACAGGTTGAGGTAGACCGGGAACGCGCTGCCGAGCGCCACAAGCGCGATCTTCGGCGTCTCGCCGATGCCGAACCACAGGATGAACAGCGGCACCAGCGCCAGGAACGGCAGGGTGCGCAGCATCTGCATCGGCGCGTCCACCACGTCCTCGCCGAGCCGGGTCAGCCCGGCCACCACCGCCAGCGCGGCACCCATCGCCACGCCGATGCCGAGGCCCGCCGCCACCCGCTCCAGCGAGACGAGCAGGTTGCTGGCAAGCTCGCCGTTCAGCAGCAGGCCCCAGGCCGCCGTCAGGATGGTGGTGGGCGCTGCCAGCACGCGGGGCGACAGCCAGCCGGCCGCAGACGTGCCCTGCCAGGCCAGCAGGAGGGCCGCCGTTGAGACGAAGCGGCGAGGGGCGGCGGGCCTCGGC
>CAXTNC010000302.1:0-1328 GCA_964245495.1 uncultured Acetobacteraceae bacterium
AACACGATCCAGCAACGGAGTCAGGGGGCGCGAGGGAAGAAGGGGGGCGTTCATGGACGGCTCACTCCGGGGTGTCGGCTCATGGGAAGGGGCGGGTCGCCAGGGCGCCGTCTGCGCCGCGGACGATCACCTGGACGCGGGCCTCGGCCTCCGCCAGCTTGGCCTCGCAATGCTGGCGCAGCAGGGCGCCGCGTTCATAGGCCGTGATGGCGTCCTCCAGCTTCTGCTGGCCGCCTTCCAGGCCTTTGACGATCCGCTCCAGCTCGGCCAACGCGTCCTCGAACGACAGGCCGGAGATGTCTTGCGACATGCGCGCCCCCCTCAGCTTGCCGTCACTACGCGCTTGCAGGCCCGGCCACAACAGGTGCGCTGTGCAACCAAATCACAGTGTTGCTATACGGGCACTACTTGTCAGCCATGCATCAATCGGCGGACGTGGGCCGCGGCGGAGGCCGCCAGCGCCGCCAGGTCGTAGCCGCCCTCCAGCAAGGAAACGATGCGGCCGCCGGTATGCGCTTCGGCCACCTCGTTCAGCCGGTCCGTCAGCCAGGCGAAATCATCCGTTTCCACCTGCAGCTCGGCCAGCGGGTCGTCCCGGTGGGCGTCGAACCCGGCGGACACGATCAGCAGCTGCGGCCGCCACGCGGCCAGCGCCGGGATGATGCGGCCGGCCCAGGCGGCGCGGAACCGCTCGCTGCCCGCGCCGGGGGGCAGCGGCGCGTTCAGGACGTTGCCGGCCGCTCCGGTTTCCTGCGGCGAGCCGGTGCCGGGGTAGCACGGGTGCTGGTGGCTGGAGGCGTAGAACAGCGCCGGGTCGGGGGCGAAGATGTCCTGCGTGCCGTTGCCGTGGTGCACGTCGAAGTCCACCACCGCCACCCGGTCCAGCCCCCAGCGCGCGCGGGCGTGGCGGGCGGCGATGGCGGCGCTGTTGAACAGGCAGAACCCCATGGCCCGGGTGCGCTCGGCATGGTGGCCGGGGGGGCGGGCGGCCACGAAGGCGGCGGCGGCCCAGCCCTCCATCACCGCATCCACCGCGGCGATGGCGCCCCCGGCGGCCCGGCGCGCGGCGGCCAGGCTGCCGGCGCTGACCACCGTGTCCGGGTCCAGCGCCAGCAGCTCGCCGATCGCCGGAGCCAGCGCCAGCAGCCGGTCCACGTAGGCCGCCGGGTGGGCGAGGCAGAGCTGCTCCCGGGTCGCCAGCGGCGCCTGCTCGCGCAGCAGGCCGGTGAAGTCGGGGTGCTGCAAGGCTTGCAGCACGGCGCGCAGCCGGTCGGGGCGTTCCGGGTGGCCCAGCCCGGTGTCGTGGCCGAGGCAGTCCGGGTGGGTGA
>CAXTNC010000302.1:1428-2518 GCA_964245495.1 uncultured Acetobacteraceae bacterium
GCGCGCAGCACGGGGAGCGGGCATTGCATGCCCTTGACGTCGAGCAGGGTTTCAGCGGCCATTTGGCCAACCTGCGGCTGGGCCGTCCTGGGATCAAGCAGGATGCGTGCAGCTAGCCGCCGCGTTTAACCTGCTCGTGACTGGTTGACATGGTGTGATTCAACACGGTGCCGTTCTTGTCGAACAGGATGGTCAACGTCTTCTTGTCCACGTTTGCACCGCCTGCAAACGCGCCGACGATGGGAACATAGGTCACGGCAGTCGCCGTCGCATAAGAGTAGTTGTATTTCCAGATCTCGTTTCCGCCATCTGTGAATGACGTGTCGTTTGGATCTCCGAACGCCGCTTGCACTGTTGCCTTCGTGGATTGGCCATCGCGGATGGATTGGCCGACCGTCTCCGCAGTAGCGGTCTTGAGAACCTGGTTACCAGAACTGGCGCAGGCCGAGAGAGCGATTAAGGCAGCCGCAATGCACGACACACGAATCATAGAGATAGCAATCACGAAGTTGTGTTTCAGATCGTCTCAGATACCAGGTCATTTGTCCAGAACATACCACAGCAGCAAGTTTTCAACCGACGTTCTGAAACGGAAACAAAACGGCAATGACAGCTACCCTTCGCATGGGCATCGACTTGGGCGGCACGAAGATCGAGCACGCCGTGCTGGACCCGGACGGCGGCGTGCGGCTGCGCCGCCGGGCGCCGACGCCCTCCGGGTACGACGACGTGGTGCGCACGCTTGCCGATGCGGTGATGGCGGCGGAGGCGGAGGCGGGGCCGGTCACGGTGGGCATCGGCATCCCCGGCGTGATCAGCCCGGCGACTGGGCTGGTGAAGAACTCCAACTCGCTCGCCCTGAACGGCCGCGCCCTGGACCGGGACCTGGAGGCGGTGCTCGGCCGCCCGGTGCGGATCGAGAACGACGCCAACTGCTTCGCCCTGTCCGAGGCGTCGGACGGCGCCGGCGCCGGGCGGCGCGCCATCTGGGGCTCGGCCACCGATGCGCTGGCGTCGGCGGCCAACGTTCTGGCGCACACGGCGGCGTGGCGAACGGGCGCGGGCTGGGCGCGCGAGGTCGTGCTGCCGC
>CAXTNC010000303.1:0-2464 GCA_964245495.1 uncultured Acetobacteraceae bacterium
GTGAAGCGCTTCTGGTCCGAGGCGCGCGCGCAACAGGCCGAGGCCGGCTGGGGCGTCGCCCTGGACGGCAAGCCGCTCCGCCTGCCGGACGGGCCGCCCCTGCTGGTGCCGCAGCCGGCCCTGGCCGAGGCCGTGGCCGCCGAATGGCAGCTGGCCGGGGCGGACACCGGCGCCATGGACTACGCGGACGTGCCGCTGACCCGGCTGGCCGGCACCGCCCAGCTCCGCATCGTGCCGGACCCGGCGCCGGTGGCGGCCGCCATCGCCGCCTACGGCGAGACCGACCTGCTGTGCTACCGCGCCGAGTCCCCGCCGGCCCTGGCGCTGCGCCAGGGAGCCGCCTGGGACCCTTGGCTCCAATGGCTGCGGCAGGAGCTTGGCGCGGAGCTGCGCGCCACCGCCGGCATCATGTTCGTGCCGCAGGACCCGGCGGCGCTGGACCGGCTGCGGCAGGCCGTGGCGGCGGAGGGCGGCTGGGTGCTGGCCGGGCTGGGCATCGCCGTGCCGGCGCTGGGCAGCCTGGTGCTCGGGCTGGCCCTGGCGCGCGGCAGGGTCGGCGCGGCAGAGGCCTGCGGCCTGTCCTGCGTGGACGAAAGCTACCAGGCCGAGCTGTGGGGCGAGGACGCGGAGGCCGTGGCGCGCCGCGCCAACGTCGCCGCCGACATCGCCCTGAGCGCCCGCTTCATCGGCTTGGTGCGGTGAGGGCGCGCCGGCTGGTGATCAGCGGCCGGGTGCAGGGCGTGGGATACCGCGACTGGATGGTGGCGCAGGCGCAGGCCCTGGGGGTGCACGGCTGGGTGCGCAACCGGCCGGACGGCGGCGTGGAGGCGCTGGCCTATGGCGAAGAGGACGCTGTCCAGGAGCTGCTGCGGGCCTGCCGTCGCGGCCCGCGGCACGCCGCGGTCAGCCGCATCGAGGAGGACTGGGCCGAGCCGCCGGACGGCCCGGGATTCTTCCGGCATGCCTGACTTGGCGTCATGCGCGCGGAACAGGCAGACTGGCAGCCCAGGGAAGCAGGAGGCGAGGATGCATGCTGGAGTGGGCCTTGCGCCGAGACGGCTGGCCGACCTTGGCGGCCCGCGCGGGTGGCCGTTGCTGGGCAACCTGCTCGACCTGGAAATCCCGCGCCTGCATCAGCAGCTCGAAGGCTGGGCAAGGACGCACGGGCCGGTCTACCGCCTCCGCATGGGGCCTCGCGACGCCC
Source organism: uncultured Acetobacteraceae bacterium (assembly GCA_964245495.1). GTDB lineage: Bacteria > Pseudomonadota > Alphaproteobacteria > Acetobacterales > Acetobacteraceae > LMUY01. The sequence continues at coordinate 1,205 of CAXTNC010000303.1, forward strand.
TGGTGGTGGCACGGCCGGACGCGACGGAAGCCATCCTGCGCGACCGCCCCGATGGCTGGAGGCGTTTGCCCAGCCTGCGGGCGGTGATCCAGGAGATGGGCCTTGACGGGCTGTTCTCGGCCGAGGGCGAGGCGTGGCGGCGGCAGCGCCGGCTGGTGACGGCGGCCTTCACGCCCAGCGCCTTGAAGCGCTACTTCCCGCTGATCGAGCGCATAACGGAGCGGTTGAAGGGGCGGCTGGACCTGGCGGCGCGCGACGCCGCGCCCATCGACCTGCAAGCCATGCTGATGCGCTACACGGTGGACGTGACGGCGAGCCTCGCGTTCGGGGTGGACGTCAACACCATCCAGCACGGCAACGGGGCGTTGCAGGAAAGCCTGGACAAGATATTCCCCATGCTGATGCGCCGCAGCTACGCGCCGTTTCCGCTTTGGCGCTATCTCAAGCTGCCGGCGGACCGAGCGTTCGACCGGCACCTGGCGGCCGGCCACGCCACGGTGAGGGGCTTCGTCCAGGCCGCCCGCGAACGCATGGCCAAGGACCCGGCGCTCGCCGAGCATCCAACCAACCTGCTGGAAGCCATGCTGGCGGCCCAGGACGCCGATGGCGGCGCGCTCAGCGAGGCGGAGGTCGTCGGCAACGTGTTCACCATGCTGCTGGCCGGGGAGGACACGACGGCCAACACCCTGGCCTGGACCTTGCACCTGCTGCACACGCACCCCGAGGCTTGGTCCGCGCTGGCGGCGGAGGTGGATGCCGCCCTCGGTGCCGACGCCATCCCGCGCAGCTTCCAGGCGGCGGCGGGCCTGGCGGCGATCGAGGACTGCTCCAACGAGTCGATGCGGCTGCGGCCGGTGGCGCCCTTCATCCTTCTGCATAACACCGTGCCCGCCGAGGTCGCCGGCATCGCGCTTCCGCCCCGCACCTCGGTGTTCTGCCTGCTGCGCGGCGGGGCGGTGGACGCGAGCGCCGCGGCGGATGCCGCCGGGTTCCGCCCGTCCCGCTGGCGCGTCCCGGAACCGGCCGCGGCTGGAACGGCCGAGGCCGGCAGCCGCGAGCTGCTGGCTGCTTCCATGCCGTTCGGCGGCGGCCCGCGGATATGCCCGGGGCGCTACCTTGCGATGCTGGAGATGAGGATGGTCCTGGCCACCATCGCACGCAACTACGAGCTGGTCGAAGTCGGGACAGAGGATGGCGCGCCGCCCCGCGAGCGCCTGGACTTCACCATGGCCCCCGTCGGGCTGCGCATGACGATAAGGC
>CAXTNC010000304.1:0-2449 GCA_964245495.1 uncultured Acetobacteraceae bacterium
CGGCACCGGCCCCGGCGGCTCCTCCCTGGCGCAGCGCGTCGCCGCCTCCGGCAAGCAAGTCCTGCTGCTCGAACGCGGCGACTACCTGCCGCGGGAGCGGACGAATTGGGACTCGCAGACCGTGTTCGTGGACGGCAAGTACCAAGCCAAGGAAACCTGGTTCGGCAAGGACGGCACGGAGTTCCACCCCGGCCTGCACTACGTCGTCGGCGGCAACTCCAAGGTGTACGGGGCAGCCCTGTTCCGCCTGCGCGAGCGCGACTTCGAGGCCATCCAGCACAAGGACGGCCTTTCGCCGGAGTGGCCGCTGAAATACGGCGACTACAAGCCATACTACGACCAGGCCGAAGCGCTGTTCCAGGTCCACGGCGCGCGCGGCGAGGACCCGCTGGAGCCGCCGACCGACTCCCCCTACCCGTATCCCGCCGTCTCCCACGAGCCGCGCATCCAGCAGTTGAGCGAGAGCTTCGCCGCCGAAGGGCTGCACCCGTTCCACCTGCCGCTCGGCATCAAGCTGGACGAGAAGGACGGCAAGCCCACCCCCACCAGCATCTGCATCCGCTGCGATGCGTTCGACGGCTTCCCCTGCCTGCTCAACGGCAAGGCGGACGCGCAGGTGATGTGCGTGGACCCGGCGCTCGCCGCCTACCCGAACCTCACGCTGATGACGAACTCCTACGTCTCCCGCCTGGAAACCGACCCGGCGGGCCGCACCGTCACCGGCGTGCACGTCACCCGCACGGGCGCCGCCGGCGTCTCGGAGGCGCGCTACACGGCGGACATCGTGGTGGTGGCATGCGGCGCGCTGTCCTCCGCGCTGCTGCTGCTGCGCTCGGCCAACGACGCCCACCCCCACGGCCTGGCCAACGGCTCCGGCCAGGTCGGGCGCAACTACATGCGGCACAACCAGTCGGTGCTGATGGCGCTGATGCGCCAGCCCAACACGACGGTGTTCCAGAAGACCCTGGCGGTCAGCGACTACTACTTCGGCTCCGACGACTACGACTATCCGCTCGGCCTAATCCAGATGTGCGCCACCTCCCACGCCGACCAGATCAAGGGTGAATCTCTGCCGTCCTGGCTGGAATGGCTGCCGGAGATGCCGTTCGACCAGATGGCCCGGCACTCCATGGACTTCTGGCTGTCCTCGGAGGACGTGCCGCTGGCCGAGAACCGCATCTACTACAAAGGCGACCAAGTGCGGCTGGACGTGACGGAAACCAACATGGAGGCGCACCGCCGGCTGAAGAAGAAGCTGGAGCATCACATGAGCAGCGCCGGGTCGCACCCGGTGCTGGTGGAGCGCAGCCTGTACCTCGGCAAGGACATCCCGATCAGCGGCACGGCGCACCAGGCCGGCACCCTGCGCTTCGGCACGGACCCGGCCACCTCCGTGCTGGACCTGCACTGCAAGGCGCACGAGCTGGACAACCTGTATGTCACGGACGCCAGCTTCTTCCCCTCCATCGGCTCGGTGAACCCGACGCTGACCATCATCGCCAACGCGCTGCGGGTGGCGGACCACCTGACGCAAAGGCTGGCGGCATGAACGCCCTGGCCACGCTGGCGACCCGCTACTTGCTGGTCAGCCTGTTCTTCCCGTTCTCGGCGCTGGACAAGATCATCAACTTCGAGGGCGCGGTGAAGCAGGCGGAAACGCTGCTACCCGAGCCAGTGCCGGCCAAGGGCATGATCCTGACCGGGCTGCTGGTGGAAACCGTCATGCCGGCCGCCATCCTGACCGGGGTGGCGGACCGCATGGCCGCCCTCGTCATGGCCGGCTACTGCGGCGCCACCGGCGTGCTGTTCAAGCAGTTCTGGCGCCCCGGCGACTTCTGGCAGAGGGGCGACAGCAAGGGGCGCGACCTGTTCTGGGATTGCATGAAGAACTTCTCCCTCGCCGGCGGCTTCCTGCTGCTGGCGTTCGGCGGGGAGGATTTCTCGATGCGCGACCTCGTCCGCGATCCGCTGGCTTCCTCGCAGCCCTACAAGAGGCTGCGCCCATGAGCGGCCCCGGCGACAAGCCCAGCATCGGCTACTGGCACCTCTGGACCGACGAAGAGGGCGTCAGCCATCAGCAGCGCTGCCAGCTGACCGAGTGGGAGTTGAAGGGCGTCGGCCCCGCAGACCCGCAATGGAACGACAAGCAGCTGCGGGGCGAGGCCACGGTCGTGTTCACCGTGCAGCCGGTCGGCTGGGTCGGCGCCTGGCACGAGAACCCGGCGCCGCAGTGGATCATCCCGATCTCCGGCCGCTGGTGGGTGGAAGCCATGGACGGCGCCCGCGTCGAGATGGGACCGGGCGACATCTCGCTCGGCGAGGACCAAGGCTGCAAGCAGGACGCGCAGGGCCGCAAGGGCCATATGTCCGGCACGGTCGGCGGCCAGCCCGCGGTGCTGATGACGGTGCAGCTGCACGTGCCGCCCGTGCGCCGCCCCGGGCACTTCAA
>CAXTNC010000305.1:0-2444 GCA_964245495.1 uncultured Acetobacteraceae bacterium
ACCTGCAGGCCGCGGGCGGGGGGCGTCACCGCTTCGCGCTTGCCGGGGATCGGCGCCGCGTCCTTCTCGAACAGGCTGTCGAAGTCGATGCCGCAGCCCGGCAAGGCCGCGGCGGGGGCCAGGGCTGCCGCGCGCAGCAGGGTGCGCCGCCTCATCCGCGCGCGTCCGGGGCAGCGCCTGGCGCCGCGCCCAGCAGGGTGAGCAGGGCGGCGGCCCGGCCGCGCAGGCTGTCGGGGGCGAGCGCGTCCACCGTCAGCACCCGCAGCAGGCCCTCGGCCTTGGGCTTGTCGTCCTGCCGCAGGGCGAGCAGCGCGTCCACCTCCAGCGCCAGCGGACGCCACGGATTGCCGGCCGCTTCCAGCTTGGCGGTGCGCGCGGCGACGGCCGCCGGGTCCCCGGCATCGACCGAGTGCTGCGCCCAGAGCAGGGAAGCAAGGTCCCGCAGCATGGGGTCCGCCGCATCGTCCGCGGCCAGCCTGGTCCACAGGTCGAAGGCGGCCGGCGCGTCGCCGGCATCCCACCGCAGGGCGGCTTCCCGCAGCAGGGCCAAGGACTGGTATCCGGCCGGCGCGGTGCCGGCGAGCTTGGCGAACGCGTCCGCATCCGCGGCGCGCTGCGGGCTGGGGCCGGGCGGCAGCGCGTCGGCGGCGCGCATGGCATCCAGGTACGGACCCGCCGCAGCCTCGGCCTGCTTGCCTTGCCGCCATTCCCAGCCCTGCCACGCGCCCACGCCGGCCACCACCAGCAGCGCCGCCGCGCCGGCGACCATGCCAGTGCGCTTGGCCAAGGCCCGGGAGCGCTCGGCCCGGATGTCCTCATTCAGTTCGTCGAAGATGTCGGCCACGCCTGTCAAAACCCTCCGTCCCGGGGGCGAGATCGAGATTTTCCGTCCCGGAGCGGGACGATGGCGGGACCATAGCGACGCCCCCGGCCGCGGGAAACCCTGTGTTCATCTCCGCATGGTCCATTGGGCGGCATGTCCCGCTTGTCCCGCACAGCCTTGCTGCTGCTGGCCGCCGCCCCGCTCGGCGGCTGCGTCGGCGTCGGCGTGGCCGCCGGGGTGGAGGCGGCCAGCGTCACCGTGTTCGGCCGCGGCGTGGTGGACGCAGGCGTCTCGGCCGTGACCGGGAAGGACTGCTCCATCGTGCGGCTGGACCGGCAGCAGACCTACTGCGCCCCGCGCGAGCAGCTGCCCGGCCCGCCGCCCTTCTGCACCCGCACCCTGGCGGACGTGGAGTGCTGGGCCGACCCGGAGGCGTTCGCCAGCCTGCCGCGCCCGATCGCGGACAGCCCGCCGCTGACGCCGGAGCAGGTGCGGCAGATCACCGCGCGATGGCCCAAGTCGCTCAACCTGTCGGGCCCGTGACGGCCGGGCAGTCCCGGAACCGCACCAGCCGGCCGCGGGGCAGGCCCACGATCTCCTCCTCGCGCATCACCACCTGGCCGCGGATGACCGTCATCTCCGGCCATCCCGTGACCGCCATGCCCGCGAACGGCGTCCACCCGCAGGGCGAGACGATCCAGGAGTCCTCGATGGTGCGCCGCCGCTTCATGTCCACCAGGGTGAAGTCGGCGTCGTAGCCCGCCGCCAGCCGCCCCTTGCCGACCATGTCGTAGACCCGCGCCGGCCCGGCGCACATTAGGTCCGCCAGGCGGGACAGGCTGAGCCGGCCGGCGCTCACGTGGTCCAGCATGACGGGCACCAGCGTCTGCACCCCCGTCAGCCCGGCCGCCACCTCCGGCCAGGGCCGCTCCTTGGCGGCGCGGGAATGCGGCGCGTGGTCGCTGCCGATGGTGTCCGCGGTGCCGTCCCGCACCGCGGCCCAGGCGGCCTCCCAGTGCTCCCGGCCGCGGATCGGCGGGTTCATCACGGCATAGCCGCCCAGCCGGTCATAGGCGTCCGGCGCCCACTGGGTCAGGTGGTTGACCAGCAGCTCCGACGTGGCGATGTCCCGGTGATCGCGCAGCAGCTCCAGCTCCGCCGCGGTGGACACGTGCAGGATGTGCGCCGGCCGCCCCGTCCTGCGGGCGAGCGACAGGATGCGGCGCGTGCCGAGCAGGGCGCATTCCTCGTCCCGCCATTCCATGTGACTGCGGTACGGCATCCCGGACTGGAACATCGGACGGCGGGCTTGCAGGCGGTACTCGTCCTCGCTGTGGTAGGCGACCGGGCGGCGCCCGGAGCGCATCGCCGCCTCCAGCCCGGCGTCGTCCTCGATCAGCAGGTCCCCGGTGGAGCTGCCCGCGAACACTTTTACCGCGCACACGCCGCCCATCGTCTCCAGCCCGGCCAGCTCCGCCGTGTTGGCCCGGGTGGCGCCGACGTAGAAGCCGAAGTCGCACCAGCTGTTGGCGGCGGCGTAGCCCTGCTTCCAGGCCACGCGGGCGGCGTCCGTGATGGGCGGGGCGGTGTTGGGCATGTCGAGCACCACCGTCAGCCCGCC
>CAXTNC010000306.1:0-2383 GCA_964245495.1 uncultured Acetobacteraceae bacterium
CTGCTGGCGGCGCTGCTGGCGCGGGTGGCGCCGGAGGGCGCCGCCGCCGCGGAGCGCGCCATCGCCCGGCATGGCAGCTTCGCTGCCGTGCTGGCGCTGCCGCCGCGCGACCTGCTCGCCATGCCGGGCATCGGCCCGCACAGCGCGGCGGCCATCAAGCTGGTGCACGCCGCCGCCCTGCGCCTGTCGCGCGCCGCCATCATGTGGCAGCCGGCGCTGACCAGCTTCGACGCGCTGATCACCTACCTGACCGCCGCCCTGGCGCGCGAGCCGCTGGAGCACTTCCGCATCCTGTTCCTGGACGGCCAGGGACAGGTGCAGGCGGACGAGGCGCAGGCGCGCGGCACCGTCAACCACACGCCCGTCTATCCCCGGGAGGTGGTGCGGCGCGCGCTGGAGCTGGGCGCGTCCTCCGTGATCCTGGTGCACAACCACCCGAGCGGCGACCCGTCGCCGTCGCCGGCCGACTTCGAGATGACGCGGCTGGTCCGTGCGGCGTGCCGGGTGGTCGGACTGGAGGTGCAGGACCACATCATCGTGGGCAACGGGCGGTGGTTCAGCTTCCGGCGGGAGGGGCACCTGCAGCCCTCATGACCGCCGGCTGGCCCGTGGCGCTGCGCGTCATGCGGGCGGCTCCCCCGCGACCGGCTGCAGCCCCATGTCCTGGATCAGCGCCGTCACCTCCGCGATCGCCGCCTCCGCGTCCGCCGCGTCCGGGCCTTTGGCCACCAGCGCCACCCCGTTCCCGCCGCCGCGGTAGAACGGGTAGGAGCCGAGGTCCAGCCTGGGATGCCGCTCCTGCACCGCGCGCAGCCCGTCCGCCACGCGGCCTTCCAGCAGCCCGATGGCGTGGACGGCGCGCGACACGATCGGCGGGCCGCCCGCCAGCTTGGGCGCCAGCGCCTCGAACATGGCGCGCATGATGCGCGGCACCCCCGCCATCACGTGCACGTTGCCGACCGTGAAGCCGGGCGCCACGGAAACGGCGTTGTCGATCAGGGTCGCCCCGCGCGGCATGGTGGCCATGCGCTGGCGGGCGGCGTTGAACTCGCCTGGCTGGTAGTGCCGCTCCATCCGCGCCCAGGCCTCCGGATGCGGCTCCCACGGCACGCCGAAGGCGGCGGACACGCACTCGCTGGTGATGTCGTCGTGGGTGGGGCCGATGCCGCCGGTGGTGAACACGTGGTCGAACCGGGCGCGCGCCTCGTTCACCGTGCCGATGATGGTCTCGGGCACGTCCGGGATCACCCGCACCTCGCGCACCGGGATGCCGAGCGCGCCCAGCCGCTGCGCCAGGAACTGGATGTTGGCGTCCTGGGTGCGGCCGGACAGCACCTCGTTGCCGATGACCAGGATGCAGGCGGTGGGGTTCATAGGAAGTCCCTCAGCAGGGGGATGAGCGGCTTGTCCGCGGGCGGCATGTCATACTCCGCAAGCTTGCCGGGGCGCACCCAGGCCAGCGCCTGGCCTTCCAGCCCGGACGGCGCGCCCTTCCAGCGCCGGCACAGGAACAGCGGCATCAGCAGGTGGAAGCGGCCATAGTCGTGGCTGGCGAAGGCGAAGGCGGCCAGGCACGCCTCCGCCACGTCGATGCCCAGCTCCTCCTTCAGCTCGCGGATCACCGCCTGCTCCGGCGTCTCGCCGGGGTTGAGCTTGCCGCCGGGGAACTCCCACAGCCCGGCCATCTTCTTGCCCTCCGGCCGCCGGGCCAGCAGCACCCGGCCGTCCACGTCGATCAGCGCGCAGGCCGCGACCAGCAGCAGCGGCTTGCCCGCTTGCGGCTCCGGCAGCACGTCCGGCGACGGGGCGGGCGTTTCGACGGCGCCGAACAGGTCCTCGCGCGTGGCGGCGAACCGGATCACCGGATGCTCGCCGCCGCGGGCGAGGAACGGCTCGCGCCCGCGTCCCGCCTCGTGCAGGCCGATGCGGCGCAGCACGGCGGCGGAGGCCGGGTTGTCCTCCGCCACGTGCGCCTCGATCCGCGACACCGGCAGGTTGGCCAGCGCCCAGCGCGCCACCCGCCCGGCGGCCTCCGTGGCCACGCCGTGGCCCCAGTAGCGCCGCCCGACCCAGTAGCCCAGGTTGCCCACGCCCGGCGCCACGTCCAGCCGCAGCCCGACGCAGCCGATCACCAGCTCCTGCCCGTCCTCGTGCCCGGTGATCGCCAGGTGGTAGGCGCTCCCGCCCGCGCGCTGCCGCACGGTGGAAGCGATCCATTCGTCCGTGAGCGTGCGCGGGTAGGGGAAGGGCAGGCGGGACAGCATCCGCACCACGCCCCAGTCGTTGACCAGGCGGTGCAGCTGCTCGGCGTCGGCGGGCGCAGGCGGGCGCAGCAGCAGCCGCTCGGTGACCAGCGTGGCCGAGACGTCGGGCGCTGGCGGCG
>CAXTNC010000307.1:0-2370 GCA_964245495.1 uncultured Acetobacteraceae bacterium
GTCACCGTCCGCGGCGCGCTGGCCGGCTTCATCGAGGTCAAGGCGCCGGGCAGGGGGGCGGACCCGCGCCGCTTCCGCGACGAGCACGACCGCGCGCAATGGGCCAGGCTCAAGCCGCTGCCCAACCTGCTCTACACCGACGGCAACGCTTTCTCGCTCTGGCGCGCCGGCCAGTTGCAAGGCGAGGTCGTCCGGCTGCACGGCGACGTGGAAACCGCCGGCGCAGCCCTGCGCGCACCGCCCGCGCTCGAACGGCTATTCGCCGATTTCCTGCGCTGGGAGCCGGTCGCCCCCGCCAGCGCCCGCGCCCTGGCCGCGGTCAGCGCCGGGATGTGCCGCCTGCTGCGCGACGAGGTGGCCGAGCAGCTGCAAGCCGGCGCCGCCGGCCTGGTTGGCTTGCGCGAGGACTGGCGCCGCCTGCTGTTCCCGGAGGCGACGAACGCCGAGTTCGCCGACGGCTACGCCCAGGCCGTCACCTTCGGCCTGCTGATGGCCCGCGCCCAAGGCATCCCGCTCGCCGGCGGGCTGGACCGCGTGGCCCGCGCCCTGGCCCGCACCAACACGGTAATCGGCGGTGCGTTCCGCGTGCTGACCGACGGCGCGGACGGCCCGGATGCCCTGCACTCGCTCGGCACGCTCACCCGCGTGCTGGACAGCGTGGACTGGGCGCTGGTCGGCGGCGGCGACCCGGACGCCTGGCTGTACTTCTACGAGCACTTCCTGGAAGCCTACGACAACGCCCTGCGCAAGCTCACCGGCTCCTACTACACCCCGCCCGCCGTGGTGACGGCCATGGTGCGCCTGGTCGATCAGGCCCTGTGCGACCCGGCGCGCTTCGGCGTGGCGGGCGGCCTCGCCTCCGCCGACGTCACGGTGGCGGACCCGGCGGCCGGCACCGGCGCCTACCTGCTCGGCGTGCTGCGCCGCATCGCCGAAACGGTGCGGGCCGACCAAGGGGCCGGCGCCATCCCCGCCGCCATCCGCGCAGCACTCCCCCGGCTGATCGGCTTCGAATTGCAGTTCGGCCCCTTCGCCGTGGCGCAGTTGCGCCTGCTGGCGGCGGTGGCGGACCTGCTGCGCGTGCGCGGCGCCGTGCCGGAGGATGTGCGCCTGCGGCTCTACGTCACCGACACGCTGGGCAACCCGTACGCCGAGGACGAGTACATCCCGCAGATGCTCAAGCTGCTGGCGGAGTCGCGGCGCGAGGCGAACCGCGTCAAGCGCGCCGAGCCGATCACCGTCGTCATCGGCAACCCGCCCTACAAGGAGAAGGCGAAGGGCAGGGGCGGCTGGGTCGAGTCCGGCAGCGCCGCCGCCACGGCCCCGCTCACCCGCTGGCTGCCGCCGCCGGATTGGGGCGTGGGCGCGCACGCCAAGCACCTGCGCAACCTCTACGTCTACTTCTGGCGCTGGGCCACCTGGAAGGTGTTCGGCGACGCCGCGGCCGGCGCGGACCGGCGCGGGGTCGTCTGCTTCATCACCGTGGCCGGGTTCCTGAACGGCCCTGGCTTCCAGGCGATGCGGGAGGATTTGCGCCGCACGACGGACGAGCTGTGGGTGGTCGACTGCTCGCCGGAAGGCCACCAGCCGGCGGTGGCCAGCCGGGTGTTCGAGGGCGTGCAGCAGCCCGTGTGCATCGTGCTCGCCGCGCGCACCGGCAAGCCCGACCCGGCGCGCCCCGCGCGGGTGCGCTACCAGGCGCTGCCCATAGGGCGGCGGGAGGACAAGTTCGCCGCCCTGGCCGCGCTGTCGCTGGACGGCGCGGGCTGGGTGGACTGCCCGGACGGCTGGCGCGCCCCGTTCCTGCCCGCGGCCACCGGCGGCTGGGCGGGTTATCCGGCGCTGGACGTGCTGTTCGGCTGGAACGGCTCCGGCGTGATGCCGGGCCGCACCTGGGTCATCGCCCCCGACAAGCCCTCGCTCGCGGCGCGCTGGCAAGCCTTGGTGGCGGAGGCCGATCCCAAGCGGAAGGAGGTGTTGTTCCACCCGCACGGCTCCGACGGCGAGCTTGGCGACCGGCATACCGGCAAGGTGCTGTCCGAAGGGATCAGCGGCCATGAGCATCGCGCCGCGCCGGTCGGCAAGGACAAGGGCGCCGTGGTCGCGCCCGTGCGCTACGGCTTCCGCTCTTTCGACCGGCAATGGATCATCCCGGACAATAGGCTGCTGAACCGGCCCAACCCGACGCTGTGGAGCCTGCACGGGCCGCGGCAGGTCTACCTGACCGCGCTCATGCAGCACTCACCTGCAAATGGTCCAGCCGTCACATTCTCGGCGCTTGTTCCGGACTTGCACCATTATAAAGGCTCCTTCGGTGGCCGGGCGTTCCCGCTCTGGGCCGATGCCGCCGCCACCCAGCCCAACCTGCAC
>CAXTNC010000308.1:0-2326 GCA_964245495.1 uncultured Acetobacteraceae bacterium
CCATCCCGCCCGCGCCCGCCCTGGCAACTGTCTGACGACTTTCCCGCGACTGCCCGCTCCGCCGCATAATTGACGTTATGGCAATTCAGGGCAGCCTGTCCTACCCGGGCTGCAGCAGTGCCGACGAGCGGATTTGGCCTTGGTTGATGCCAATGTCACCGGAACTTGATTGACAGGTGCGGCAATGAACCGGACGGTGCGGGCAGTGTCGATGACGGGCTGGGAGCTGTCATGCTGATGTATGTTGCTTGCGCCAAGGGTGGGCCGTCGCTGGCGTTGCAAGGCCGTGGCCAGGCGTCGTTGGCAGCTTTGGCTGCAACTGCCGCCCAAGCGGCCCCGCGGGCGGCGCGGTAGATCGGATGCAGGTGTCTGATCTTTTTAGCGGCAAGCCTGCGGCGCTCAAGCTGACGGCCCCGGCGCGCCAGGCGGCCCGGGCGCTGTTTGCCGGTCCCGAGGGCGGCTCGGCGGGCGGCCTGGGCCAGCTGTTCGGCCAGGCGCTGCAAGGCGCACGCGACCAGCTGGCGGCAGCAGTGCAACGTGCTGGCAAGTCCAAGGCGGAGGCAGCGGTCATCGTGGACGCGGTGCTGCTGCCGGAGCTGGCGGCGCACGCGGAGGAACTGACGGACGTGCTGGCCGACCTGTATGCCGCCCATTTCAGCGTGGCCGAGCTGGAGCAGCTGCGCGCCTTCCAGCAAACCCCCGTGGGACGCAAGGCGATGGCGCTGATGCCGGAGATCGGCAGGTGGACCCGCGCCGGGGTGCAGGCTTGGACCGCGGGAGTGGTCCGCGGCGCCTTGGCCAAGCACGCCGAGGCGTTGAAGCGCCGGGGCGTGGTGTTCCAAGCCCAGCCCATGGCCATGGCTCCGGGCGTGACCATCGGGCCGGTGGTGGAGGTGGGCGTGCGCGCCCCGTCCAAGCCGCCTGCCGGAGCTGCGGCCATGGCTTCAGCCATTCCTGTCCCGCCCCACCCGTCCGCGGAGTAGCGCCATGTCCCTGTCCGTGTCCGCGGCTGAGGCTGGGCTGCTGGCCGCCCCCTGGCAGGGTGCGGAGCAGGACGGCACGCTGGAGGACGCGGCGCGCGAGTTCTTCGCCCAAACGGCCGACCTCACCCAGCACGGCAAGCACGACCACCCGACCGACCGCATCGTGCTGGGCGACACGGCCGCCACCCTGGCGCTGGAGCTGGGGGCGGAGCCGGCGTCCAGCCGGGGCGCGTCCCTGTCCGAGTATGTCAAGCTGCCCGGCAGCGGCGACGGGTTCACCATCACGGTCTATGCCGACGGCCACGAGGATCTCAAGCGCACGGCCAACGGCCCGGCTGGGATCACCTCCTTGCCGGGCGGGGATGCGGTGGTGGCGCAGTATGCCGCGGTGGTCGGCCATGCGCCGAGCCAGGACGAGATGGCCGGCTTCCTGGCCGCGCGCGTGGCGGGTGGGGCGCTGCCGGGCGGCCCGGCGGCGGCGGCCTCCACGGTGCTGAGCGTGACCGGGGCGGACGGAGCCACGCTGGCCAGCGGCACGGCAGCAGCCCTGCTGCCGCACTGGGCGGCGCTGGTTGCCGCCAACGGCGAGCAGACGCCGACGCTGAACCTGCCCGGCATCCCGCTGCTGAACGCGATGGAGGAGGCGGCCTGCCTGCTCGGCCTGGCGATGGGCGGCGGGCCGGAGGACAGCGCTGGGACCGACCCGAATGCCCAAAACAATCAAGCTAACGCGCTCAGCCCGGGCCTAGTGGCGGCCTATGACGGCGCGGTGTCGCATTTCGGCCAGATCGACCAGCCGATGCTGGCGGTGGCGGCGCACTACCAGGCGCTGGCGCGCGCCGACGCGGCCGACCCGGACCGGGTCAAGCTGGACGACGCGGCCGCCCAGCTCGCCTTGCAGATCGCCGCCGAGCCGGAGGGCCAGCGCGGCTCGCTGAGCGAGACGGTGCAAGAGGGCGGCCACAAGACGGTGGTGACGGTGAGCCAGACCACCACCGACATCACCGGCGGGGCGCAGTTCCACGACCTGGACCCGACCAACGTCTTGTCGCTCATCGAGTCGATCGGCACGGCGGTGCTGGACGTGGTTGCGGTGGTGTTCCCGGTGCTGGCGCCGGTGGCGGTGGCGGTGAACGTGGCCGAGGCGGGGCAGCACTTCGCGGAAGGCGACATCCTGGGCGGGGTGCTGCAGCTGGGCTCGGCGGCCGGCATCGGGCTGGGCGGCATCGCCGCAGCCGGCGGCGGGTTCGGCTTGACGCAGGCGGCGGCGCAAACCGCCAGCCAGCTGGCGTTCGAGGCGACCGGGCTGGTGGGAGGTGCGGCGGCCGTGGCGCAGGGCGCGC
>CAXTNC010000309.1:0-2302 GCA_964245495.1 uncultured Acetobacteraceae bacterium
GGCCAAAAGACACCAAGGTGGCGGTGTCCCCGACCAGCGGCCGTCAGCGCTTGAACATTCACGGCGCCATTGATCTGGAAACCGGTCAAACCCGCATGCTGGAGGCGGCAACGGTGGATGCGGCCAGCACCATCATGCTGTTGATGGCGGTCGAGGCGATGCATCCAGACAAGCGGCTGATCCACCTGTTCGTGGACAATGCCCGCTACTGGCTGTGACAATGAATTTTGGGTTCTCCCGCGCTTCCCGTGCTGTCGTTTCGGTTTCATGCGGCATGGAGGACGCGGGCGCGGAGTAGGTCGAAGCCGGCGCGGCCATACATGGTTCGCTTGATGGTCTTGATGCGATTGATCTGCCCTTCGGCGGGGCTTGTGGTCCAGGGCAGGTCGAGGGCCGCCTGTACGGCTGGGAGGTCCCGTCGTATGCTAGCCGCGAAGTCGGCAAGCAGGGTTCCGGCCGCGTCGTCGAGCACGCCGGCCAGGCGTTCCCGGCTTTCGTGGCGCAACAGCAAATCCAGCCGCTTCGCCACCGCGATGCTGTCCGCGAGCCCGGCCACCTGCGCCAGCAGGTTGGAGGTGAACGCCCGCCCAGCTTCGGACAGCGTTTCGGCATCGGCCATAAGCATGCGTGCGACCTCGCGGTCCGATGGGGGTTGCCCGTGGGCCAAGCCCGCAGCGGGGTGCGGCTCGGCCTTTCGCCGCCGCCCCGCCCATTTCCGCACGGTGCCCGGCCTGCCGGTGAAGCCGAGCGGGATGAGCTCGCGCCACAACAGCGTGGCGTTGCGGCAGCCCTCCGCCCAGCGTCGTTCCAAGCGGTCGAGATAGGGAGCAAGTCCGCTCACCCGCTGCGGCTTGCGCCAGAGCGATGGACCACCGGCCCGAAGCCAGCGCCGGATCGTCTTGCGCTCGGCGCCAAGCTGGGCGGCGATGCGCGCGATGGAAGCGCCGGCCGCGTGCAGCCGTGCGGCGTCCTCGTAGCGGGCCTGCCGCCGGGCCAGGGAAGCCTGGCTGCGCCGCGCTGCCGCGTTCGACAGCGCGCTGTCCGGCTCGGCTGCCGGTGCTGGCTGGGGCGACGTGCTGTCCTGTTCGCCGGCCCCCTGCGCCGCACGGCGGATCGCGGCATGATGGCGACCGGTCACGGCGCGAACGGCATCGCCGAGGTTGCGCAGCAGGTGCCAGCGATCTGCCACCTGAACCGCATCCGGCGCGCCTTGGCGCACGCCGTCCGCGTAGGCGCCGGCCCGGTCGCGCGCGACGATCTCGACGCCTGGATGCTGACGAAGCCAACTGGCCAGGGTGTCGGCTTGCCGGTCAGGCAGCAGGTCCACGACCGTGTTGCGCTCCAGGTCGACCAGGGCCGTCCCGTAGCGGTGACCACGGCGCCATGCCCAATCATCAACGGCGAGGACGCGCGGCGTGGGCGGCGGCTCGCGGTCATTGCTGGCCGCACAGGCCATGCGCAGCAGCGTGTCGGCGCTGACTGGCATGGCCAGCCTTTCGGCCAGGCGCTGTCCAGCCTCGCCGCCCAGCGCATGGGCGAGGTGACCCTGCAGGCCGCCCAGCCGCTCCGTCCGGCGTGCGGCTGCAGGTGCCACCCCGGCCAGGCGTTCAGCGAAGGTCTGGCGGACGCAGGAGGGGTTCAGGCAGCGGAACCGCCTGGCTTGGACCTGCAGCACCACTGGACGGCCTTGCCAGGGCAGGTCGGCAAGGGTGCGCCGGTAGCGGCTGTGAAGCCGCTGGGACACCTGGGCGCAGGTGGGGCAAACGGCCGATGGCTGATGCGGGCTGGATGTGATGACAACGTGATCGGCGGTGGACACGACCCCCACGACGGTGAGGCCGGCAGGGATCAGGGGCAATACGCGCGTGGACAAGGAAGACCTTCAACAAGGGGCTGCGATGTCCTTCTTACTTGCTCATCCAACCCCGAAACGACAGCACGGCAAGTGCGGGAGAACCCAAAGTTCGATAGCAGAGCCAGCGCCGCGGCGTGCAAGGACGGGCGCAGGCCCAAAGACACCAGCGTGGTCAGCTCCACAACCGTCGAGAACAGCAGCTCGCGCGAATACTGCTGTTGCCGGTGCGCTTCGAACACCTCGTCCACCCAGCCCGCCGGCAACGCATGCTCCAGCGCCAAGCGAGCCATTACACTTGCCGGCGCGTGCCGCTCGAACCGATCCAAAACCGCAGACCAAACCGGCCTGCTCCCATCCGATCCCGTGCTCATCCGTCCAGGTTGGGAAGAGCACCGACACCCTGAAAGGGGTGGGTCTAAGGCGCGGCACCGGGGGCTAGATCGCCCG
>CAXTNC010000310.1:0-2284 GCA_964245495.1 uncultured Acetobacteraceae bacterium
GTGGCTACCGCGACCGTGCGGGAGCTGTGCCAGCTGGCGGCGGCCCGGCACCGGCTGGACGCGGCGGGAGGCGGGCTGGTTGCCGGGTTGCGCCACGCGCTGCAGCGGCAGCGGACGGAGGCCGCCCGCATCCTGCCGCGGCTGAGCGACGCCCCCGTGCGGGCGCGGCTGCGGGAAGCGGCGGCGCGGCTGGAAGGGCTGGCGGGCCAGTTGCAGGCCAGCGATCCGCGGGCGGTGCTGGCAAGGGGCTACGTGCTGGTGACGGACGCGGCCGGGCGGCCCGTCACCAGCGCCGCGGCGGTCCGCCCGGCAGCCCGGCTGCAGCTGGAGTTCGCCGACGGCGTGGTCGACGTGCGGCAAGCGGCCAGTCCGGCCAGCAAGCGCCAAGCCGAGCTGCTGCTGTGAGCCTCGCGCTCAGGAAGCGTCACGAACCCGGAGCGGCCGCATCGTCACAGCGCCGTTAATCTTCCGCTTGCGCCCCGACCCCCTCGCTGTAAGTTGGATGCGTCTCGCTTTTTGAGGCAAGCCGTCGTCCCTGCCAGGAAAGCCATCGCGTGAGCGTCGCTGAACCAGTTGCCGTGTTCACCATCGTTTCGGCGAACTACATCGCGTTCGCCGCCACCTTGATGCAGTCGGTGCGCCGCTTCCACCCGGACCTGCCGCGCTTCATCGTCCTGTCCGACGCGCCCCATGCCTTCGACGGCGTGGACCTGGCCGCCGAGCTGCTGCCGTGCGGCGAGCTGGGCGTCCATCTGCTCGGCAACATGGCGCTGTGGTACTCCGTCGTCGAGTTCAACACGGCCATCAAGCCGTCCGCCTTCCGCTGCCTGCTGGAGCGGCGCGGGTTCGCCGCGGCGGTCTACCTCGACCCCGACATCCAGCTTTACTCGCCGCTGGACGAGGTGCTGGACGCCTTGCAGGACCACAGCCTGGTGCTGACGCCGCACGTCACGCAGCCGTTGCAGGACGGCAGGAACCCGTCGGACCTCGCGATCATGAAATCGGGCGTCCACAACCTCGGCTTCGCGGCCGTGCGGAACGACCCGGACGGCCTGGCGCTGCTGCGGTGGTGGGAGGAGCGCCTGTTCGCGCACTGCCGGGTCGACGTGGCGGGCAACATGTTCACCGACCAGCGGTGGATGGACCTGGCGCCCCTGTTCGTCGAGCGGTGCAAGCTGCTGCGCCACCCCGGCTGCAACGTCGCCTACTGGAACCTGCCCCACCGCCGGGTGCAGCCGGCCGGCGACGGCTGGACGGTGAACGGGCTGCCGCTCAGGTTCTTCCACTTCAGCGGCATCCAGCCCGATGACCCGGCGGTGTTCTCCCGCCACCAGGACCGCTACGCGGCCGGCCAGCTCGGGCCGGTCGCCGCCCTGTGCGAGGAGTACCGGGCCGCCGTGCTGCGCAACGGCTGGGAGCGGCACAGCCGCATCCCCTACGGCCACGGCGCGTTCGCCGACGGCCGGCCGGTCGCGGACGCCATGCGCCGCTGGCTGCTCCGCGCCATCGACGACGGACGCCTGCGGGCCGATGCGCCGCTGGACCTTCCCAGCAGCTTCTTCGACGAGGCGGACGAGGACCGCCCAACCGGCGGCGTCCGCCTCACCCGCTTCGCGCACCAGCTTTGGCGCGACCGGGCCGACCTGCGCGCCGCCTTCGACCTGCAAACGCCGGAGGGCTGCGGGAACTACCTGGACTGGCTGTGCGGCGGCGCCGCGGAGCGGGACGGCGTGGAACGGCGGGACGTCCAGGCGGCCCGCCGCCTGCGCGGCCAGGGCGCCCCGCCGCCCTGGCCGCGGCTCGCCACCCAGTCCTGGGACGGCCCGGCGCAGGACGCCGCCCAATGGCTGGCCGGCAGCGTCCCGTTCACCCTGGACGGGGCGCCTGCCCGCATGGAGCGCCAGGCCGCCCTGCTGTGGGAGCTGCGGGACGACCTGCGCGCCTGCTTCCCGTTGCGAACCCGCGAGCAGCTCGGCGATTACCAGCTTTGGGTGCTGACGGACGGCATGGTGGAGGGCGTGGTGGAGGCGGAGCTGTTCACCCCCGGCTTCCTGGCCTGGCTCGCCCAGCCGGTTGCGGACGCCGGGCACGGCGGCGTGCCGGTCACGGAGGGCATGGTCGCCACCCGCAAGAGCAGCCATGCCCGGGACGGCTTGCAGGCATGGCCGGAGTTCCCGGAAAGCCGGCGCGGCCTGCTGGAGCACGCCTGGTGGTTCGCCTGCATCGCCCCCCGCCGGTTCGGCTGGCCCGCCGCGGTCGCTGCCCCCGTCAAGGCGTACTTCGA
>CAXTNC010000311.1:0-2266 GCA_964245495.1 uncultured Acetobacteraceae bacterium
CCTGGACGGTGGCGACCCTGCAGCAGCCGGACCCGGCGGCGCTGCCCCTGGCCGGCGCGGCGCTCGGCCTGCCGGAGGGCTGGCAGGCGGCGGTGCTGGCGGCGGGCAGCTATGCGGCGCTGTATGAGCGCGACCTGGGCGGAGGCTCCCCGCTCGGCCTGCCGCCGGGGCTGAACGCGCCGTGGACGCAGGGCGGCCTGCTGTGCCCCCCGGCCAGCGAGTGAACGGTTGGGCCAGCCATGGTATCAGGCGCGCCATGGTCCGCCCGACGCTGCTCGCCTGTTCCGCCCTCGCCGCCCTATGCTGCCCTGCCCGAGCGCAAACGGTCATCGGCCAGCCGCTGGAGGCCGGCAGCCCCTATGCCGCCTATTACGCCGACCCGGCGCACGACCCGGCGCCCGTCCCGGACCAGTTGGCCGGGGCGCTGCGCCAGCGGGTGCGCTACGTGTTCGTGCTGTTCCAGGAGAACCGCTCGTTCGACAGCTATTTCGGCAGCTTCCCCGGCGCCAACGGCCTGTTCTCGGACGGCCTGCACCCGCGCAGCCCCGCCGACACGCCCGGCTTCGAGCAGCCCATCCTCAACACGGACGGCACGATGGCCGCCCAGCGGCCGTTCCGCATCGGCCCGGCGCAGCACGCCGCCGACCTGGACGACGTGGACCACGGCCACGCCCGCATGGCCGCCAAGCTGGACCTGGTGGATGGCGTGCCGCGCATGGACCGTTTCGCCCGGGTGGAGGAGTCCAAGTACAGCCGCCCCGGCGCGCCCCTCCCCACGCCGAAGGCGCACCAGTTCGGCGAGCTGGCCATGGCCTACATGGACTGCGACACCGTGCCGTTCCTGTGGCAGTACGCTGCCCGCTTCACCCTGTTCGACGCCATCTTCCAGACCACCATCGGCCCCTCCACGCCCAACGCCATCGCCATGATCTCCGGCCAGATGGGCGAAACGCAGTGGGTCAAGCACCCGGACGCCATCGGGACCACCATCCCCGTCACCACCGACCGCATCCCGTTCTGGGGATCGGCGGCGGACGCCACGGCAGGGGCGCAGCGCCAGCCGGCCAACCCGGCGCGCGAAACCAGCGGCGCGGCGAACAGCGGGGTGGCGCAGAACCTGACCTTCGCCAGCCTGCCGCTGACCCTGGCCGGGCAGGACCTGCCGCACATCGCCCAGTCCGACGCCAAGCCCGATGCCGACCTGGCGGACGTGGCGCAGGACGTGCCCGCCATCGGCAGCCTCGGGCATCCGGCGGTCGCGTGGCGCTGGTACCAGGAAGGCTACGGCCAGGAGGCGGCGGACACGGCCCACGCCAGCTACGTGGGCCACCACAACGGCGCGCAGTATTTCGGCTACGTGTCCAACAACCCGCAGATGAGCGGCAACATGAGGGGGCTGGGCGACTTCTTCGACGACGTGTCGCACGGCGCCCTGCCCCCCGGCGGCGGCGTGATCTACGTGCGCGGCGGCTACGCCAACATCGCCAAGCTGCTGCCCGCCTTCAACACGGCCCGCATCCCCGCCGGGTCGCCGGAGCACGACGAGGCGGCCGTCGTCGAGCAGCAGTTCCTGGGCGACGACGACCACCCGGCCTACTCCGACTCGGAGGTCTCGGAGGCGCTGGTGGCGCGCGAGGTCAACGCCATCGCCGGCAGCGCGTACTGGGGCCAGAGCGCCATCGTCATCACCTACGACGAGAGCGAGGGCGACTACGACCACGTGCCGCCGCGCATCCTGTCGTTCGACCCCGCGGGCCTGCCGCTGTCCCGCGGGCCGCGCATCCCGCTGATCCTCGTCTCGCCCTACGCCCGCGCCCACGCCACCTCCCGCGAGGAGGGCGACCACGGCTCGGTGATCAAGCTGATCAACACGGTGTTCGGCCTGCCCGCCCTGGCGGACCTGCCGGACGAGCTGCAGGCGCGCATCGCCGGCCAGCAGCCCCGGTTCGCCACCGGCGGCGCGACGCAAACCAACCTCGGCCCGCATGACGACCTGACGCCGGGCACCGGCGGCCTGCTGTCCGGCTTCGACCCCGGCCGCCTGCTCGGCCGCACCCCGCCGATCCCCGCCGCCTACGCCCTGATCCCGCCGGAGGTGGTGAACAGCCTGCCGCACTACGGCGGCGAAGGCTGCCGCGCGCTCGGCATCACCCCGGCCGACGTGCAGCAGGGCTACGCCGAGCCGATCCCGCCCGACTTCAACCCGCGCCCGTCCAGCTTCCCGCGCTGAATGCCGGCCCATCCGCGCGGCTTCGCGCTGCTGATC
>CAXTNC010000312.1:0-2254 GCA_964245495.1 uncultured Acetobacteraceae bacterium
GGGGGCGGGTCCGTGACCTCGGGCAAGCCGCTGGGCGAGCGTGGCCGAGACCGTGCGCAAGCTGGCCGGTCAGGAGGGTTCCCAGGTCTGCCGCGATGATGCCTGCCAAGCGCATTGCCGGCTGGATGACCCGTTTGCGGGTGTCAATGCGAAGGCGATGATCCGGCCAGGGCCGCCGGTCACGGCATGGGTCCTGGTCCCGCGCCGGCCGTGGCAGGGCCTGGCGTCATGCTGATGCCTTGCCGAGCTTGTTCCAGACGCGTGCGGCCAGGCCTTGCGACATGCGGGCCATCCCTGCAAGACAGGCCGTCCGGGGCAAACCAGGAGCTGACATGAAGAAGATGCTGGCAACCGCCGTCATGATCCTGCTGACAGCGAACGTGGGCGGCGCCGCGCCTGCGGCGTCCCCTTCGGAGGCCGTGTTGCAGACCGTGAACGACATGTTCGATTCGCTGAAGGCGGGCGACCGCGTCAGGTGGAACGATGTCACTGCCTCCGACTTCCACATATTCGAGAGAGGCAAGGACATGTCGCGGGACCAGATATACGCCGCCGTGCGAAGCGTCTTCGACAAGGGCGGTTCCATAGAGTGGAACGTCACGAAGCCTCAAGTAGAGGTCAGCCAAGATCTCGCAACGATAAACCTGGTCAACCAAGGTGCGATCACCCGGGATGGGACGCGCACCCCAGCCACTTGGTTCCAAAGCGCGACCTTGCGGCATTCGCGCGATCACTGGCAGGTGGAGTTCATGCAGTCGGAGTTGAGCAAGCCTCCAGCGTAGGCGGGCCTAGGCTGCTTGGAAGCCAGGCGGGAGTCATGGATGCCTGGCGAGCGCGCGAAGGATCGAGGGCGTGAGGGCGGCGATGGCGCCGAGCGTGGCGGCGAGGGCCAAGGCGGGCGCCAGGATGCGGTCGAGGCGGAGCTTGGCGGCTTCGGCGGTCAGCTTGGCTTGTTCGGCGCGGAACTTGTCGGACTCGGCTTGCGCGCGGTCGATGCGGGCGATTTGCTCGCGAAGGTTGATCGGGTCTGGCGCAGCGTCGCTCATCGGGTTGCCTCGGTATGCCGGGTCAGCCGCCTCGGCTCATGCATGATGCATAGTCGCAGGCTAGGACGCGAGGCTTTCGCCAACACGATCAACGCCAAGCTCCATGACAGGCAATCCCGGCGCGGCCCGCGCGGCGGCGCACGAACGCGAGCCACGCCAGCTGCGGCGGCAGCACCATGCCCACCCAGAGCGGCTTCCACTCCGGCGACGCCAGCAGGAACAGCGCGCAGCACCCAGCGCCCCAGGCGGCGAAGCCCCAGTGCACCAGCGTCACCGCCACCGCGCCCATCCCGCTGCGGTGGGCCAGCTGGTACAGGTGGCCGCGGTGCGCCTGCGCCAGCCTCTCGCCGGCGAGGAGGCGGCGGAGCAGGGTGAACGCCACGTCGAACAGCACGCCGGCCAGCAGCATCGGCACCAGGGCCACGGACAGGTCCACCGCCGCGAAGCGGCCGGCGGCCACCGCCAGCACGGCGAGCAGGAAGCCGCAGAACTGGCTGCCCACGTCGCCCATGAAGATGCGGGCGTGGGGGAAGTTGAACGGCAGGAAGCCCAGGATGCCGGCCAGCAGGATCAGCGCCGTGAAATACAGGAACGACGCGCCCAGCCAGGCGCCGATGGCGGCCAGCGCCGCGCAGGCGATGGCGGCGACGCCGGAGGCCAGGCCGTTCAGCCCGTCGATGAAGTTCATCGCGTTGGTCGCCGCCACGATCCAGGCCACTGTCAGCAAGGGGCCGAGCCAGCCCAGCGGCACCGTGCCCAGCCAGGGCAGCCGCAGGAAGGTGAGGCTCAGCCCGGCGCCCACCGCCAGCAGGGCCGCGCCCACCTGGGCCAGCAGCTTGACGGAGGCGCGCCAGGCGAACAGGTCGTCCAGGAACGCCACCAGGGCGATGCCGGCGGCGGCGGCGATCACGGCGCGGAAGTACGGGTCGGCGATGCGGCTGAACGCGGCATAGCGGTACAGCACGGCCGCCCCCACCAGGAAGGCGAGCACGATGCCGACGCCGCCGCCCTTGGGGGTGGGCCGGTCGTGGCTGCTGCGCGCGCCGGGCACGTCGAGCACGCCCACCCGGGTCATGCCCCACACGGCGGCGGCGGACAGCAGCGCCAGGCAGAGGCAGAACAGCAGGTGGGTGGCGAGGGCGGCAGCCGTCACGGGCGCTCCGGATGGCCGGGGGAGTGGCCCGGCGCGTCCCGTGCGCTATAGGGGG
>CAXTNC010000313.1:0-2222 GCA_964245495.1 uncultured Acetobacteraceae bacterium
ATGACCTGCATTTTGGATGTTTCCGCGTTTGCCCTGCCCGGCGGCGCGGCGGCGCGGGCGCACAGGGCGGCCACGTCCCCCGGGGTGCGGCGCATCCCGGGAGGCGCGCCGGGCAGGGTTTCCAGGCCGAGGTCGTGCATCACGTCCGCGATGACCTCCGGCACGGGCTGGCAGGCCAGGGCCTCGTCCAGCTCCGGCGCGTCCAGGCGTTCCTGGAACTCGCCGTGCAGGCTTTCGGCCTTGCCGTCGTCCCCGGCCTGGCGGCCGATGGCGTCCTCCACCGTGCGGATCACCCGCCTGCGGGCGGCGGCGCGCTGGAAGCCGGCGTGCGCCGGCTGGTCCAGGCGCTCGGCCAGCAGCACCGTGCGCCGGACGGCGCGGGCGGCGCGCTCGAACGCCAGGGTCATGTCCGGGGACCGCCCGCCGCCGGCCATGGCGGCGTCGGCCTCGTGCACGGCCTGCGCGCCGACGGCGCGCGCCACCTGCATGGCGATGTCGACCAGCTCGCTCACCACGTTGCGGCGGCGCTGGGGTTCATAGGTCGGCTGGCCGGCCGGGCAGCCGGCGGGGACGGTTGGGAACGGCATAGAACGCAACAAGAACACAAAGCGGGGACGGCCGCAAGGATTAATTAGGCGCAGCCTCAGAGGCGGGCGGTTCCCCTTTTGCGCCCGGCCCCGTGCGGCGGCCAAGCGGGCGGCCGGAGGCCCGGGTCCAGCCACCCTGGCGCTGAATACATTTGTAACTTGCAGGCCGCGGCGGATGCGGCGACGAGGGCCGGCAATGTTTTCCCATCACGGCTTCGGCTCCAGCCTGGCGCTGCCGGCGCATCCCTGCTCCGAAACGGCTGACGAGATCGTCGGGCACCTGGACTCCGTCACGGCCGGGTCAGCCAGCGGATGGATCGCCAACGTCAGCCAGCCCTGGCGCATCGAGAGCGTGACGGTGCTTGCCCCCAACGGCGACCGGCTGTCGTTCATGCCGTTCGTGCCCCGTCCGGACGTGTGCGCCGCGCTGGGCGCGGCCGGGCGGTTCGGCTTCTCGGTCCCGACGGCCGCGCTGCGGGCGCTCGGCCCGGTGGTGCGCTTCGCCGACCGGCGGGGCGGGGCGCTCGCCGGCGGCTGCGTGCGGCTGCCGCCGCTGGCGGACCCGCTGATCGACCGCCAGACCTGGGTTTTCCTGCACATCCCGAAGACCGGCGGCACCAGCATACGCAACGCGCTGGCCGCGGCCGTGGCGCCGGAGGAGGCCGCGTTCATCTATCCGGACGGCTTCATCGGCCTGTCCCCGGCGGAGCTGGAAGCGATGCCGCTGTGGCAGCGCGGGGCGCTGCGGCTGGTCATCGGCCACATGGTGTTCGGGATCGACGCGGCCCTGCCCAACGCGGCGGGCTACGCCACCTTCCTGCGGGACCCGGAGGCCAGGCTGCGGTCCAACTACTTCCACCACGCCGACCCTGGCGGGCGGTTCATGGCGGGCGGCGCCGAGATGCCGCTCGACCTGGCGGCGTCGCGCGGGCTGGCGGACGAGTTCGACAACCTGATGGTGCGGGTGATCTCCGGCTGCGGGACCGACCAGGCGCCGATCGGCGCGATCGGCGAGCGCCACGTGGAGGCGGCCTTGGCGAACATCCGGCGCCGGTTCGGCTTCGTGGGCCTGATGGAGCAGGCGGACGAGCACTACCCGGCGCTGTGCGCCGCCCTGGGCATCCCCGGCCGGGCCTTGCTGGCGGAGAACGCGCGCGCGCCCTCGCAGCCGGCGGGCGACGGCTCCGCGGTCGATTGGGAGGAGGCGATGCGGCGCAACCGGTTCGACGCGATGCTGTACCAGCGCGTCCAGGCCGAGGGCCTGGCCGGGCGGGCGCTTGCCCCGGCGGCCGGAGCGGGGCATTTGGGCGCCCCGGGCGGGTAGGCGTTGCTGCCCGCGCCTGGCACTGTCCTCCGCAGCCGCCTGGCTTGGCGCGGGATCGCACGGGCCGCCCCGTGGCGGCGGACATCCAAGAGGAGACGGCCGATGCGCCGAACCAAGCTGCCGTGCGCACGATCATGCCGCGAGCGGGATGCCCGCGTGGCTAGGACCATCCTGGCGATCAGCGTCCTGCTGGCGGCGCCCGCCTTCGCGGCCCCGCCTGCCGCGCCGACGCCCGGGCCGACAGCCGAGCCGACCTCATCCAGCGCTCAGCCGCCGGCCGACCCGCAGCCGGCGCCCGGCCCGGCCGATGC
>CAXTNC010000314.1:0-2214 GCA_964245495.1 uncultured Acetobacteraceae bacterium
GTCCGTGGTGCGCCGCTCCGCCTACATCGCACCCGGCGCCGTGCTCCTGCCGTGCTTCGTCAACGTCGGCGCGCACGTGGGGGCGGACACCATGGTGGACGCCTGGGCCACCGTCGGCTCCTGCGCGCAGGTCGGGCGGGGGTGCCACATCTCCGGGGGCGCGGGGATCGGCGGGGTGCTGGAGCCGTTGCAGGCGGCGCCGGTGGTGATCGAGGACGGCTGCTTCATCGGCGCGCGGTCCGAGGTTGCGGAGGGCGTGGTGGTGGGGCAGGGCAGCGTGCTGTCCATGGGGGTGTTCCTGGGCGCCTCCACCCGCATCGTGGACCGCGCCAGCGGGGAAGTGTTCACCGGCCGGGTGCCGCCGTACTCCGTGGTGGTGCCGGGGGCGATGGGAGGCAGCGCGCCGGGTCCGTCGCTGTACTGCGCCGTGATCGTCAAGCGGGTGGACGCGCGGACGCGGGCCAAGACGTCCATCAACGAGCTGCTGCGGGACTGAGCGTGCCCGGTGCTGCCGCTTTGGACGCCGTGACCTTGGCGCAGGCGCTGATCCGCTGCCCGTCCGTCACCCCGGCGGACGCCGGGGCGCTGGACGTGGTGGCGCAGGCGGCGGCGGGCATCGGCTTCACCGTGCACCGGCTGGAGTTCGACGGCACGCCCAACCTGTTCGCGCACCGGGCTGCCAAGGGCCGCGCCGGGCTGCGCCTGTGCTTCGCCGGGCATACGGACGTGGTGCCGCCGGGTGCGGCGGCCTGGTCCGCCGACCCGTTCGGCGGCGAGCTGCGGGACGGGGCGGTGTGGGGCCGCGGCGCGTGCGACATGAAGGGCGCCATCGCCGCCTTCCTGGCCGCCGCATCCGCCGAGGATGGCGGCGCGGCCAGCCTGCTGATCACCGGGGACGAGGAAGGGCCGGCCACCGGCGGCACGGTGCGCGTGCTGGAATGGATGCGGGCGCACGGCCACATGCCGGACTTCTGCCTGGTCGGCGAGCCGACCAACCCCGTGCTGCTGGGCGAGGTGATCAAGGCCGGGCGGCGCGGCAGCCTCAACGCGGCGCTCACGGTGGGGGGCGTGCAGGGCCACGCCGCCTACCCGGACCGGGTGGACAACCCGGTGCACCGGCTGGTGCGGCTGCTGGCGGCCTTGCTGGCCGAGCCGCTGGACGCGGGCACGGAATGGTTCGAGCCGTCCGGCCTGCAAGTCACCAGCGTGGACGTGGGCAACCCGGCCGCCAACCTGGTTCCGGCGGCGGCGGCGGCGCGGCTGACCATCCGGTTCAACGACCGCCACACGGGCGCGTCCCTGGAAGCCTGGCTGCGGGGGATGGCGGCGCGCCATGCCGAGCGGTTCACGCTGGAGGTGTCGGTCAGCGGGGAAGCGTTCCTGACGGCGCCCGGGGCGCTGGCCGGCCGGGTGGTGGAGGCGGTGGCGTCCGTGACGGGCATGGCGCCGCGGCTGGACACCGGCGGCGGCACGTCGGACGCCCGCTTCATCGCGCGCTGCTGCCCGGTGCTTGAGTTCGGCCTGGTCGGCGCCACCATGCATGGCGTGGACGAGCACGTGACCATCGCCGACCTGCGGCAGCTGACGGACATCTACCGCGCCGTGCTGCGGGCGTTCGCCGCGTGAAGGCCGCCGCGTGAAAGCCCCGGCGTGAAAGCCCCCGCGTGAAAGCCCCGGGCGAGCGTCCCGGCGAGCGGCCCGGCGCGCCGCTGCGGCACGCGCTGCTCGGCGTGCTGCGGGTGGCGCGGGGCCGCAAGGACGGGCTGGAGCAGTTCGGCAACACGCCGCAGGCCGTGCTGGCCGCGCTGACCCCGTTCGCCGCGTTCGTGCTGGTGGGCGCGGCGCTGGCGCTGCTCGGCGGCAGCCGGGAAGGGCTGACGGACATCGCCGGCGTCGTCGTGCTGCTGCTCGGGCCGCTGGTGTTCTCCTTCGAGCTGGCCCGCCGCTGGGGCCGCGCCGGGGACTGGCCGCGCTTCGCCGCCGCGTTCTGCTGGTGCCAGTGGGCCTGGCCGCTCGCGCTGCTGGCGGTGATGCTGGCGGCGGCGGCGCTGATGGCCGGCGGGATGGGGGAGGACGCGGCGGCCGGGGTCAGCCTGTGGCTGCTGGGCGGCTACGCGCTGTGGCTGCACTGGTTCCTGGCCCGCCACGCGCTGGGCCTGGACGGCTGGCGGGCGGCGGCGCTGGTGGCGGCGGTCAACCTGCTGACGGCGGGGC
>CAXTNC010000315.1:0-2168 GCA_964245495.1 uncultured Acetobacteraceae bacterium
CCACCCAGCTTCCTCCGCCGGCGCAAGCGCCGCTCCATGCAGCCGGGTCCCTGCGAAGCCGCTTTTCCCCCTCCAGCCCCACCGCTCACGCGGCCCCGGGAAGCAGCGAGGCGCTGCTTCGCATCAACGAAGGGACAGAGCGATGACCACCAACACCATCACCTACACCACCACGGAAATCAGCCTAGCCAAGCTGACCCCCTCCCCCGTCAACACCCGGCGCACCGGGGCCGGGGCAGGCATCGAGGCCCTGGCCGCCTCCATCCAGGCGCATGGGCTGCTGCAATCCCTTGTCGTCCGGCCCAAGCTGGGCAGGAAGGGACAGGCGACCGGGCGTTACGAGGTCGTGGCCGGGGCGCGGCGGCTGGCGGCGTTGAAGCTGCTGGCCAAGCAGAAGCGGGTGAGCAAGGGCACCGCCATTCCCTGCCGCGTGCTGGACGGCGAGGGCGTGGACGGGTCGGAGGCGAGCCTGGCCGAGAACGTGGTGCGGCTGGACATGCACCCGGCCGACCAGTTCGAGGCGTTCGCCGGGCTGCACGGGGGCGGCATGGGCACCGAGGACATCGCGGCCCGGTTCGGGGTGTCCGGTCACACCGTCCGGCAGCGGCTGCGCCTGGCCGTGGTCTCCCCAGCGCTGCCTTGGCTGGACTGCCCATTACAGTGGAAAGCTGAGGCTGACCGGCGGCCGGTTTGGCCAGCACCGGCGTGCGTGCGGGGTGGCGGAACTGCCCAGAACAGCTATTTCGGGCAGTTCCTGCCGATGTAGGCTTGCTCCATGCCGCGGCCGCGCACCGACACGATCCGCTTCCTGAAGTTGACCCGCTCTGGTGGAGCCTTTCATGCTTTTGCAGGAGGTTCTTTCCATGCCGATCACCCGCCCCCGTATTCGCCGGAGTTCAGGCAGCAGATCATCGACCTGGCCCGTGCTGGGCGCGATCCCGTCAGCCTGTCCAAGGAGTTCGAGCCGACTGCGGAGACGATCCGCAAGTGGGTTGCCGCCGCTGGGCATCAGGAGGGCAGCCGGGAGAAGGGCGACGCGCAGGCCGCGGCAGGTGATGGCTTGTCCGCGACCGAGCGCGACGAGCTGGCACGTCTCCGGCGTGAGAACAGGCAGTTGCGGGTGGAGCGCGACATCCTCTCTCGAGCTGCGGCCTGGTTTGCACGCGAGACCGGGGCCGTGCCGTCCGGCTCTTCGGGTTCATGAGCGCGAACCAGGCCATTTTCCCGGTCGCCACCATGGCCCGCGTGCTGGGCGTATCCGAGGCCGGCTACTATGCCTGGCTCAAGCGCTCCCCCGTCCGCCCATGCCGTGGCCGATGCGGCGTTGCTGAAGCGGGTGCGGGCCATCCACGCCAGTTCGCGCGAGACCTACGGGTCGCCGCGCGTGCATGCCGAGTTGCGGGCAGGAGGGGAGAAGCATGGCCGCAAGCGGGTCGCACGCCTGATGCGCGCCGCGGGCCTTGTGGGCGCGAGCCGGCGCCGGGCGGGCGTGACCACCACGAAGCGGGACAAGGAGGCCCGGCCGGCGCCGGACCTGGTGGACCGGGATTTCACGGCGACGGCGCCGAACCGGTTGTGGGTGGCAGACACTACGTTTGTGCCAACAGCAACCGGGTTCCTCTACCTCGCCGTGGTCCTGGACGCCTGGAGCCGCAGGATCGTCGGCTGGGCGATGGCCAACCATTTGCGGGCCGAACTGGTTCTGGACGCGATGGCGATGGCCAGCGCCGGCCGAAGGATGTCATCCACCACTCGGACCAGGGATCGCAATGCACGTCTCTGGCGTTCGGCAACCGCAAGGAGGCCGGCGTGCGGCCGTCGATGGGGTCGGTGGGCGACGCTTACGACAACGCCATGTGCGAGAGCTTCTTCGCCACCCTTGAATGCGAGCTGCTGGACCGGCGCCGGTTCGCGTCCCAAGCCGAGGCCAAGATGGCCTGCTTCAGCTTCATCGAGGGCTGGTACAACCCCGTCCGCCTCCACTCCAGCCTGGGCTACCGCTCGCCCATGGCCTACGAAGGCGCAGCAGCAACGGAGATGGCCGAAGTCCAGCCGTAGCCACCGAAGCCCACCAACACTTCACCAAACTGGGGCAGCTTCAACTTCAGCTTCACACCTACGAGATTTGCATGCTGGAGGTGCTGCGCGAGCGGCTGCGCTCCAAGGAG
>CAXTNC010000316.1:0-2139 GCA_964245495.1 uncultured Acetobacteraceae bacterium
ACCGCCGCCGCCACGACGGGGACGGGCGGGGCAGGCGGGGCAGGCGGCGCAGGCCGGGGCGACAGGGCGTGCCAGCCGCCGGCCGCAACGGCCGCGAGCAGGACGGCAGAAAAGCCAAGCGTGACGCCAGGGCGCATGGATGAGCCTATCAGACAATCGACAGGCTGCACGTGGCCCCGGGGGCGGCGGTTTGCGGCTGCAAAGCCCTTATCCGTCCATTCACGGGATGAATGCCGCCATGTCACCCATCCCGGCCGATCCCGGCGAGGCAGCGCCGCACGGCGGACCGGAGCCATTGGTGCGTCGCCTGCCGCTCCCGGCGGCGATGCCACGTCATGAACAGGTGGACCGGAGGCGACGGGCAAGGCAGCTCGTGCGCCACCAGTCCCCAAGGCTGCCGCAGGCGCGCTGCGACCCGCGCCGGCACGATGGCGACCAGGTCCTGTTCCGCCAACGCTTCCGGAGCGGCCAGGAACGGCAGGCCGAGCGCCACCGTGCGCCGCAGGCCAACCGCCTGCAAGGCATCGTCCACGAACCGGGTGCTGTCGCCGGTCGAGGTGAGCGCCAGGTGCCGCAGGCCCGCGAACGCCTCCAGCGAGAGCGCCGCCCCGGCGGCGGGGTGCTGGCGGCGCATCAGCGCCACGTACTGGTCGGTCAGCACCCGGCTGCACATGAACCGGCCGCCGCCCTCCACCGGCCCGGTCAGCGCGAGGTCGATCAGCCCGGCGTCCAGGTCGTCCGGGATGTTGCGCGTGCCGCTCGGCGCCACCGTCAGCCCGAGCTGCGGCGCCTCCGCCGCGAGCGCCGCCGCGATTTGGTTGGTGAGCGCGAAAGCGGTGTAGCCGTTGACGGCGATCGTGAAACGCCCCGCCATCTCCGCCGGAACGAGGGCTTGCCGCTCGACGGCCATGGCCAGCCCGGCCAGCGCCTCCCGGACCGGCCCGGCCAGCTGCTCCGCCCGCGGCGTCGGCGCCATGCCGTCCGGACCGCGGACCAGCAGCTCATCCGACAGCGCGTGGCGCAACCGGGCCAGCGCGTGGCTGACCGCCGGCTGGCTGAGTCCAAGCCGCTTGCCGGCCCGCGTCAGGCTGCGCTCCTGCATCACGGCGTCGAACACCGCCAGCAGGTTGAGATCCAGGCCCCGCCAGGTGCTCACGCAGGGGGCCGGACCGGCTCAGCCCGCCAGCGCGTGCGCGTGCCAGCGCAGGTGGTCCGCCATGAAGCTCGCGATGAAGAAGTAGGAGTGGTCGTAGCCCTCCTGCATCCGCAGCGTCAGCGGCACCTCGGCCGCCGCGCACGCCGCTTGCAGCAGCTCCGGCTTCAGCTGCGCCGCCAGGAACGGGTCCGCCGTGCCCTGGTCCACCAGCAGCCCGGGCAGCCGCGCGCCGTCGGCCAGCAGCGTGCACGAGTCATGCCCGCGCCAGGCCGCCCGGTCCGTCCCCAGGTAGCCGCCCAGCGCCTTTTCCCCCCACGGGCACTGGGTGGGCGACGCGATGGGCGCGAACGCCGACACCGAGCGGAACCGCCCCGGATGGCGCAGGGCCAGGGTGATCGCGCCGTGCCCGCCCATGGAATGGCCCATGATGGACTGCCGCCCCATGTCGGCGGGCAGGGTGGCGGCCACCAGCCCGGGCAGCTCCTCCGCGACGTAGCTTTCCATGCGGAAGTTCGCCGCCCACGGCGCTTGCGTGGCGTCCAGGTAGAACCCGGCGCTCACGCCGAAGTCGTACGCCGGGTCGTCCGGCACGCCCTCGCCGCGCGGCGAGGTGTCGGGGGCCAGCAGCAGCAGCCCCAGCTCGGCCGCCACGCGCTGCGCCCCGGCCTTGGCGGTGAAGTTCTCCTCCGTGCAGGTCAGCCCGGCCAGGAACCACACCACCGGGACCGGCCCGGCGGCGGCTTGCGGCGGCACGAAGGCGGCGAACCGCATGTCCGTGCCCGTCGCCGTCGAGCGGTGGCGGTAGGTGCGCTGCTCCCCCCCGAAGCAGCGCGCCGCCGAGAGCTGCTCGGCCATCAGTACACGACCACCGAACGGATCGACGCGCCCTCGTGCATCAGCTCGAAGCCGTGGTTGATCTGCTCCAGCGGCATGGTGTGGGTGATCAGGTCGTCGATGTTGATCTTGCCCTCCATGTACCAGTC
>CAXTNC010000317.1:0-2103 GCA_964245495.1 uncultured Acetobacteraceae bacterium
GAATCGACCCAGCTCATGCACCGGGTATTCTACCGGCTGGCCTCCGGCGAGTACCTGTCCGCCATGGTGTCCTTGCCATGGCCGTATGCGCTGGCGGTGCCCACGCTGGGAGGCCTGGTGCTGGGCGTGGCGGGGCTGGCGCTGCTGGGGGCGTCGGCGGCGGGCATGGAACTCGGCCTGCCGACGGCGCTGGCCGGGCTTCTCACCGCCGCGGCGGTGCTGCTCCGCAAGCGGGAAGCGCCGTGGGACTTGCTGCGCGGGGTGTCCTGGCCGGTGCTGCCGTTGGTCGCCGGGCTGTTCGTGCTGGTGGAAGGACTCAGGCATACGGGCGTGGTGGACCAGATCTCGGCGCTGCTGCACCGCGCAGCGCAAGCAGCCCCGCAGGCGGCGGCGGCCGGCGCCGGCGCGGCGCTGGCGGTGGCGTGCAACGGGATGAACAACCTGCCTGCCGGGCTGATCGCCGGGTCCGCGGTGGCGCAGGCGCAGGCGCCGCAGAGCGTCACGGACGCGCTGCTGGTGGGGGTCGATCTCGGGCCGAACCTGTGCATCACCGGGTCGCTCGCCACCATCCTGTGGCTGACGGCGCTGCGCCGCGAGGGGCTGGACGTGGGCTTCGGCACGTTCCTGGCGCGCGGCGCAGTGGTGATGCCGCCGGCCTTGCTGCTCGCCCTGGCCGCGGTGCTGCTGCTGGGATGACTGGGCTCACCTGAAGGAGACTGAAGCATGGGTTCCGCTTGGCTTTACCCGCTGATCCTGGCTGCCGGCGTGATGCAGGCGATGGGCAACTCGATGAACGGGGCGCTGCGCCAGTCACTGGCCAACCCGTGGTTCGCGTCCGCCGTGTCGTTCGGGCTGATCGTGTTCGTCACGGCCGGCCTGTTCGCGGTGTTTCCCCGCCCGCTGCCGACGGGGGAGGGTGTTGCGTCCATGCCGTGGTGGGCGCCGCTCGGCGGGCTGACGGGAGCGGTCGCGGTGGTGTGCGGGCTGATGTTCGTGGACAAGATCGGCGCCGGGCCGTTCAACGGGCTGGTGATCACCGCCAACATCCTGGCCTCGCTCGCGATCGACCACTGGGGCCTGCTCAACATGCCCGTCCACGGGATGAATCCCTGGCGGGCCTTGGGCGGGCTGCTGATGGTGGCGGGCATCGCGCTGATCGCGGCGTTCTGACGCGGGCTGGCCTATCTCGACAGGGCCGCCCTGACCGTGCGCGCCGCGTCCTCTCCCGCCAGGAACGCGCCGCCCACCGTGCCGGCCAGCCCGTCCGTGCGCGTCGCTTCGCCGGCGAACACCAGGCGGCCATCGGCGAGCGGGGCGCCCAGCACGGCGCGCGCGCCGGCGCAGCCCGCTTCGGCATAGGCGTAGGCGCCAAGCGAGCACGCATCGTCGGCCCGTTGCGTCACCACCGCGCCTGGCCGGAAGGCTGCATCCGCTTTCGCGCCAAACAGTGCGCGCAACTGGCCGCGCACGAAGGATTCCGTCTCGCCGGCGCCTTCCAGCTTGCGCGCCTGGCTGCCGCCGACGAAGCAGATCACATGGTCGCGGCCATGCGGCCAGGCGAGCATCGTCACCGCAAGGTCGTCGATCGCGGGCACGAACTGGTCCATGCTGCACGAGTCCGGCAGATCGAGCCGGTCGGTCCCGGCGGCGCGCAAGGCCACCTTGTTCAGCAGGCCCATCGGCAGCCCATGGATCGCCTGCCCCACCGCATCCGGCAGTTCAGGGATGAAACGGATTTGCCCTATGACCGCCGTGGACACCGTGATGATGGCCGCAGCGGCGCGGGTGGCGCCGGCAGCGGTCTCGACGCTCACGCCGTGCCCGTCCCAGCGCACCCAATCGGCCGCAACGCCCAGGCTGACCGGGCCGGCGGGCGGGCCGAGGCGGCGGGCAACCCAGGCGCCGAGGCCGCCTTCGACCTCCCAGTTCGGCGCTTCCAGCTGGTTCGCGTGCCAGTCGCGCAGGCTGAGCGCCGAGGCGTCGGCGGCGGCGATCACCGGAGCCTCCCAGTTCGCCACCGCGGGCAGCCAGGGCAAGTCGATCGGGCGCAGCGCGTCGGCGAGCGTGGTGTCAGGGCCGGGCAGCGCCGCCGCCGTGCGGGCG
>CAXTNC010000318.1:0-2085 GCA_964245495.1 uncultured Acetobacteraceae bacterium
CCTAAGACGAGGCCGCCGGGCCGTGCTGGCGCTGGTGCGGCAGCGGGCGCTGATGCGGGGGTAGCACCGCGCTCCAAGGCACAGAAAGCATGTGACGGCCCGGCGGCCTCGTCTTAGGATGGCCCGGTGAACGTCCTCGCCCCGCCGAAGGCTCGCCTGACCGTCGAGGTGGTGCACGACCTCGTTTGCCCCTGGTGCTACCTGGGCGCCCGCCGCCTGGTCCGCACCATACGCCGCCGGCCGGACCTGCTGGTGGACCTGCTTTGGCGACCGTTCCTGCTCAACCCCGACATGCCCCGGCTGGGCATGGCCCGCTCGGACTACGTGGTGCGCAAGTTCGGCGGCGAGGACCGGGCGCGCCGGCTGTATCAATCCATCGCCGAGATCGGCCGGGCGGAGGGCGTGCAGTTCCGCTTCGACCGGATGCGCCGGACGCCGTCCAGCGTGGACGCCCACCGCCTGGTCCGCTGGGCGGCCCGGTTCGGCCGGGCGGACGAGGTGGTGGAAGCCCTGTTCGCCGCGCACTTCGCCGACGGACGGGACCTGGGGGACCCCGCGGTGCTGTGCGCCGTCGCCGCGTCCTGCGGGCTGGATGCCGCGCAGGCCCGCGCCATGCTGGCAAGCGAGGCGGAGCTGGACGGGGTGCAGGCCGACAACCTGCGCGCCCATCGGCTGGGCATCAACGGCGTGCCCTGCTTCGTGGTCGCCGGCAACCATGCGATCGCCGGCGCGCAGGAGCCTGAAGTGATCGAGCGCCTGCTGGACGTGGCCACCGTCGAGATGACGCTCGGCCAAGGGGCAGGCTAGACGGCCGCGGCGGCCACCTCGCGCGCCTCGCCCCGCCGCTGCGATGGGGCAAGGTGCAGCCTTGACCCCAGCCTTGACCATGGAGCAGGAGCCTTGATGCGGCCAGTTTACCCCTTGCGGCGCCCCAGCGCCCTGCTGCTCGCCGCCGTGCTCACGGCGGGTCTCGCGGCAGGGTCCAGCGGCGGCCTCGCGCAGACGGCTCCTTCGCCCGCCGAGGCGAAGGCGCTGGAACGCCAGGCCGCCGCCGCGCTCGGGGCCTTGCTGCCGGGGGCCAAGCTGCCGGACCACCCGGTGCAGCTGACCGCGGAAGGGGACCATTACCTCCTCCGCATCCCGCTCGCCTCGTTCGGCGTGCCCCGGATCGAGCCGCCGGACGCCGCGTTCACCGCGCAGGCCAAGCCGCTCGGCGGCACGTCATGGTCGGTCACGGACCAGCACCTGCCGGCGGAGTTCACCTTCACCGCGGCGCAGAGCGTGCCGGACCCGCCGGGCGGCAGGAACCCAGGCCCGGCCGGCCGGCACGATGAAACCACGGCCTACACCGTCAAGCTCGGCCAGCAGGAGGCCAGCGGCACGTTCGACTTGGCATGGGCAAGCGCCACGTCCAGCACTCGGAGCATCGCCTCGCTGGACATCCTGCGGGAAGGCGACAGCGCCGCCGCCGTCACCCATTTCGGCCGCATCACCGGCGTGTCCAGCACGCAGCCGACCGACCCGGCGCACGTCGACCTGCTGTCCGACGGCACGGCGCAGGACTACGCGTCGCACTCGGAGCTGCCGGACGGCACGCAGGTGTCGCTGACCGCCAGCCGGCTGCACACCGCGACCTCCGTGTCCGGGCTGGCGCACGCGGCGCTGGTCCCGCTGCTGCAGCAGGTCAGCAAGTTCAGCCTGGAAACCAAGGCCGGGGGCCGTCACCCGCCCGATCTCACGCCCGCGGAACGGGCGACGCTGCGGGCGGTGCTGCAGGACACCCGCGACCTGCTGACGGGCGCTCGGGTGGACGAAACCGCCGAGGAGCTGAAGTTCGAGGCTGCCGGCCACGCCGGGTCGGTGGGCAAGCTGGAGGTTTCGCTGGGCGGCACGGCGCCGCAGGCCACGCTGGACGCCGAGATGACGCTCACCCTGGACGGGCTGGCGCTCGACGACCTGCCGCCGCCGCTGGCGGCCTACGTGCCCTCCCACTTCAGCGTCCACCCGACCGTGTCCAACCTGAGCGTGGCCGCGCTGACCAAGGCGGGCCTCGACGCGACGGAGCCGCCGAACGTCAAGCCGGGC
>CAXTNC010000319.1:0-2069 GCA_964245495.1 uncultured Acetobacteraceae bacterium
CACACGCCGGGCCCCCGGCCGCGCGGCGCTGCCCCGCCGTGGGGGCGCTGCGGGCGCAAGACCGCAGCGGCCCGCCGGCCAGCGCCGCCGCCCTCCTCCGGCTGATCCCAGGCGCCGCCGCGCTGCGCCCCGCGGCCGGCCACGTCGGCATGGTGGCGGGCGCGCACGCCCAGGCGCAGCTGTGGGAGCCGGCGCTGCACTGGTTGCGCGCCCGCTGAGCGCCTATGTCAGGCGGAAAAGGAGCACCGCCATGTCCGCCAGCCAGGATGACATCGTCATCGTCGCCGCCGCCCGCACCCCCGTCGGCGCCTTCAACGGCGTGTTCGGCAGCGTCCCGGCCCACGTGCTCGGCACGGCGGCGCTCCAGGCCGCCATGGCCCGCGCCGCCCTGGAGCCGGAGGAGGTGGACGAGGTGATCCTCGGCCAGATCCTCACCGCCGCCCAGGGGCAGAACCCGGCGCGCCAGGCCGCCATCGCCGCCGGCGTCCCGGCCAGCAAGACCGCGTTCGGCATCAACCAGGTGTGCGGCTCCGGCCTGCGCGCCGTGGCCCTGGCCGCGCAGCAGGTCCGCACGGGCGAAAGCAGCATCGTGGTGGCCGGCGGGCAGGAAAGCATGAGCCTCGCCCCCCACGCGGCCTACCTGCGCGCCGGGCAGAAGATGGGCGACCTGTCCATGGTGGACACCATGATGAAGGATGGCCTGATCGACGCCTTCCAGGGCTACGCCATGGGCGTCACCGCGGAAAACGTCGCCAAGCACTACCAGATCACCCGCGAGCAGCAGGACGCCTACGCCGACAGGTCGCAGAAGAAGGCCTCCGCCGCGCAGAAGGCCGGCCGCTTCACCGACGAGATCGTTCCCGTCACGGTGAAGACCCGCAAGGGCGAGGCGGTGGTGAGCGAGGACGAGTACATCCGCCACGACTCCAGCCCGGAGATGATGGCCAAGCTGCGCCCCGCCTTCAGCAAGGACGGCACCGTCACCGCCGGCAACGCCAGCGGCATCAACGACGGCGCCGCCGCCCTGGTGGTGATGAGCGCCTCCGAGGCCGCCCGCCGCGGCCTCGCCCCGCTGGCCCGCATCGCCTCCTTCGCCACCGCCGGCGTGGACCCGGCGGTGATGGGCACCGGCCCCATCCCCTCCAGCCGCAAGGCGCTGGGGCGCGCCGGCTGGACCCCGGACCAGCTGGACCTGGTGGAAGCCAACGAGGCGTTCGCCGCCCAGGCCTGCGCGGTGAACCAGGACATCGGCTGGGACACGGACAAGGTGAACGTCAACGGCGGCGCCATCGCCATCGGCCACCCGATCGGCGCGTCCGGCGCCCGCGTGCTGGTGACCCTGCTGCACGAAATGGCCCGGCGCGACGCCCGCAAGGGCCTGGCCACCCTGTGCATCGGCGGCGGCATGGGTGTCGCGATGTGCCTGGAACGCTGAGCGGCCCCACGCTGCAAACCGCCCGGCTGCTGCTGCGCCCGCCGGTGGAGGCGGACTTGGACGGCTGGGCCGCGCTGGTGGCCGACCCGGAGGCCATGCGCTTCCTCGGCGGTCCCGGCCCGCGCTCAGTCGCGTGGCGGTCAATGGCGGTCACCGCCGGCATGTGGGCGCTTCGCGGTTGCGGCATGTTCTCCGTCATCGAGCGCAGCACCGGGCGTTGGCTCGGCCGCGTCGGCCCGAACCATCCGGAAGGCTGGCCCGCCGCCGAGGTCGGATGGTCGCTGCTGCGGGACGCCCGGGGCCGCGGCTATGCGAGCGAAGCCGCCACGGCGGCGATCAACTGGGTGTTCGACGCGCTGGGGTGGGCGCAGGTGGCGCACGTCATCGCCCCGGACAACGCCGCCTCCGCCGCCGTCGCCGCCCAGCTGGGATCGGTGAACCGCGGCTTCACCCGGCTGCCAGCCCCTTACGAGGCCGACCGGGTCGATCTCTGGGGCCAGAGCGCGGCGGAGTGGCGGGGAAGAACCGTCAGCGCAGCCCCCTAAGCCGAAACAGGCGTTCTGCATCCCCCCGTCATCCCCGGGCGGAGTGGCCAAAGGTTCCACGTGCGCCCTTCGCATGTGGAAAGGCCACG
>CAXTNC010000320.1:0-2014 GCA_964245495.1 uncultured Acetobacteraceae bacterium
GGCGATCCGCGCCGCCTGCCTGGAACGGTTCCGCCCCATCACCATGACCACGCTGTCCGCCCTGCTGGGCGCGCTGCCGCTGGCGCTGGCGTGGGGCACCGGGTCGGAATACCGGGTGCCGCTGGGCGTGGCGATCGTGGGCGGGCTGATCGCGAGCCAGGCGCTGACGCTCTACACGACGCCGGTGGTGTACTTGGCGCTGGAGCGGCTGGCGCGGGGGAAGCGGGCGCGCATCGTGGCTGTGCCGGCCGAGTAGGAGCCATGCCATGACTGAAGCACGCATTGACCTTGACTGCGCAGCCAAGAACCCATGTTTGCGGGCCGCAAAGCCAAGCGCGCGGCTTCTGATGCTGTTCGGCTTCCTGGCCCTCGCCCGCCAAGCCCACGCAGCCGCCCCGGCCATTGTGCTGCTCGGCAAGGGCGCCCAAGTGTATGCCTGCGCGCAAACCGAGGCCGGCTACGCCTGGCATCTCAAGGCGCCCGACGCCATCCTGCTCGACCCGGCGGGCCGCCAGGTCGGACGCCACTTCGCCGGGCCGAGCTGGCAGGCGGAGGACGGCAGCACCGTCGTGGGCGCGGCGGTGGCCACGGCCCAGGCGCCGCAGGCCGGCGCCGTTCCCTGGCTCGTGCTGGCCGCCAAGTCCCACGCCGGCGAGGGCGTGTTCGCTGGCGTGTCCTACATCGTGCGCAGCGCCACGCAGGGCGGCGCCGCCCCGGCCGCTGGCTGCGACGCGGACCATGCCGGGGCCGAGCTGCGGGTGGACTACAGCGCCACCTACACCTTCTTTCCCGGATAGGATGCCGCAGGCCGCATCCACGCCGGCGGCGGAGAGCAAGGTCCCCGCCGTCACGCTCGCGTTCTGGGCCATCAAGATCGTCGCCACCACCCTGGGCGAGGTCGGCGGCAACGCGGTGACCCTGACGCTGGGGTTCGGCTACCTGGCCGGCACGGTGATCTTCGGTGCGGCGCTGCTCGTGCTGCTGACCGCGCAAATCAGGGCGCGGCGGTTCCACCCCGCCCTCTACTGGGCCGTCATCACCGCCACCACGCTCGCCGGCACCACCTTGGCCGACTTCTTCGATCGCTCGCTCGGCATCGGCTACCTGGGCGGCTCGCTGTCGCTGTTCACCATGGTCATCGCCACGCTCGGCCTGTGGCGATGGTCGCTCGGCTCCGTTTCCGTCGAAACCGTCGCCTCCCCCAAGGTGGAAGGGTTCTACTGGGCGACCATCATGCTCTCGCAGACCCTCGGCACGGCGCTGGGGGACTGGATGGCGGACAGCACCGGGCTTGGCTACAATGGCAGCGCGCTCCTCATCGCGGCCGCGCTGGCCGTGGCCGCGGCGCTCTACCTCTTCACCGCGACATCCCGCACCCTGCTGTTCTGGGCCGCCTTCATCCTGACCCGCCCGCTCGGCGCCACGGTCGCCAACTCGCTGGACAAGCCGGCCGCGGCGGGCGGGCTGGGCATCGGGGACATCACCATCTCCGCAGCCCTCGCCGCCCTCATGGCCGTCTGCCTCCTGGTCCTGCCGCAGCGGGCGGGGCGGCATCCCGGCGCGCAGGGGCAGGCGCCCTGACGGCGGCTGGAATCACTGCATCGGCGAGAAGCCGGTCGGGCGCAGGATGCGGCTGCGCATCTCGATGACGTAGCCGGACGACTTGGCGCGGAACGCCTGCCACGCCGGGTCCGCCTCCATCGCGGCCCGGCGGCGCTCCCGGTCCCCGGCGTCGGCGTAGCGCCACAGGTGCACCACCTCGTTGACCCGCCCGCCGCTGTCCGTGGTGAACCAGCCGACGAGGTGGCCCAGGTGGCTGACCTGCAACGCCATGCCCTCCGCCTCGTAGAGCCGCAGGTAGTCGCGCACGTGGGCGGGCTGGATCAGGTAGGTGCGCTCGTCCAGGATCATGCGGCGGGGTCCGGAGGCTTGGCGGGGGGAGGCTGACCTCTTAGCGTGGCGGCTCCCTGCAAGGCCAGGCCGCGTGAGCGCTCCCCTCCCTCCCTCGGCCGCC
>CAXTNC010000321.1:0-2010 GCA_964245495.1 uncultured Acetobacteraceae bacterium
GACCACGGAAGCGTCCAAGGACCCCTCGCTCACGCCGGGCTTCTTCACCCGGCACGACCAGTACCGCGGCGAGGGCATCTCGCCGTCCTCCTCGGCCCAGGCCGGCCAGAACCGCCGCGCGGCGCCGGGCGCCGGCCTCAACCTCACCGTGCCGCTGCAGTAGCGCGTGCTGCGTTCGCTCACGGTCCTGATCCTCTGCCAGTTCGCGGGCGAGGTCGCGGCGCGCAGCCTGCGCCTGCCGCTGCCCGGCCCGGTGCTCGGCCTGCTGCTGCTGCTGGCCATCCTGACCGTGCGCGGCGGCCCCGGCGAGCCGCTGCGCGACGCCTCCAACGGGCTGCTGCGCCACCTGTCGCTGTTGTTCGTGCCGGCGGGCGTGGGCATCGTCACCCAGCTGGACGCCTTGGCGCGGGACTGGGCGGCGATCCTGGCGTCCATCCTGGCGTCCACCGCGCTGAGCCTGGCCGTCACCGGCTGGATCATGCAGCGCCTGTCGCGGGGGCGCGCGGAGTGAGCGGGGCCGCCCAGCTCTGGGTCTACCTGCAAACCACGCCGCTGCTGGGCCTGGCCGCGACCCTGATCGCCTGGGAGGCCGCCACCGGCCTGAGCCGGCTCGCCCGCGGCCACGTGCTGGCCAACCCCATGCTCCTCAGCATCGCGCTGCTGGCTGGGCTGCTGCTGCTGACCGGCACGCCGTACCGCGCCTATTTCGAGGGCGGGCAGTACGTGCAGTTCCTGCTCGGCCCGGCGACGGTGGCGCTGGCGGTGCCGATGCACGCCAACCTCGCCCGCATCCGCCGCGCCGCCCCGGCCATCGTGCCCGCGCTGCTCGCCGGGTCGGTCACGGCCGCGCTGAGCGCCATGCTGATCGCCCGCGCGCTCGGGGCGTCGCGCACGGTGGTGCTGTCCCTGGCGCCCAAGTCGGTGACGACGCCGATCGCGATGGGCATCGCCGAGCAGGTCGGCGGCTCGCCCTCCCTGGCGGCGGTGTTCGTGCTGATGACGGGGCTGGCCGCCGTGCTGCTCGGCCCGGCGGTGATGCGCCTGCTGCGGGTGGCGGACTGGCGGGCGCAGGGCCTGGCCGGCGGCACGGCGGGCCACGGGCTGGCCACCGCGCGCCTGCTGCTGCTGAACGAGACGGCGGGCGCGTTCGGCGGCCTGGCCATCGGGCTGAACGGCATCGTCACCGCCGTGCTGGCGCCGCTGCTGGCGACGCTGTTCTGATTGCCGGATGCGGAGCGCCGCGAGCAGGACTGAACGCCAGCAGGCCGTTCACCGGCGCTTCGAGCGGCCGCCCCGCCTTCTCGAACTCTCAAGCATGGAGTCTCTCGGCCGTCGCGAGCCGGCAGTTGATGCAGCGGCGCTCGGCAAAGTTGATGTCTGAGGGCAAAGGAACGAAAAAGCCATGCAAGGCTGAAAAGTTGAAACGAAACCGAAAGCTTGATCCAGCCTGAAGGCGTGCCCGATGGCTGTTGGGCCTGGAAGCGAACAGTTTTGAAATCAGTCGTGCAAGCTTTCACGAAATCGGAAAAGCTGCTCGCGACGAAATGGCCCGGATTTCCGCCGATGATCGCGACCTTGCCCCGGTCCTCGTTACCAGTGCACGCTATCGCCCAGGCCCAACACCAGATGCAGTGGCCGGCGAAGAACAAATACTGACCCGAATGGGCAGTGATAAGCGGGTTTCGGACGACATGCCTGTACTCGTCTGGTATGCTTCTGATGCGATCAAACTCCCACCATGTGGAATTCTCAGCATCATTAAATTCGTTGGCAGGGCAGGACCGCAGAAGGTAATCTCGAAAATCACCCGGCAGCATCAGTTTGCATCGCCGTTCAAGCTCCTGAACTCTGTCAGCCGAGACTGGCTTGGTGTTGACTTTGGCAGCCGTTTTCTTCCACCATTGCTGCAACTGCTGGCAAGCTTCCATTGTGTTCTCAATCTTCTAAGCTTTGCAGCTAGGCCCTGTTAGGGCTTGAGGCATGTTCCCATTTTGCATGGATGGATGACGA
>CAXTNC010000322.1:0-2009 GCA_964245495.1 uncultured Acetobacteraceae bacterium
GGCCGCCACCGCGTCCGCCCCGGTGCCGCACACCGTCAGCACCCGCCCCCCCGCCGCCCCCACCTGCTCGCCGTGCAGCGCGGTGCCGGCATGGAACACCAGCGCCCCGGGCACGGCGGCGGCGCGGTCCAGCCCGGCAATCACCCTGTCCGCTTCTGGGCCCATCTCCGGCTCCCCGGGGTAGCCGCGCGCCGCCAGCACCACGGCGCACGCAGCCTCCGGGCGGAAGCGCAGCTCGAAGGCGCCCAGTTCGCCCTGGCAGGCGGCCAGCAGGGCGGGCAGCAGGTCGCTTTGCAGCCGCGCCATCAGCGCCTGGCACTCCGGGTCGCCGAAGCGGACGTTGAACTCGATCAGCGCCGCTTCCGTCCCCGCCGCCGCCGCGGTCAGCATCAGGCCGGCGAACAGCACGCCGCGGAACGGCGTGCCGCGCCGAACCATCTCGGCCAGCACGGGGCGGATGATCCCCGCCATGGCGGGCGCCGGGTCGAAGCCCGGCGCGGGGGAGATGGCGCCCATGCCGCCGGTGTTGGGGCCGGTGTCGCCCTCGCCCGCCCGCTTGTGGTCCCGCGCCGTGCCGAGCAGCACCGCATCCGTGCCGTCGCACAGGGCGAACAGGCTGACCTCCGCGCCGGTGAGGCACTCCTCGACCAGGATCGGCCCCTGCGCGATGAACCGGTCGATCGCCGCCGCCGCCTCCGCCTCGCTTTCCGCCACCACCACGCCCTTGCCGGACGCCAGCCCGTCCGCCTTGACCACGACCGGCGCGCCCCGGCGGCTGGCGAAGTCCCGCGCCGCCGCCGCGTCGGTGAACCGCTCCCAGCGCGCGGTCGGCACGCCGGCGGCCTCGGCCACCTCCTTGGCGAACGCCTTGCTGCCTTCCAGCCGCGCGGCGGCGGCGGACGGCCCGCAGCACGCGATGCCGGACGCCGCCAGGGCGTCCGCCAGCCCAGCCACCAGCGGCGCTTCCGGACCCGGCACCACCAGGTCCACCGCGTTGCGCCGCGCGAACATGACCAGGCCGGCGATGTCCGTGGCCGCAAGGGGCACGAGTTCGGCCAGCGCGGCGATGCCCGGGTTGCCGGGCGCCACCCACAGCTTGGCGAGCAGCGGCGAGGCGGCCAGCGCCCAGGCCAGCGCGTGCTCCCGCCCGCCCGAGCCGATCAGCAACACCCGCATCCCTGCCTCCTTGGTGGCGGCGGCTCCGTAGCATAGGTTCGCGCCATGGACACGCAGGCGCCGGCGGCGAGCAACGTTCCCGAGTACACCGTGACGGAGATCGCCGGCGCGGTGAAGCGCACCCTGGAAGGCGCGTTCGGCCGGGTGCGGGTGCGCGGCGAGCTGGTGGAGGTCAAGCGCTACAGCTCCGGCCACACCTACCTGAGCCTGAAAGACGAGGGCGGCAGCCTGCGCGGCATCATCTGGAAGGGCGCGGCGCGGAGCGTGGGCCTGAAGCCGGAGGACGGCGTGGAGGTGATCGCCACCGGCCGCATCTCCGCCTACGGCGACAAGAGCCAGTTCCAGATCATCATCGAGCGGCTGGAGTACGCGGGCGCCGGCGCCATGCTGGCCCGCATCGAGGCGCTGCGGGCGCGGCTGCTGGCCGAGGGCCTGTTCGGGCGTCGCCGCCCGCTGCCGCTGCTGCCCGGGATCATCGGCGTGGCGACCTCCGCCCAGGGCGCCGTGCTGCACGACATCCAGACCACCGTGGCCCGGCGCTTCCCCCGCCCCATCCTGCTGTGGCCGGTCCCGGTGCAGGGCGAGGGCGCCGCGGAGCGCATCGCCGCCGCCATCGCCGGGTTCGACGCCCTGCCGGAAGGGAATGTGCCGCGCCCGGACGTGCTGATCGTGGCGCGCGGCGGCGGCAGCCTGGAGGACCTGATGGCGTTCAACGACGAGGCGGTGGTGCGCGCCGCGGCGGCGTGCGGCATCCCGCTGATCTCGGCGGTGGGGCACGAAACCGACCACACCCTGATCGACCTGGCCGCCGACCGCCGCGCCCCCACCCCGAC